>DATAKF010000195.1:0-3973 GCA_036261775.1 Polyangiaceae bacterium | reverse complement strand
CCGGTCCGGTGCTCACGTACCCACGTACGCTCCGCTCCGGTCCTCGCGAAAGCCTCGCCAGAAACCAGGCTTAGCGGGCGGGCAGCTGTGAGATCAGACCAATGGTCAGAGGGAGGCGGGGAGGCGGGGAGGTCCGCGAGGTCGAGAAGTTTGGGGTTCGAGCCGCGCGGTGTCCGACGACGACTGCGCAGTCGCCACGCGTCGACGTACGGTTCGAACAACAAAAAAACTCGCGGAACTCCCCGCCTCCCCGCCTCCCTGTTATCTCGATCTCGAGCCAAGCAGATCTGCCTGGAGCCGACACGGCAGTTTCTGCGATTGGGGCGGCGGCGCGGCAGCCCCCGCTGGACCCCGTCTTAGAGAGCGGTCACGGTCACTTTCAGAATTCGATCGCCGGCGGTGAGCTTGTCCCAGCCTGGCTCGGCTTGGCCGATCAGTGAGTATTCGCCCGTCAGGTGGGGGGCGCGGCGCAAGGTGACGAACAGTTGGCTCAGGCCGGTGTCGCGCCCGGCGAGCGCGACGCCCACGCTGCCGACGTCGAACGGCTCGGTCGACACCTGGCAGCGCAGCGGTGGCAGGTCGGGCCCGCCAAAGCCGTCGCCGTCCGGATCGCCCAGCTGCACCACGAAGCCCGGCACGACGCGGTGGATCAGCATGCCGTCGTAAAAGCCGGCGCGAGCCAGCTCGACGAAGCGCATGACCGCGAAGGGGCTTTGGTCACCCTTTAGAGTGATGCTGAGCGGCCCGAGATCCGTCGTGAAATCGAGTCGAAAGTCGCCCGCGCTCGCGCTGGTCCAGCTTTCGCTGCCGGGCACGGCGGGGCAGTGCCGCTTGGGCTCGCCCAAGGCCGCAAAGCCTCGCTCGGCGTGCTCGCGCAGGGTGGAGTTGGCGCTCGCGCAGGCGCGCTCGAAGGCGGGCCTTCCGCCGAGGAGCTCGAGCGCGGCGGCAGCATCCAGCAGCCAGGCCGACAGCTCGATGTTGTTGCTCGTCGTCGCGACCTCGCCCAGTTGCTGGGTCAAGGCCTGCACCACGCGCGGATCGGTCGGCGGAGTGGCGGCCGGCTCGTCGTCGCCTTTCGCCTGCACTGCGGCCTGGGCGCGCGCGGGGTAGCGAGCCAGCAGCTTGGCGGCCGTGGCGCGCACGCCCGGAGGCTTGGCGGAGAGCGCGCTGGCGAGCAGCTCGGGAATGTTCGGCACCTCGTCGTGCGCCCCGAGCAGCTCGAGCGCAGCCTCGCGCACCACGGGATCTTCCGAGCGAGCCAGCTCCTGAAAGCGCGCTCCGCGGCCCTTGCCGAGCGGGCCGCGGCTCAGCACCTTCAGCAACGCCAGCGAGCCTTCGCGGGCTTCGGCGGGCGGTCGCGGATCGCACTCCAAGAGCCGAGCGCTCTGACTCGCGCTGCCAGCCAAGAGCGCCGCGGCGCGGCAGCGCAGCGCGATGATGCGATGCAAGACGGGCCCCGGCTCGTCGGTCCACGGGTACTGCGCCAGCGCGGCCAGCACGCCCGGATCGCCCCTTTTGGGCTCCAGCGCTTCGAGCAGGCTGAGCACGACGCCGTATTGCGTGGTCTTCCAGGCGCGTCCTTCGATGAGCGCGCTGGAGCGGCTCTTGAGCGCCGCCCCCAGCTCCTGCTGGCCGGCAGCGCCGAGCGCGGCCAAGGCACGTGCGGCGTCGGCGCGTTCGGCGTCGGTCGTGGTGTCCGCTTCGATCAAGCGCGAGAGCACGGGCGCAGCGCCGGGGCCGCCCTTGGCGAGCGCCCGCACCGCAAAGGCTCGCCACGGTTGCGCTTCCGAAAGGGCCGAGCTCGCGACCTCGAGGAGCCGCTCGCGCGCGGCGCTGCCCAGCGTCGGCAGGCTCTCCATCGGGTACAGCGAGGAGCTGCGCGGATTTTTGGCGGCGGCGTCGAGCAGGGCGGCGATCGTGGCGTCGTCCAACCGTTTGCGGACGCGCGCTACTTGACCGAGCCCGAGCGCTGCGGCTTCCGCGATGCTCGTACGCAGCCGCAGCCATGAGCGCAGGGTCTTTTCGGCTTCGTCGCTGGCGCAGCGACCGAGCGCGAGCGCGATTGCCCCCATGGCTTGGTCCCGCGCTTCGGTGACGGGCTCCGAGGCCAGGCTGGCGGCGCGCATCGCCAGGTGGCGCACGGCTTCGGGCTCGTGACCGCGGCACAGCTGTCCGGTGCCAAAAGCCGCCCAAACGATCGCGCTGGGAGCTTCGTCGGCCAAGGCACGGCTGAGCTGCTCGAAGGACTTCGGATCTTGGATGCGCGCCAGTGAGCGCAGCGCTGCAGTACGGCGCTCGGCGCTTGGGGCGACCAAGTCGTCTTCGGGCACTGCCCCCGGATCCCGGCGTATTTCGGCCTGCAGCAAGCTGAGGCTCGCGGCGCTGGAGCTGCCGGAGGGCGCGCGGCCCGAACTGGAGGCAGCCGGAGCCACGCCGTTGTCGCTCGGCTTGGAGCAGCCAACCAATGCCAGTAGCAGCAAGAGCCACAGTGGAGCGAACAGCAGATCGAGCGCCAGGCTGACGCGCTCGCGGACGGAGCGCGCTGCGGTCACGTGCAGCGAGCGAGGCGGCGAGGTCGCTGGCACTGCGATGGGGTCGAAGCCGACTCGGCGAAACAGCCGCAGCGCCCGCGGCATGTGCCAGTCGCAGGTCACGATGCCGACGCGCCGCGGGGCTTTGTCGCGCAGCAGCTCTGCGACGCCCCGCGCGTTGCCGCGCGTGGTCAGCGACTCGCGCTCTTGAAGCACCTGCGCGGCCGGCACGCCGCGCGCCACGAGTCCCTCTGCGAATACTTCACACTCGCGCGCGCCCTGCCAGGCTTTGCCGCCGCTGGCGACCACGAGCACGCTGCCGTCTTCGCGGTAGGCCCGCGCTGCCCGCTCGACGCGGCGCAGCGCAGCTTGCGACAGCTGCCCGCCCTGCACGCGGCAACCCAGCACGACCAGCACGTCGAAGGTCACGGGGGGTAACATACTCGAAGCGGAGGCGTGAAGACTTGGGGGTGAGGGGTCAGGGGTTAGGGATCAGGCGGCGGAGGGGTGAGGGCAAGAAAGGGGGTCGCTGCTCGCGAGGCGCCGACGGCTCGTGCGCTTGCGCCGGATGCGGCCCTCGGGCATCACTTTCCGTAGATCGCGGTCGCTCCAGCCACTTGCCAGCATTGAGCACGGCGCGTCGTGTCGGTCAACGACGCGGGAGCGCGCAGCGTCAAATGCTCGGGTGTATCAGCTGGTTGCCAGAACCACGCACCGAAATGGCCTATAAGGCATCGAGCACCACCTGCATCGACACTCATGCTTTCCCGCGATGTCTACGCGCACGCGGCGCGCACAGCAGCCGCTCACCTGCAGCTTGGCATCGAGCGGGTCGAGCTACCGACTACCGCTCTTGGCGAGGCGCATGTCCACGGTACGGTACAACGGGTGTTCCGAGGGCCGGACGATCTGCGCGGCGCCAGTATGTCCCTCAACGTCAGTTGCGTTCTACCAGGTGCAGCGCCTCCGCCGGGCGGTATCCTGTGGACGCCCAGCGCCGAGCTGCGCCCCGGACGCGTGCTCGAGGCCTACGTTAGCCCAGTAGCCAAGGGCTACGCGAGCGCCAGCAGCCTGTCGTGCTTGCTCGACAGCGCGACGGATGCTCCGGCGATGACGATTCACGAAGAAGCCGTTGCGGCTACGGAGGGACCGCGAGGCCTGTCGATGCGGGGCTTGCTACTTCCGGCGAGCATCCTGGTTGCTATCACGATGCTGCTATTCGCCTTCTTTCGTGCCTGCTCGTGACGGCGGATTCTAGATTGATGCAGCCGCCCTGGGCGTGTGCGCACCATCGACGAGGCGGCTGACGGTTGCAGCCTCCTCGTCGGTGCGTTCGAAGCACACGGTCAGGGTACGATAGCCTTCAGCCGTCGTTGCGTTCTGGATCCATCGCGGCAAAGCGCGCTCGTCTCAGTGACGCTTCACGCTCTGGGGAAAACTGG
>DATAKF010000345.1:0-10793 GCA_036261775.1 Polyangiaceae bacterium | reverse complement strand
AGCTGCTCATCGACGAGCGCTGGCTGCAGCTGCGAGAAGACCGCGTGCGTCTCGCGAACGGACACGAGATTGAGCGCTTTCATGTCATTCATGGGCCCGATTGGGCCAGCGTGCTTTGTGTCACCAATGATTCCGAAGTGGTGCTGGTGCGGCAATACCGCCACGGAGCCAGCAGCCCGAGCCTGGAGCTTCCGGCAGGTGTCATCGAACCCCACGAAACCCCTGAAGAAGCCGCGCGTCGCGAGCTGCTGGAAGAGACCGGGTACGAGTCCGACGACTGGGTACGTATCCAGAGTGTTTCAACGGAGCCCGCTCGGCACACCACGCGCGCGCACTTCTTCTGTGCCCGAGGCGCCCGGCGGACCCGCCCGGCCGCCCCCGAAGAGACGGAGGTCTTGGAGCAGGTGCTGGTGCCCTTGAGCGATTTGTCACGCCTGGCGCTGGACGGCAGCATTCTGCACGGAGTGCACGTGGGCGCCATTTTGGTGGCTTTTGCGCGCGGCCTAGTCTGACCCCAGGCTCGTCAGAACCCGGTTCAAGTCGGGCGCGAGCTGGCTGTGAGCGACGCGCTCGACGCCGTCGGGCGCGCGGAGGCGACTCTGTTCGCAGTGCACGAAGGCGCGGTCGAGCCCGTGGCGATGCTCCAAGAATTGGTTGCTAGCGGCGTCGCCAGTCACGGCGTCGCCGAGCACGGGGTGCCCGATGCTGGCAAAGTCACGCAGCGTGCCGGCCTCGTCAGCGTCTTCGTTGATGACGCTGACGAGCGCGTGGCGGCCGACGTCGGCCTGCTTCTTGTAGCGTGAGCCGCGCGTCGTCGTTGCGTTCGCACGGCGCGTGACGGTGCCTTGTTTGCGCAGGGAGCCGCGGGCCAAGACGAGCAGCGTGCGCTCACCGAGCCAAGCGGATTGCGGTGCCGCGGCTGCGCTCTTGGCGAACCAAGTCACGCCGCTCACCGCGTTGCCCCAGCCGTCGAGCGCCTGCGCGCGCTCGCAGCCGGGCAGGCGCAGCACACGCGCTGTCAGGCTATCCAGCGTCGCTTGGCCCAGGATTTCGTGCGCTTCTTTGTCGACCGCCAGGTACTGGTCGTCTTCGAAAAGCACGCGCGGCGCCGGCGGCGCTTGCGGCACGAACCAAGCCAACGCCTCCAGGGCGTCGCTCCACGGGATCATGTCGAGTGGTTCGGCGCGGCTCAGCCGGAGGCCCAGGCGCTGCAGGTGTTGAGCGTCACGCGCCAGCGTGTGCGGGTTGCACGACACGTAGCCGAGCGCACGGGGCCCAAGGCCACCGAGCGCTCGGCGCAGCTCTGCGCTCAGGCCGCGTCGCGGTGGGTTCACGAGCACGGCGTCGTAGCGCGCCTTGGCTTCGCGCTGCACGAACACGGTCGCATCGCTGGCCACGGCGCGCAGGCTCAGGCCTTGCTCGCGCGCTGCGCGCTCGGCAAGCCGGATGGCAGGCGCGTACGCCTCGACGGCCGTGACCTCCGCGCCGCCTTGGGCCAGTCCGAGCGCCAAGCTGCCGTTGCCGGCAAAAAGCTCCAGCACCGTGGGCGAGCGCTCGGCGCCGAGGCGTTCGCGCAGGCCGCGCGCGAGCTCGGCGTAGACGTAGCCGGCCTGGCCGGCGTGCGCTTGCACGAAGCCACCGTGCGCGGCGTAGGCGTAGGGCGCCCCTGGCGAAAGCCTGTGCTTGGCGGCCGCGGCACCCACCACGACCTCGGGCTCGCCCGACAGCAAGCGCACGTCGCCGTCGCGCCGCACCGCGATCGCCACGCTGAAAGCGTCGCCTTGCTCGACCAGGCTCGCCGCCGCCGCTTGCAGCACCTGCCGAGCCTGAACGCGGTCGGTGAGCAGGGTGACCAGCACGCCTTCAGAGGTCTCACGCAGATCCGCGCCGTGGAGCGGTAGCGGCAGCAGTCGTCGCAAGGCCTCGCTCGTCCGCGTCAGCGCCGGCGACAACACGCGGCAGCCAGTCACGTCGAGTACGCTGTGTGAGCCACGCTCGTACAAGCCGAGCGCGCGCCCGTGGCTCACGAGCTTGGCGCGCAGTCGGTACTCGTGCGTCGGCGTCGCCGGGCGCGGAGGCAGCAGCTCGGGCTGAAGGTTAGGATAGGCGTCCAACGCCGCAGCGAGGACCGCGCCTTTTTCTGCCAACCCAGCCTCGTAGGGCGCGGCGCCGAGCGGGCAACCCGGGCAGCGGGTCTGCTTCGGACAGGCGAGATCAGGGGCGGTCACGGCGGCAGCCCTTAGCAAATCCGCGACTTAGCCGCCGGAGGCTGTGCCAAGCGCGTGCGCTAGTGGCACAGTGTATGTATTTAATATTATTGAGTATTGCTGTTTCCTGTTGGCCGAAATTGACCTGGCACACCGGCTGCAGAGTGTGGAGCGTGCGCTAGCGCCGCGTCTCGCGTTCGCCGAGCCCACCCCGAGGAGATCGCCCCATGACTCAGCTTCGCTTCATTCCCGCCGCGTTCAGCGCTTCAGCCGTCTTCCTGTTCAGCTCGCTCTCGTTTGCGCTGCAGGCGCCCGCGCCCGGCTGCGGCAAGGGGCCGGCCTGCGAGGCCGGTTTCGAATGCGCCGTCGTGGGTGCGTCGGGCTGCGCCGGCACGGAGCCGTGCGCGCCCGGCTCGTCGTGTCCCGAGCCCGAGCCGTGCACGACGGTCGAAGAGTACGGCTGCGTGCCCGCGCACTGTACTCAAGACGCCGAGTGCGCGCCCGGCATGGTGTGTCACGCCTGGACCGAAGACTGCCCAGTCACCGACTGCGCCTGCGCGCCGGACGTGCCGGATTGCGGCTGTGGCGCCCCGAGCCAGTGCGATCCCAAGACGGTTAGCGTGTGCACGCCGCGCTACGTCTTGCCGTGCAAGGTCGACTCTGACTGCGGGACGAACTTCACCTGTAAAGAAGAGATCGATGGCTGCGCCAGCAGTGGTTCGGGCGGCTCCGACGCGCCAGCGCCGAACCCTGGCGGCTCGGGAGCCAAGCCCCTGCCGCCGGATGCCGGTGGTGCTCCCGCTGCCGATCCGATCCCGGTGCCGAACTGCAACGCGCAGCCGACGGGGAACTTTCGCTGCTTCGCCAAGGACATCGTTTGTGACGACGCCAGCGACTGCCCGACTGGCTGGCACTGCGAGCAGGCTGTCAACGTCACCAGCCCCACGTGCCCGCCCGGCGCGGAGTGCGAGCCTGCCGCCGAGCCGATCCCGGCGGCGTCGCTGTGCCGCCCCGATTACTACGGCGTCGACAGCAGCGGCGGCCTCGAGACGCCTACGGCAGGCAACGACAAGGGCGAGAGCACCTCTGGCAGCGCCGGTAGCACGAGCACCGGTACGCCCACGCCGCAGCCGACCGCTCCGAACGCCGCTGACGGCGACGCCGAGTCGCACGAAAGCGCGGCTTGCGCGATGGGTCACGCCCCGGCGTCGAGCGGCGCTCTCAGCATACTCGTCATGCTGGGCGCGTTGTTTGGCCTGAAGCGCCGTCGCGCTCAGGGCTGAGGCGGTGCGCCGCCCTCGAGCAGCTGCTGAATCAGCGCGCCGAACTGCTGCAGGTCGAAAGGCTTGCTGATCACGGCGGTGCGAGCGTCCTCACGGAGGGTCGCTCGCTGCTCGGGGTGGCCGGTGGCGATGAGCACTTTCAGGTCGGGCAGCTGCTGGCGCAGGGCGCGCGCCAGCTCGGGGCCGCTGCCGTCGGGCAGCGAATAGTCGACCAGCAAGAGGTCGACGCGCGCGCCTTGCTCGGCCAAGTGTACGGCCTCGAAGGTGCTTTCGGCTTCCAGCACGCGGTAGCCTTCGCGGGCAAAGTAGGTCTTGATGGTCTTGCGCAGGTGCGGGTTGTCTTGAACCACGAGCACCGTTTCGGTGCGTTGCTTGCGCGGCTCGGCCGCGGTGCGAGGGGTAGGCGGCCCCGAAAGGCTGGGAAAACAAGCCACGAAGCGCGTGCCCGAGCCGGGCTCACTCTCGAGCCAGGCGCTGCCCGTGTCGATGAACGACGACATGGCCGCGACCTCGGGCGAGAGCGCGGCGCCGCTGTCGTGCACCGACAAGGTGACGTGGCGGTCGGAGCCCTGCTCGACGTCGAGCCGCACGTTGCGCGTCTCGATCAGCAAGCTTCCACCCTTGGCCGAGGCGTGCCGCGCTTCGCTGACGAGCTGCACGAGCAAGCGCTCGACCTGAGTCGCGTCAGCGAGCACCTGATCCAGCTCCGGATCGAGCGCGAGCGTCAAGGTGAGCTGCTCTTCGAGCAGGCGGTTCAGCAGCTTCTCGAGCCGGCGCACGACGTCGTTCAGCTGTAGTGGCTTCGGCGAGGAGGGCAGGCGACGAGACAGGCTCAGTACCTGCTTGGTCAGCGCGGCAGCCCGCTCCGCAGCGCCCTTGATTTCAGCCAAATCGTCGCGGCTGCTGGAGTTCGCGGGCAGCGTGGACGCGGCCAAGCTGGCGAACGAGAGCACGACCGAGAGCAGGTTGTTGATGTCGTGGGCTACGCCGCCCGCCATGCGACCGATGGCCTCGAACAAGCGCCGTTCTTGCTCGCCTTCACGGGGCGCCAGCACTTCTTCCAGACCTCGCAGCACGCACAGCCAAGCGGGCTGTCCGTTGAACTCGCTGGGGTGCGCCGAGAGCTGGACCGGAAACGTGGTGCCGTCTTTGCGCGTGTGGTAGCCGAAGCCCAGGGCTATCTCGCGGCCCGTGGAGCGCTTGAGCATCACGCCTGTGAGATCCGAGACGCGACGCAGCGCGAACAGCGACGAGCCGACGAGCTCTTCGGGGCTCGCCCCATGCAGTTTGGCTGCCAATTGGTTGGCGCCGAGCACGGTCAAGGTGCCGACGTCGCACAGCAGCATGGGCAGCGGGCTCTGGTCGAAAACGGCGCGGTAGGCGTCGCGATCGCTCTTGAGGAGCCGCTGACTAGCTAGAGTGCCCGGCTCTGAATCCGGTTTCGCGGGGGACAATGGCGGCCCGTCAGCAAGGCACGTGCCAAGCCGGGGCCGGCAAGACTGCCCGAAATTGACCGGCGGTTGACGCCGGCGCAGCGGCCGTTGGACGCTTTTGGCCGAACCGTGGACGCTCACGGCCAATACCCACCATGACCTGGGAACAGCGCTATCACCCGCTGCGCGACGAATGGGTCGTCGTTGCCGGACACCGGCAACATCGACCGTGGCAAGGCGAGCTGCAAGCCGAACAAAAGCTGCTGCGCCCACGCTACGTCGCCGACTGCTACTTGTGCCCGGGTAACGCGCGCGTGCACGGTGCCAGGAACCCGAGCTACACGAGCGTGTTTGCGTTCGACAACGACCACCCGTGCGTGGCGCTGGACGCGCCCGAGCCGCAGCCTGCCAAGAGCCCGGAGCACGGCGTGCATCAGACGCGCAGGGCCGAGGGCGTCTCGCGTGTCGTGTGCTATTCGCCGCGTCACGACCTCACCCTGGCAGAGCTGACAGTGAGCGAGATCGCCGAGCTGTTTCGAGCCTGGCAGGCCGAATACCGCGCGCTCGCCCGCTTGCCATCGGTCGAGCACGTGCTGGTGTTCGAGAACAAAGGCGAGGCCGTCGGTGTCTCGAATCCGCACCCACACTGCCAGATTTACGCAACGAACTTCGTATTCAAGACCATCGAGACCGAGCTTCGCGCTTGCTCCGCGCACCTGGCCAACACCGGGCGCGTGCTGTTTCGCGACTTGATCGACGCCGAGCTGAGCGACGGCCGGCGCGTGCTCGCCGAAAACGCGAGCGCGCTCGGTTTCGTGCCGTACTTTGCGCGCTACGCCTATGAAACGTACGTCGCGCCCAAGCGCACCTACCCGAGCCTGGCCGAGGTTCCCGACGTCGAGCTGCTGGAGCTGGCTGACGCGCTGAAGCAGGTGCTGGTGCGCTTCGACAACCTTTGGCAGATGGAGTTTCCGTACGTGATGGCGCTGCATCAGGCGCCCACGCGTGGCTCGCATCCGGGCTTTCACTTTCACATTCAGCTGCACCCGCCGCTGCGCCGTCCGAACCTGCTCAAGTACTTGGCCGGGCCCGAGATTGGCGGCGGTAGCTTCATTTCGGACACGTCGCCCGAGCTGACCGCGGCCGAGCTACGCGCGGTCTCGTTGCAGCACTACAAGGGCCGCTGACGCCGATGCAGCGCGCCGCGCAAGATTTGGCGGAGCTCGAGCAACGGCTGCGCGGCCTCGCCCTGAAGCAGCCGACGCGGGCGGGCGTGTCTGACGAGGCGAGCTTGCTCGCTGGCGTCGACGAATGGGTCCTGGCGCGCGCGCCGGGGCGGCTCGACGTCTTGGGCGGCTTCGCCGACTACTCGGGCTCGCTGGTGCTCGAAATGCCCATCGCCGAGGCCGCCTGCGTGGCGGCCGCGCGCACGCGGGAGCCCTTCATCGAGGTCGCGCGCCTGGGTGCGCAGCCACGCCGCGCGCGCTTTCCGGCGCCCGAGCTGTGGAGCGCATGTCGCAGCGACCAAGCCTTGCACGACTACTTCGAGGATGCCGGGGCCGAGCAGCGCTTCGCGGCCTACGCGCTGGGCGGCCTGCCGCAGCTGCTGGAGCGCGGCGCCGAGCTCACGGGCGGGCTGCGCTTGCTCGTCGATTCGGCCGTACCCGAGGGCCAAGGCGTGAGCTCTTCGGCAGCGGTCGAGGTCGCGTCACTGCGCGCGCTGGCCGCGCTGTGGCAGGTGCCGTTCGGCGGCGTGGAGCTGGGCCTTGCTTGCCAGCGCGTCGAGAATCGGGTGGTGGGAGCACCCTGCGGGGTGATGGACCAGATCACCAGCGCTTGCGGCGAAGACGGGCGCCTGCTCGCGCTGCTGTGCCGGCCGGCGGAGCTGCGCGGCTTCGTCGAGCCCCCGCCGGGGGTGGGGTTGTTCGGTATCGACTCGGGCGTACGCCACAGCGTCGGAGGCTCGAGCTACCGGCAAGTGCGGGTGGCGGCGTTCATGGGCCTGCGCATCTTGGCCGAGCGACTGGGCGCGCGCGTGCGCCAGGTCGATGCGGGCCGCGTGCTGCTCGAAGGAGATCCGTTGGCTGGCTACCTGACTAACCTGCGGCCCAGCGAGGTGACGGACGCGCTGTGCAGCGCCCTGCCCGAGCGCATTTCGGGGGCGGAGTTCTTGTCACTTTTCGGGGGAATTTCTGACGAGGTGACGAAGGTAGAGCCTGCAGCCACGTACATGGTCAGAGCCGCGACGCTCCATCCCATTTACGAGCACGCCCGCGTCGAAGATTTTGTGGCCAGCTTGCCCGGCGCCGACACGGGCGAGCTGGTGCGCCTCGGTGAGTCGATGTTCGAGTCGCACGCCAGCTATTCGGCGTGCGGCTTGGGCTCGGAAGGCACCGACGCATTGGTGGGCGCGGCGCGCGCTCTGGGGCCCAATGCTGGTATTTTTGGGGCAAAAATCAGCGGAGGGGGCAGCGGCGGCACCGTGAGCGTGTTGGCGCAGCACGACGCACTGCCGCTGCTCGGCTCGCTGTCGGCCGACTACGCCAGGCGTTCGGGCCGAAGCTCACGCCTGTTTGCAGGCTCGTCACCCGGGGCGGCCCTGGTACCCGTCGAACGCGTGAAGTTGCCAGTCTGAGCGCTCGCGCGGCGCTCGGGCAATGTTATGTAGAGCGCATGCAGGTTCTGGTCACGGGCGCAGCAGGCTACATCGGTTCCCACGCGCTTCGCGCGGTGGCACGCGCAGGGCACACGCCCCTCGCGCTCGACAACTTGAGCCGCGGGCACCGCGCGGCGGTACCCGCCGACGTGAAGTTTTTCGAGCTCGATGTGCGCGAGACCGACGAGCTGACGACGCTGCTCAGCGAGCACCGCGTCGACTGCGTGATGCACTTTGCGGCGCTCTCCTACGTCGGGGAGTCGGTGAACGAGCCGCTCAAATATTACGACAACAACACGGGCGGCACGCTCAGTGTGCTCAAAGCCATCGAAAAGGCAGGCACGGCGCGGCTGGTGTTCTCCAGCACCTGCGCCACCTACGGCGAGCCGAACGAAGTGCCGATTCGCGAGACTACGCCGCAGTCGCCCATCAACCCGTACGGCTGGTCCAAGCTCGCCTCCGAGTTCATGCTGCGCGACTACGCCACCAAATCGCCGCAGTTCAGCTACGCAGCGCTGCGCTACTTCAACGTGGCAGGGTCGGCCGCCGACGGAGCGATCGGCGAAGATCACGATCCCGAGACGCACCTGATTCCGGTGATTTTGCAGGCCGCGCTCGGTAAGCGCGAAAAAATCACCATGTTCGGCGAAGACTACGCCACGCCCGACGGCACTTGCATTCGCGACTACATCCACGTCGAGGACTTGGTCGAAGCGCACGTGCGCGTGATGGAGGCGCTCGCGCCTGGTGAGCAGCGCATCTACAACTTGGGCATCGGCAAGGGCTACAGCGTCAAGGAGATCGTCGACGCCGTGAAGCAGGTCGTGGACCGGCCGTTTCGCGTCGACACTGGCCCGCGCCGCCCGGGTGATCCACCGGCGCTGTATGCGGACGCCAGCAAGATTGAGCGTGAATTGGGCTGGCGCGCGCAACGTACCGACATTGCCGAGACCATTCTCAGCGCTTGGCGTTGGATGTCGGCGCATCCAGACGGGTACGACGATTGAGCGCTTGGGGGGCAGGGGTCAGGGGTTAGGGGGCGGGCGGCGGAGGGGCGAGGGGGAGAGGGGGCGGCGCCGAGCAGCCACTTTTGGGGAAGCTTGGCCGGAGCGGTGGCGTAGAAGGGAGCGATGCGGTGGCTTGGTTGGCTGGGCGTCGGTTTTGCGGCTTTGGGCGTGGTGACGGCGGCGGCACCAGCCCGCGCGCAGCAGGCTCCGGCTGGCGAAGCCAAGGCCGAGGCACGTGAACGCGCGGCGCTGCTGGCGCAGGTGCTGCCGGACGCCGTGCGCATGCGTTCGCTGGTCGCGTTGCCGCCGCTCATGATCGCCGTGGGCGGCACCATGGGCGCGCTGGGCGTCGCTGGGCGCTGGCCCTTGGCCGTGGTCGGGGGCGCCGTCGCGCTGGGCGGTGGCGTGGGCTTTTACCTGATGCCCGAACAACGCAACTACGAGCTGCTCTCGGCGACTGCGTCGGCGAGCTCTGGGCTGTTCTATTTGAGCTTTCCGCTGTCGGAGCCGCACACGCGTTGGCAGGTTCCGCTGGGCGCCAGTTACTTGGCAATGTCGGCGCTCGGCTTCGTCAACCTTGCCTACTCGACGCAACCCGGCCGTTCGCGGCTGCGGCGCGATCTCGACCGCGTGCGCACGCCCGCTGCGCGCTCCAGCCTCAGCGTCGCCGAGCTACGGCAAATCGAACGAGATCTCTACGACACCGACCCGTTCATCCCGCAGTGGGCGTTGGGGCTCCCGCTCGCGGTGGGCGGCATCATCGCCTCGGCGCCGGTCTTCGACAGCGACGTCGCGGCGCGCGATAAGCCGCTGATCGGCGCGATTGCAGGGCTAACCCTGCTGCAAGGCGTCGTCATCTCGTTCGTGCAAACGCCGGCCATGCGCTACCGCACGTCGCTCGAGAACGCGGGCCTGCACGTGAGCTGGGGCGTCGGCCCCGGCGGTGTTTCCGTCTCTGGCAGCTTCGACTAGAACGCCGCTCCGTTGGCAGCCGTTGCGTTCTAGTCTCCTTTCCTGGAGGGGGCGGCACGCGCCGCCCCCCTCGGCCGAAGTGAATTCGGCCGAGCCTCCCCCCACGCGGCGACGTTGGGTGGCACCAGCTCGCGAAGTTCGTTGTCCCAGAGGGTCGTGTCCCGCTCTAGACTCGCGGTGTGAAGCTCTTTCGGTTTGGTGATCCGGGACGCGAACGGCCGGGGCTGCTGGCGGCGCAGGCCGGTCGCGTCGACGTTTCGGCGTTCGGTGAGGATTACGGCGAGGCCTTCTTCGGCAGCGACGGCATGGCGCGGCTCGCCCGCTGGTACAGCGAGCACGCCGCCGAGTGCCCGAGCGTAGGGGCCGACGAGCGCATCGGCCCGCCCATCTTGCGGCCGAGCAAGATCGTGTGCGTCGGCTTGAACTACCGGGCGCACGCCGCCGAAACGGGCGGCAAGCTTCCGCCCGAGCCGATGCTGTTCATGAAGTCGTCGACGGCGCTGGCTGGCCCCTACGACGATTTGCCCCTACCGCGCGGCTCGCGCAAAACGGACTGGGAGGTCGAGCTGGCGCTCGTGATCGGCAAGCGCGCGCGTTACATCGAGAAAGCGCGCTGGTCGGAGTACGTGGCCGGCTTCGCGCTGATGAACGACTACTCCGAGCGCGAGCACCAAAAAGAGCGCGGCGGTCAGTTCGTCAAAGGTAAAAGCGCCGACGGCTTCGCTCCGCTCGGTCCACTCCTGGTTTCGCCCGACGAAATCGACGCGAGCCGCCTCGGCCTCAAGCTGCGCGTCAACGGCCAGCTCATGCAAGACGGCAACACCGCGGACCTGATCTTCGACGTGCCAACGCTGGTCAGCCACATCAGCGAGTTCATGACGCTCCTCCCCGGCGACGTCATCAGCACCGGCACCCCCGAAGGCGTCGGCATGGGCCGCAACCCACCCGTATTCTTGAAGCCGGGCGACATCGTCGACTACGAAGCCGACCAACTCGGCGCCGCCCGCCAACGCATCCTAGAGCCCGTCTAGCACCCGCTACCGAGCGATCGAGAAAACAGGGAGGCGGCTCACCATTGGTCTCATTTCAGCTGGTGAGCACGCCCGCTGATCCTGGCTTCTGGCTTCACTGCGCCTTCGGCGCTCCCTCGCCTTCGGCTCGGGCCGTAGGCCTCCGTGGACTCCGTCCAGCTAGCTGGACTCCGTCCACTCCGGCTCGTTTTCGCTCCGGTCCGG
>DATAKF010000342.1:0-3186 GCA_036261775.1 Polyangiaceae bacterium | reverse complement strand
AAGCAAGGGAACAGTCGAGAAGGGTCGCGATACTCGCCGAGCAGGCGGACTCGTGATCCCAGTCCAGCATCCTTTACTTGTCTGTTGATGGCGCTGTTGTCCTTAGTCATGTCCTTTCCAGCGAGGATGAAGATGGACTTTGGTTGACGGTCGCGCAGCAGCTTTGCGGCCGCCAAGAATGTCGTGTGATCCTTGAATTGGTCGAAGCGCGCGACCATCCCAATGGCGATCTCGTCGGTGCCCAGTCCGAGTTCAGCGCGCCCTTGTCTTCGCAAGCCTTCGTCGCCGCGAAAGCGTTCCAAGTCGAAGCCGTTGGGGATCTGCGCCCAGCGTGGCGGATGATGCCCGTGACGCTGATGGAAGCTCATCCCGGCCGATGAATTGGCGATCGTCGCGCTGGTGAAGCGCGACAAGAATGCGTGCACCGCGAAGACCGAGCGCAGGCTAAGCCCCGTGTTGGGAAAGTCCAAGTCCGAGCACCGAATGTTCCACACCAGTGCCGGGACGCGCGCCGCGCGAGCGGCCAGGACGCCCAAGATATCGGCGTGGTACATCCAAGTTTGCAGAACCGCTGGGCGAAAGTCGCGGATGAGTTTGTGCAGCTTCGGTAGCGCACTGAGCCGCGGCACGCCTCGCGTGAGACCCAGGCTATGCACTGGTACGCCAGCTTCTTGAATCGTCCGAGCGAGGGGGCCGGGTTCGGTCATTGACACGACGGTCGACGTAAAGCGACTTCGTGAACTCGCGGCCAGCAGCTTAGCCAGCATGGTTTCGGCGCCGCCCACACCGAGGCCGGTGATCAAATGCATCACCCGTATCGGCTGCAAATGTGACACCGACCGCGCCTCAGCCTGCCTTGATCCCGACGGCGCACCAGAACGGGAAATCCTCGTGGAAGCGTATCTCGTTCAAGCCAGCCGACTGCATCATGGTCTGAATCTCTACGCGACTGAACCTTTGCTCCAGCTGGGTGCCCAGTCTGTCCAAGGCATCGTTGCGCATGATGTAGAGCCCGTGCTCACGATAGGCTGACAACGGTAGTCCTGAGACGTCGAAGCCCAGTTGTTCCCCAAGCCGAGCAGTACGTGCGAGCGGCCAGTACACGCCTGTTGCTACGGCATCTGCCACGACGTGGCGCATTCCGTGCGGCATGCGCGAGACGAAACGTCGCAATAGGTCGGACGCCCTCCAGGCGGCGCGAAACCAAGCCGGGCGATTGTCCAGCGCGTAGTACAGATAGAGTAAGAACGGCGCGCCGGGTTTCAAGACGCGGACGCATTCTCGAATTGCGGCTTGCGTATCCGGAACGTGGTGCAGTACGCCGAGCGAGTAACCGAAGTCGAATGTGCCCGTTTCGAAGGGGAGGCGACCGACGCTGGCCAGGGCGAGAGATACGTTCTTGGCCTCGCTCAGATTCCGCGTGGCGACCGCGAGTGCTTCCCTACTTGCGTCGACGCAGTCGAGTCGTCCGACTCGGGGCGCCACGAGCCTTGCCCAACGCCCAGTCCCGCATCCAACGTCGATGCCACGAGCGCCCTCCGCTAGTGCGTCCCAGGGAAACACCGCGAAGTATCTGTTGAAGGTGCGCTCGAGCTCTTCGGCTTGCGCGCCGGACTGATCGAACCGCGACCATTCGTCGCCGAAGCCCGCGATCGTTTCTTGGTGTTCGTTCTGGGAGTTCTGCATCGAGCGATCGGCCTTCTAGCCCATAACGCGCGCCTCCAAAAGCCAGTGTGCTAAGAGTCGAGCCGTGCTCCTCTCCATCTCGGTCGATTTAGACGAGATTCATCACTATTACCGGATTCATGGGTTGGACGCGGACGACGCCGTGAGCGCTGTGTATGCGCGCGCGGTGCCGCGGCTGTCGGATTGGGCGAAGCAGCGTGGGGTTCCGCTGACATGGTTCGTGGTGGGGCAAGATTTGCAGATTGCGGCCAATGCGGAGGCGGCCACGCGGCTCGCGGGCGACGGCGACGAGCTGGGGTGTCACTCGTATTCGCATTGGTACGACCTGACTCGGCGGCCGTTCGAGGAGATGCAGCGGGACGTGCAGCGCGGGGTTGCGGCGATTCGCGAGAAGGCGGGCGCGACGGCGACGGGGTTTCGGGCGCCGGGGTACGTGGTGACCGATACATTGCTGGCGCTGTTGCACGAACAGGGCTTTGCCTACGATAGCTCGGTGTTTCCGTGCCCCTCGTACTACGCGCTGAAAGCAGCGGCGTACGCCAAGCTCATGGCGCGCGGGCGGGAGTCGGCGGCTATTGTCGACCGGCCGGAGGTGTTGCGAGCGCCCACGGTGCCGTATCGAGTTGGGCAGCCGTTTTGGTTTCGCGGCACTGGGATTTGGGAGATCCCGATCCAAGTCACGCGTCGCGCGCGTCTACCGTTCATCGGTACGTCGCTCACGCTCGCGGGCGCGATCGGGGCGCGCTTGCTCGCGCAAGGTGTGGCTGGAGAGCCGTTCGTCAATCTGGAGCTGCACGGCATCGACGCGCTCGATAGGCAGGACGGCTTGGAGACGCTCGCCAAGTACCAGCCAGATCTGCGCGTTTCCTGGCACAAAAAACTCGATGCCATCGACGCAGCGCTCGGTGTGCTGCGCGGCAAGGGCTACGCCTGCGTGCGGATGGATGAGCTAGCGGCGCGAGCTCGTGCCGCTACGACCTGACGTTTTTTGCCTCAGCGCGCGATCGGGCTGACGGCTTTGCAGTACCAGTCGAAGAAGCGCTTCACACCCTCGGCGACGCTGACCTTGGGCTCGTAGCCGAGCAGCTTGCGGGCCTTGGTGATGTCAGCGTAGGTGTAGCTGATGTCGGCGCGCATCATTGGCTCGCTGGTCACCGGCGCGGTGCGGCCGGCCAATTTCTCGAGATCGCGCACGAAATCGGCCAGTAGGACCGGCTCGCCGCGCCCAATGTTGATGATCTCGTAGCCGAGGCGCCGGTCCGTGGCGTTGACGATGCCTTGCACGATGTCGGACACGAAGGTCCAGTCGCGATGCATCTGCCCGCCGTTGTAGAGCGGCATGGGCTGACCGGTGCGCATGGCGTCGAGCAGCTTGTACGCGAGCATGTCGGGGCGGCCCCGGGGGCCGTAGACGGTAAAGAAGCGCAGGGCCGTGAAATCGAGGCCGTGCATGTGGTGGTAGGCGTGACCCAGCAACTCTGCCCCGCGTTTGCTGGCGGG
>DATAKF010000191.1:0-55460 GCA_036261775.1 Polyangiaceae bacterium | reverse complement strand
TGCGCCGCGGCCGGCCTAGTCGCCGCCAGTAGTCCCAAGCCCAATGCCGTCCCATGAACGAGCCACGTCGATTTGCCCATGAGCCCGGCGGTATCACCCGCAATCGTTGGCATTCCATAGGTAGTGGTTGCCATCGCGGCGCCCCGTGTGGGTCGCACGCGGTTTCGCGGGCGAGCAGGAAACAATTGACTATGCGCAAAGGGCCCAACGTAGGCAATTCTTGCCGCTAGCAGGTGACGTGACGTCGCGAGTCGTTAGCCCCGTCGTAGCCACCGCCGCAGCGGCGATGGATGTCATTGAAGCGGCTCACGCGAGCGAGGTCGACCTTCAACCGTGGGCGGAGCTGATTCGAGATTCTACTCGCCAGCTCCTCAGATCACCTTTCGTGAACCTCGGCATTGGTCGACGTGACGCGAGAGCCTACTCAATCTTGGCCGCAGCTTCGTTCGATCCTGCCTTCTCGAGGTTCTGGGCAGGGGCGCTTGCGGACAAGGCCGAGGCTTTCGACCCCTTCGCGCGGTACCCGAACTTCGTGGGCACCTCCACTGCCCTCGTCGGAAGCAAACCGGTACCAGAGCAACTGTCCGCTTTTCAGGCTGCGCTGGGTGCCAGCGACATCTTGGGGCTCGTTGCCCTGGCGGGAGACACGTCGCTGGCGATGGGGGTGCCATCGCCGACCACGATCAAGCTGAGCTCGCGCGACCGTTGGCTACTCACCCAAGTCACGCTGCACCTGGAGACTGCACTGCGCCTTCGTACCCAACCTCAGACCGAAGTGGCGCGCCTGAGCCCCACCGGGGCCCTGCTGGACGTTTCTGATCCGAGCTTGAGCACGCAAGGCGTGGATGGCGTCAGGCGGCACGTCGCGCGAGTCGAACGAGGAAGGACTCGACAGGAGCGCAAAGAGCTCGCGGCCGTCGACGCTTGGACGGCGCTGGTCTCCGGTCGCTGGGTGCTGGTCGAGCGTGCAGAGCGGGGTCTCGCGCGTCACTACGCGATCTTCGAAGCTGGGCGTGGCCACGCGTTGCGTGCCCTGCGCGAGCAGGAGGCACGCGCGGTGGAGCTCAGCGCGCGCGGACTGGCGGGCAAATGCACGGCTTACGCTCTGGGCGTGACGCCGGGGACTGTCTCCAAACTGCTAGCCAGCGCTGCGCTCAAGCTCGGTCTGCCCAATCGTACGCGCTTGACGCAGCTCGTCGGCGCGTTGCTTGGCGTGGCACCCCCCATCGACAGTACTGCCCGCCTGACTCCGTCCGAACGTGAAGTGCTGGACTTGCTGCGCCTCGGCTACAGCAATGCGCGCATCGCCGCGGCGCGCGGCCGCTCCGAACGCACCGTCGCCAATCAAGTTGCGTTCTTGCTCCAAAAGTTGAAGGTGCCCTCGCGGCGCGCCTTGGGGACTCTGCGGAGCACGGGCGCGCAATGACGAGACCCCTGCGACGACGGCTCCGCGGACAACCGCTCGTTCACGTTCGTCGGATAGGCGGCGTTCGACGAGTGCGCGGTCAGCCTGGCTCGTCGGCGATCCAGTAGCCTTGACCGCGCAGCGTGTGCAGGTGGTCGGCTCCAGCGGCGCGTAGTTTTCGCCGGAGCTCGCACACGTGGTAGCGAATGGTGCCGCCGTCGCCCCGCGTTCCGAGGGCCACCTGCAGCAATTCACGCGTGGGCACGACGCGGGGTCGCTCGGCCAAGAGGTACTTGAGCAGCGTGTATTCGGCTCGCCGCAGCGGCAGGGCTTGACCGCGAACCAGCACCTGACAGCGCGTGCGATCCAACTTGAGTGACTTGCACTCGAGCACCGGCTCTTCCACCGTGACGAGGCGCTCGATGCGCGCGCCAAGCTCCGCGCGCGTGAAGGGCCTGCGGATGGCATCAGCGGCGCCACACTCGAGCGCCGCGCCCGCCTCGTGAGAGCTGGCCGCGATAGCCAAGGTCTTGGGGCGCTGCTCGAGCGCCCGAGAGCTCTCTGGACGCAGCACACGTAAGACTTCGTGCGTCTCGGCCACCAAGAGCGCGGCGTCGGAGGCGTGACTGGGATCGTAAACGTCGCGACCTGTCTGGCGAAGCTCACAACGCAGCGCGCGCTGCCGACACCACTCGGTGAGCCATTCGAAATCGGCGGCGCGCGCCGAGACGACGAACACCGTCAGCCCTCCATCGCGGGCATGTGTCACCCCGGGCGCGATCGATCCAACCTTTTCGCTGAGCATCCGTCTCCCTGCTCAATCAACCGACGCCGATCGAAACTAGCATGGTCATTGAAGACCGGTCGAGCGCTTCTAACGCTCTTCTAACGATGAAGAGCTGACGCGTGGAGTAGAAGATTGAAGGCTCGGGTGAAGCGGCTATTGCCCAGCACAAGCGCGGAGGGTGACGAATGCTCAACAGAACCACGAAGGCTGCGGGACTACTGGTGGTGTGCTGCACACTCGTCGCGTGTGGCAACAATGCCCCACCTGGCTCGAGCAGCGAGTTGGATGCTGAAGGGTTAGCGTCGGCTTCACTCCAGGCCGATTTTGACGCTTTCAGCAAGTCGGCCAAGCTGGATCCGGCGCAGCGCGCGGCCCTGCTCAAGCATTTCCAGCGCTTCGAGAAGCACTACGCTTCGTTGGCTCGCACAGGAAAGACGGATGTCATCGATCGCCTGCTAGAGCACGACCGCACTCTTGCCTTGTCAGAGCTGCGGGCTGATCAGGCCAAGCTGTACGACGCCGCCCCACTCCCCGGGTCCAAAGCATTTACACCCGCGTCGCTGCAGGTCGCAGGAGGTGCGCAATGAGGCTCGGCGTTCAACTCTCGCTGCTCGCCGCCGCCACTGCGGGTGGGCTCATTGCAAGTGGTTGCGGCGGCTCGCCGCCGACCACGCCGCCGCCCGACACGCGCGTGTTCTGCCAGATTCACCATGCGACCTGCATGATCTCCGACGCGAGCTTCACCACCTGCCTTGAACCATGGGTAGAGAACGGGCAGTCGGTATTCAATTTTCTCTACGACTTCCAGGGGGAGGATCCGATGGATCCGTCCGCGGGAGTGCCGCAGACGCCGTTCAGCTACGCCGACGCGGCTTCTTACAAACCGAGCAACGTGACCGAGCAACAGCGCACCACCTTTGCACCGGGTCAGTGGACGTGCGCCGCAGCTGGTGACTCGCGTTCGCCCGAGGAGATCTGCGCGTCGTTGTGCGGCACCAATCGCGCAGGCGCGGACACGGCTGCCGGTCGCGCCAATCCGGCGTTCCACCCGCCCGTCGTGGGCGGTGACGGCACGCCTTACTGCGTTGGCTTCGAAGTACACGCGCCGGCAGACACGGTGGACATGTGCCTGCAGGCACCGCCACCGCCGCCACCGCTGCAGGGCGCGCTCGCCTTGCTCGCTCCGGCGCTGCCGGGCTCGCCCAACAGCTCCGACCTGTACGTCGGTTTGGTCGGTCAAGGTACTGGCACCAACACCGTGACCATTGAGGGCGCGACCGGCGACATTCCAGTCGTTGGCGGGCACGTCTCTTTGAAATTGCCGGATCCTTACTGCAGGAACGGCGCGCCGTGCCTCGGTCGGCTGAACGCGCTCGAGCTGCGCTACGGCGGCATCATCTATACGTTCGACGATACCGACTACAACATCACCGATCTCACGATCAGCCTCAACTCGCCCCTGGACGTGACCGTCGAGCCCGGAGGCCCGAGCTCCTTCAAGATTCGGCTGCCACCAGGCGTGCGCATGCAGGCGGTGGCTCGGCGCGACGGCCTGCCTCAAGGCATGTTCGTCAACACGCCGGACGAGAGCTTCATCACCTACAACCCGGCAACGGGCGCTGTCAGCACCGACCTGACCTGGTCGGCCAAAGTTGGGGATGCCGACCTTGGCGGCACCACCTTCACCACGTCCACGACGGTCTTCAACCGTCCGCCCAACGTTCAGGCGGGTCCCGACGTCACGCAAGGCGCGACAGACGCGACGTGCGTGGCCAGCGTGGCCGTGACCGGAACCGCCAGCGACCCCGACGGAGATCTGAAGGGCAGCGCCTGGACCACCGGCGACGCGGTCTTGAGTCGTACCAACACGGCCACGGTGGAGCTTGCGCTCGGCGATCACGTGCTGCGCTTCAACGGGCTCGACGCTCACGGCGCCCACGCCATCGACGAGCTGACCGTGCACGTCACCGACGCGACCTTGCCGGTATTCGTCGACGCGCCGCCCAGCGTCTCGCTGCACGGCTGCGCGCCCGGCGAGTCCACGTTTCAGCTAACCCTGCCCGAGGTCGACAACCCGTGCAGCGACGCGGCGCCCACGCTGAGCGGCAGCGTCGTCAGCAGCAACGGCGCGCCGGTGTCGATCCCGATCGCGGGCGACACCGTAAGCCTGGCGGCGGGTTTGCATACCGTGCACTGGGTGGCGACGAATGCGAACGGCTCGGTGAGCTTTGATCAGGAGCTGCGCGTGCTGTCCGAGCCCACGCTTTACGCGTCGCATCGCCTGAACGTCCAAAGCAAAGCGCTCATCAGCGCCGAGGCGGGTCTGTTCGGCACGCTGATGAACGTCGGCAACGAGCCCGGGCGCCATGGCCGCGGCAAGAGCTCGACGCTGATCGGCGAACGCGTCGAGACGGGCGATGTGCTGAGCGCGCCGTTCCTGTCGCTCGGGCGGCGTTC
This sequence comes from Polyangiaceae bacterium, assembly GCA_036261775.1. Classification (GTDB taxonomy): domain Bacteria; phylum Myxococcota_A; class Polyangia; order Polyangiales; family Polyangiaceae; genus PMG-095. Next base: position 50,811 of record DATAKF010000191.1, on the reverse strand, counting down.
ACACGTCCACGGCGCGGTGCTCTACTCGGACGGCTTGGATCAAGCGCGCGACGCGCTGGTCGATCTGGGCCTGACCTCGGTCGACGCATTTCCGGGCGCGCAAGTGCCGTGGGCCCCGCCGGCTTTCGGCGGTAGCCAGGCCATTCGCGTGCGGCGCGGGCAAACGCTGACGCTGGCGCCCGGCAACTACCGCTCGCTCGACGTCGAGCGTGGCGGAACGCTGGTGCTCAGCAACGGCCAATACGGCTTCCGCGACATCGACGTCGACTCGGGTAGCAACGTGCGTGTGCCGGACACCGGCGGCGGCGTGAGCCTGTTCGCTCAGGACGACTTGAGCTTCAGAGCCGCGGTCGCAACCGCGGCGAACGTCGCGGCGCCGCTGGTGCTGGGTAACGCCGGAGACGATCGCGTCGAGCTCGAGGCTCCCTTCTGGGGCATCGCAGTGGCGCCCTACGCTACCTTGGTGCTGGGCGAGGGTTGCCACGGTGCAAGCCCTTGGCGTCATCACCACGGCAGTGACGACGACGCGCTGCCCGAGTACCGCGGCCGCTTTTACGCCAGAGAGCTCGAAGTCCGACCGAAGGTCACGGTGCTCCACGACAGCTTGCTGTGCCAGAGCGACCCGTAACGCCACCTAAGGGCAATCGACACGTGCGGCCTGGAGTCGCTCGTCCTGACTCCAGGCCACGTACGAGCGGCCCGGCTGCGCCACGAGCGGCAAGAACAGGGCGTTGCCGCCAAATGGTTCGACCAAGCTTTGTGAGGCCGTAGCACCTCCGGCAAGGCGCTCGAGCCACAGCTCGTTGACGCCCGCGTTCGTCTCTACGCGCAGCAGCTGGAGCTCGCGGCCAGCAAATCCCAAGGCGCTGAAAATGCCGGCCCAGCTCCAGACCTTGCCAACGGCGCTGCCCTGCGCGTCGAGCTGCTGCAGCTGAACCTGAAGCTCCCCACCTACTGCCGCGTTCCAAGCGACAGCGAAGCCGTCGTCGACGCAAGCGATGCTGGCCTCGGAGGCTTGGCCTCCATCGACGAAACCGACGCGCCGCTCCGAGCCCAGGCTCGCACCGCTCGGATCGAGGGTGCGAAACCAAACTTCGTCTCTGCCCGCGCGTCGATCGGTCCAAACGACGCCAAAGCGCTGCCCGGTGGAGCAGATCCGAGGCTCGCGGGCGCTGGCCGAGTCGGACGCCAGCACCAACGGCGTGCTCGCAGCGCCATCCTCTTCGATCAGGGCGAAGCGACTGATCGAGGCAGCCTGGCCTGGCCCTTCGTACCAGACCAGGCCCCAGCCTTTGCCAGCAGCGGCCAGCCGCGGTGCGGAGGTGAGATCCGCGGGCGCCGAGCGCCAAAGGTCGAGATTCGTGGGCGTCCCCTCGAGATCGAGCAACGACACATGCACGCTCTTGGGGTCCGACCACGCCAGCGCGACCGCGTCACCTGACCTGGCCAAGCTCAGCTTCGCATCCGGCTCATTCCCCGCTACCAGCAGCCGCTCGCTCCCGATTGCGGCGCCTTGGAGATCCAACCGCTGTGAGTAGAGCCCAAAGTCGACGTCCCGGTCATCGCGCCAAGCGGCCAAGAGTCCGTCCGGAACGCTCGCCAACGCGGGCTGATCGAAGCGTGGGCGCGCTGCCGGCACGGTGAACGCCGCCTGGCTGAAGCTGCATTGCCCTGCAGGCGACGCGCCGGATTCGCCGCCCGCGCCGCCCGCGCCGCCATCGCCAGGCGCGCTGGGCTTGGCGCTGTGCCCGCCGCAAGCGCTCAGCAGCAGCAGCGCGAGAGCGACAGCGCCCAGACTACGGCCGGAAGTACCAGAGACCACCTTCACCATATTGCGCCCAAGCCGGTCGAGAGCCCACCAAAGGTAGCTCTGGCACATTTCCGAGCGGGGTTCCGACAGCAATCCGTGGATCGAGCGCGGGCGTCGGCTGGCTCTGGCCCTGCGGCCCATTGCACAAGATCACCCAGTCCGGGTTGGAGCATTTGTGGTGGCCATGACCGTGGTCGTCGTCGTGGTCATGGTGATCGTCGTGGTCATGGTGATCGTCGTCATCACGACAGCGATGCCCAAAACCGAAGCCGTGGCCGCGGTCGCCATCACGGTCGTGACGATGGCCGTGAAAATTCTTGTGTCCGTGACCCCAACCATGGCCGTGGTCGTCCTCTTCGCAGAGCTCGGGCGGCTCTTCCATGCCTCCACGCCCGGTGGCGTAGGTGACCGAGCCGACCTGCACCGCCAGGCGAGCGTGCTCCGGCACGAACAGCACCTCGCCGAAGCGCGGCATGTCACCGCGCCGCAGCTTGCGTAGCTTGCCGTCGAAGAACGCCGTGACATCCCCCTTGAGCTCCTGCACGACGCCGCCCGCCAGCGGCAGAACGAGCACGTTCGACGCAAGCCGCGGATCGTTGATGCTGGGCACGGCCGCAGGCTGCTCGAGCAGGGCCGTGGCCAAGTCGAGCGCCGGTTTGTCGACCGGCAGGCGCAGGTTGATCAGCGCGGACTCGACCGTGTCTGTCACGGCGCGGCCCTCCCGACCGCGGCACTCTCGCGGCTTGTCCGAGCATTCGCCGAGCGTGCTGGCGAGGGGCGACAAGTCTTGCCGGCAATCGAGGCGGCCCCCGCAGATCTCGGGCAAGATCAGCGGATCGGGCGTGGGCGGAGGCGTCGGCGAGCCACCCGCCCCGGCCAAGCGTCGCATCATGCCGGCGCGGGGCTCGACGTACGACAGCAAGAACAGCGGCGACTTCATGAACACGTTGCACACGTTTCGAGCGCCGGTGTTCAGCGCGGCCTTGTTGGCGTCACTGACGACCTCGCTCAGCGGGCTACCCAGCACCGCCTCGAGCAGCGGGCGCTCGTCGTCGCTTAGGCCGTCCTCGCCCATGAAGCGCTGCTTGAGCCCTTGCACGATGCTCTCTGCCGTTGCGCCGTTCGTGACGAGGCCGTCAATCGCGTCGGCGCCGGTACCAAAGCGGCAGAACCCGCCCGTGGAATCAGCGTGCGCGCGTTCCCACGCCAGCATCCCGAGCAGCGAAAGCCCTCGGCCGCCCGTCGAAGTGTCGTCGATGTAGTGACCGGCAACCTCGGCGATGGTTTGGCTGGGGTAGCCGGCGCCGGGACGCGGATTGGCCCACACGTCCGTCGTCTGCGCTGCGCCGTTGCCAGGCCGAAGCAGCGCCGTGCCCATGGCAAAGCTGAGCTGAAATGCGCTCTTCCACCGCACCGAATCGCCGACGCCGTTGTGCGTCGCAGCCGTAACGTCGGCTGGAACGGTGTCGGCTGGCCGCGTGCCCACCGCTCCGCCCTGCGCGACCCAAGTCACGATTGCGGCGCGATCCGACTCGGGGAGGGGCGGATAGCCCCGCGGCATGCGCAGGCCCGTGGCCGTGCAGCTCACGCGCACGGCGATTCTGCCGCCCGGCTTGTTGGCGATGGCTGCGCAGTCGATAGCCGTGGCCTGACAGCTGCTGCTGTCCTTCAACGTCTGACACTCGGCTTGCGTCATCGCGCGCGCCTGGAAGTCCGCATAGTTCGAGTGGGAGAACTGCGACGCACCAACGTCCGGGTTCTCGTGACAGTTCACGCACGCGTGCCTCTGCATCAAGCCGCGCACGCAGCCTTCGAAGGTCGGGTTGGCTGCGTTACAACGCTGCGCTTCCTCCTGCTGCGGCCGCGGATCGTGCAGCACCCACTGGTTGAACAGCACATCCATGCCGAACTCGTCGCTACTACCGCTCGCCGCGTTGAACTCGGGAGCGAGCGCAATTTGCTTCAACAAGTAGCGCAAAGACCAAGGCTGGCCGCTGGCAGGCTTCAGCAGCGCCATGCTCAGCTGAAACAAGCGGTCGCGCGACGCTGCCACGCGCGGGAAGTGGAGCGCGAGCGTGAGGCGCGAACCGAACACCTCTTCCCAAACTCGCTCGGCCACGTTGGAGGCGGTCAAGATCGTCAGGCCGCGCGCGCCAGGCACGGTCATGCCGTCCGCCTCGACCTCGTGCAGCGTGCTCATGTCATCCGAGAGCCCTCCCGCGGCCAGACTGCTAGCGCCGGTCACGAGCAATTGATCGAGCCGATACACCGAGCCCACGGGCGCGTCGCCGCCGAAGCGCGCCTCGGGCGGACGCCGCGTATCCGACGCGTCCTTGAAGCACACGTCTTCTAGATTGTCCGTAGACGGATTGGCTGGCCCAGCCGGCGGAGGCGGGCAGGTGGTCTGAGCCGTTGGGTTCGGCGTAAAAGAGCCGCAAGCCTGGGCCAAACCCCACGGCCTCTCAGGACCTCCCACCACGCCAGTGACGCGAAAGTCAGCGTGCAAGTCCGGCGGCTCCACGCAGAGCCCGTTGTTGCAACCGAACGTAACCTTCTCGCTCAAATGAGTGATCGGTCGGTGACGTTCCCAGTCGGACGCCGGGCCCGTCACGGAGAACCTCGTGTTGTGGCAGCTCAGGCAGAGCTGCTGACGATTCAGGTACTGGCTCTCGAAGCGCACCCAAAAGTCTGCGCGCTTGTTGACTTCACTGATCTGGTTGCCGTTCGCAGGCGACGCCATTTGCGCGAACAAATTGCCGCGGAGCGCGGCCCGCAAGTCGCCCTGCACGCTGCCGCGCACCACGTCGAGCATCGTGAAGCCATCGCTCACGCCGGCCGGCAAAGCAGCGTTCGTGCGTGAGCCGGCCACGAACTGGGCGATCGCTTGCTCGCTGGCGACGCGCTGCGCGAGCGTTGCAGTCGAGCTCAACCCCGAGGTCTGCCAGCAATCAGAGTTGGCGTGCTGACCCGAACCGCGAGACACCTTCAGCAGGTCCATGACCACGCTGGTCCAGTGGCGGGTAAAGTCTTCACGCGCGGTTTGGCACACGGGCAGCGCGTCGCTGCCCATCATGCAGTCGAGCAGGGCGTTCTTGCGTTGCTCGGCGGGACTCGCAGCGTCCCCCATGCTGGCGGTGAACGCGTCCAGCTCCGCGGTGTCCAGAGGCGGCCGGCCAAGCAGCGCCGCGGCGGCCCGCACCACGAACGTGCGCTCGTCGGCTTCGACGATCACGTTGGCGCTGGAGCTTCCAGCCTGCTCCTTCTGTGTATCGCAGCCCGCAGCCGTCAGCAGAGCGACGCTGCAGCCAAGCGCGCCCCAGCGCGTCGGGAGTCGTTCAGACGTCATAGCCCAACACCTCCCGCACCAAGTTGGCGCGCACGCCGTCTTCGGTCGCGCTCTGCATGCCCTCGCTGAGATCACCCACGCCAAAGGCGGAGCCCAAGCTGCCGCCGTCCGGCTTGGCGAGCGGGTCGATACCGAGCGCGATCAGCATCGCTGCGCGCAGATCTGTCGGCGTGATGGCGGCGATGCTGCTCGAGCCTTGCGCCTCCACCCGACCGTCTTGGTTGATGCCACCGAGCACTCGGCGCTGTGGCCGAAACGGGAACGCGGGGCCGCTAGCGGCCGGCGGAATGATCAGGTTGGCGTAGGCGTACGGGTAGTGAGCTCGACCGTTCGATCCCTGCTTGTTCGGCGTACGCCCGAACTCCGTGTTGATCACGATCATGGTGTAAGGATCGATCTTGGGCCCCCCCGGCTGATTCGGATCGGTCAGGCGCGCGATCACTTCCAGCGTGCTGCTCAGGCTGCGGTAGGTGCCTTGCGCGTTGTTGGCGTGCGTGTCGTAGCCCGCCCCGGCTTCGTCTTGACGCCCCGTGTCGATGACGCAGACGTAGCGCGTGGTGTCCTGGCGCAGTAGAAAAGCCGCAAAATTCAGGGACTGCCGCACCCCGTCGGTCTCGGCTGCTCCGCTGCAACGACTGGCAGCGCCCTTGACGCACGCCGGCTCCTCACCTTGGAGCACGGCGTTGTCGTTGGCATCGTAGCTTGCCATCAAGGTGCGAATTGCTTCGGTGTTGAGGAACTGGCCCAGCGTCGCGTCGAAGCCAGCGAAGGCCGAAGAGCGCGTTGCCGCGGGTTGGCCCGGAAACGTCAACCTGGCCCGGTACTGTTCGAGGTAGTACTTCAGCAGCAAGTCCTGCGCGGGCGTGGCCTGCCGGTTCAAAACCGAGAGATCCGGGCCGCCGCACGGCACCTCGATGAACATCGGCTTGTACTCGCTGCCCAAATCGCCCGTCGCGGTGGCCGCCTGCAGGTTGTCGCCAGGCGTGCCGCCGCCGGCCTTGACCACGAAAGAGACCGGGATCTGGTTGGCTTGAAAGTAGCGTGCCGCAAACGCGCCTGTGCCCGCCATCGTGGGGCGACCGAGCCGCGTGCCGGTCAACGCGTAGGGAATAGCGGCTTCGTGCGGCAGCAAGTCGTGGCTGCACACCAGCACTTGCAAGTGATCGAATAGATCTTGTCGCCACAATGGATAGGTCGGCGGCCCCAGGTGAACGTTCGTGGCCAGCTCCTTGGTCATCGGCGTGCCGGAAGGTCGGCGCGTATCGGCATTCGCCAGCGCTTCGAATTGGCACTTGTAGGTGCCCCACTGCATGTTGTTGGCGGGGTCGGGGCCGACCGGGCAAGCACCGCCCCCCGCGCAAGCCGTCACCCCGGTTGCGCTCGCGGGATTCAGGTAAAACGTCTCCCACTGCGAGAGCCCGCCGTAGATGAAGACCTCCAGAATGCGCGAAATGGGCCGATTCGACGCGTTTGGCCCCCACGGGTTGGTTCTTGGGTTGAGCGTGCCCCAGCGCGCGTTGGCCCCGTGAGGCATGAACAACCCCGCACCCGCCATCGCCGCCGCGCCCGTCAACAACGCACGTCGTCTCATGCTGCTTGCCTCCCGCAACCAAAGGCGCGCACCGCTCGATGCAGCGCCGACCAACCTAGCGTTGCCTTGAATACAACTGACGTCGACGCATCCGTCAAGCGCTAGGACGACGGCGATCGTGGGGCGGAATCACAACTAACGCAGATCTAACACTGCGCTGGTCGACGGCTTGCTCAAGGCATGGGGCGTGCGGCGCAATGCCACGACCCGGACGCGCAAGTGCAGCTGGTCGGATACTCACTGGCCTCGCCGCATTCGGCGTCGGCCGGCACGCAGTTGAACGAAGCCGGTGAAGTCTGCAAACAAGCGCAACCCTCGGGGGTATAGCGACAGGTCGTCACGCTGCCATCGCAGCTGCCGTCGCTCGGCGCCTCCGGACACTTGCTGTACAGCGCGCCACCACAGGCGCCCTCGCACTCCAACTGCGACTCGAAATGATTGTCGCTAGCTCCGCAGCCCCCGTACACGTACGGCATGCAGGCGCCGCGCATTTTGTCGAAAAACCACGCATGAAACAGCGCATTGCACGGCCCTGTTTCGCCGCCGGGCTGATCACACGCAGCAGCGCGCCCGCCGCTCGGGCTGCCACCGCTGTCGCTTCCGCCGCTGCTGCTGCCACCGCTGCCCGTCGCCGCCCCACCGTTCGCGACAGACCCCCCGCCCGACCCCGGCTCTGCGCCAGCTTCCGCCGCCTCACCCGCGCGAGCCGAGCTAGCGCCCAGCCCCGCGCTGCCCGCCTGAGAGCTGCTCGACGACGAGCCGTTGTTTCCGCATGCCAGCACCAAGAGCACCGGCAGCGCGCAGAGCAACAGTCCGTTCAGCGCGGCGCCCAACGTGATTTGCGACTTCATGCCCCTCATGAGGCTCGAGGTTACCACGACTAGCGAGCGTCGGAGCGTGACCGAGAGCGCCCGTCCCTAGGCGGAGGGCGCTACCGGCAGCTCGAGCGCAAAGATGCAGCCTTTGCCGGGCAGGTCTTGCACGCGAATCACGCCTTGGTGCGCGTCTGCGGCTTGCTTGGCGATGGCTAAACCCAGACCAAAGCCGCTGCGATCGGCGCCCAGCTGCGCGAAGGGCGCGAAGGCCTGCTGCACCATGCCAGAAGGCAGGCCCCCGCAAGAGTCCTCCACCTCGATCAGAGCGCGCTCGGCGCTGCAGCGCGCCCGCACCGTGACCGACCCGCCCGCGTGACTGAACTTGACCGCGTTTCGAACCAGGTTGCTCAGCGCCGAGCGAACCAGCCGGTGATCGACGTAGATGGTCACGTCTTGCTCGACCTCGAACTTCAACGTCACTTGACGCTCTTCCGCGCTGGCAGCGCTGGCAGTCTCCATGTCTTCGAGCAGCGCGGCCAGCGTGATTGGCTCGCGTTGTAGATGAATCGCGGCGGCCAGCTGCGCCGTGCGTAGCGTGCTGTCGATCAGCTCGTGCATGCGCCCCAGGCTGCGGCTCAGCACCTGCGCAAAGCGCTCAGAGGAGCTCAGCAGCCCCTTACGCTCCAAGATACCGATGGCAGACAACGCAGAGCCGAGTGGGTTTCTCAGCTCGTGGGCGATGAATGCAAAATGCTCGTTCATGTGCCGCTGCAACTCGGCGTCGCGCTGACGCTGGTACTCCGAAACGGCCTCGGCGATGCCGGTGATGATGCAGTCGAACAGCACATCGCGCTCCGACTCCCGCACATCGACGTGCTCGGCCTTGGCTACCGCCAAAATCGCGTCTCTGAGCGCGCCGTACTCGCGCACGACCCCGTCCAAGCTGAAGCCCAAGCCTAGCCGCTGCTCGCCGTGCTCGGCCGCAACCCGACTGCCGTCCGGCCCTTCCCGGTCGCGGACCGCCTGCGCTATTTCTTCCAGGAACGCTGGCAGATGGTCGACCAGCTGCAGGTGCGGCATCGCTTCGGGGTGCAGCGAGCCGCTGACCCGCGCCTGCCACTCCTCCAAGATTTCCCCGCTGCGGGCGGCCAACAACTCGGCGAGGTTCATGCTGGCGTCGTACCTCCGCCCGCCAAGGGGCGCCACCTCTCGTACGTGTTCCACAGTCCTTCCGCGTAGCAGGCGACCTCCAGCGGCGCGGTGAGGCCAAATACCGACCCCTCTCGAGCTCGCTCGTTGCCGGGGAATCGTGAGCCACCGTCCGCCCCGGCGCTACGGCTCAAAAGCCGATGTCGATCAACAGGCGGGAACTCGTCGTGCAGGAAAGGCCAGCAAAATTCACGTACACGGCAGTGGCGTTGAACGTGACATGCGCTTGAGCAAGGTCCGCCGTCGTTGCCGAGTTGATCGAAACGCTCTTGATCGTCGGCAGCTCTTCGCCAGGAGAGGGAGCGAACGAGAGGTCGTAGCCATTGAAGGTTGCCTGAGGAAACGTCAACGTCTGGTTGAGTTGAATGTCGATGGACGAAGATCCCACGTCAACGTCGGCCGCCGCCAGGTAGTAACCCGCAAGTGCGGTGTTCTGGAGGTTCGGGAACTCGATATCCGGCCCAACTACCGCGGACAGCGGCGAGGAGATCGCGCCGGACAACGTGGGATACCGCCCGATCCATGTCACTTGTGCTGCACTCAGATCCGCGCGCGAACCCACGTCCGCGCCACCCGCTCCACCCGCCTGAGCCGCTCCGCCCGCTCCGCCCGCGCCACCCGCCTGAGCCGCTCCGCCCGCCTGAGCCGCTCCGCCCGCGCCACCCGCCTGAACCGCTCCGCCCGCGCCACCGCCACCCGCGCCAGCAGCTATAGCCCCACCTGAGCCGCCTTCGCCGCCGGCAGCGGTACCTCCGGACTCACCCGTTTCACCGCCGGCAGCGACCCCACCGGCGGCGACCGCACCAGCGCCGTCGTAGCCGGCCCCGCCCTCCGGAGCGGTGGTCTTGCTCGCGCTCGACGAACAAGCGCCGATAGTCGCGCTCGATGCGACACCGGCGAGCGCCGCGCTCACCAGCCATGCCCCACCCGAAAAGTGGCGAGCCCCCAATGCAGAGCGCAATCCAGCAGCCTTCGACATGCGTGCGTAATACCCCACTTGGACCCGGCCCTGCCTTGCGGGCGAAAAGAATACCGCAAGATCGTTCATGTCAGGTGACGCGGTTTGACGGTCATGCCTTGTCCGAACACGGGGTCGACGCTGCACATTGCGTCTCCCATCACGACCGTGGCGGACGGAAAGCGAGCGAGCCTTGGATAACTAGGCCGCCCACTGCGGCGCGATGGACAGGCCGTGGTTTCTCGGCTGAACTGACGGTCCAGGGATGACAACGCGGGTGAACTTTGGCGTCGTCGCTTGGCTCGCGTTGTTGGGCGCTTGCGAGCCGCGGGCGCGGTTGCCTCAGGACGCTGCGGCGGCACCAACGACCGCTACGCCACAGCCGCGAGCTTCGACGCCGGAGCCGTCGAGCCTGCCCGTCGCCAAGCCGCCGCCACGCAGTAATTGCGGCCTTGCAACGCCCGAGCGCGTCGAGCTCATGCCCGTATTCCACCAGCGGGTCGTCGTTCAGAAGAACCTCGGCCAGGTCAAGCTGCGCGGCACGCCGCGGCTGATCGCCGAGCCGGAAGACTTTGCCGAGTTTTACCTGGCCGAGAGCGCCATCGATCCCAAGACCGTGCCCGCGTCCTTGCAAGCGCTGGGCGGCGCACAGCTGCACGTGCTGCGCGGGTCCGACGAATGCAAACCCCGGCTCGGCGCGTTCTCGGCGTTCGCCTGGGCGGACGAAGAAGGCGCTGGCTGGAGCGCGAGCTCGCCTGCAAAGAACGCGGCGCGCGTGTTCAAGAAGGGCGAGCGTTTCCTCGTCGCGCAGCTCGAGCCCAACTGCGACCTCTTCGGCGACCTCGTCACCTCGACCCCCATCGACGGCTATCGCTCGTGGAATAAGGTCATCGACGAACCCGACTCCGTAGGCGCCACCCGCCGTGCCCTCTTTCAGCAAGCGCTGGCCACGCTGCCCGAAGGCGGCGCCAACCTTCCGCGCACCGACCTACACTGGACTCGAGCCACCCTCGGCGACGCCTCACTCCTCGTGCTCGAGCTCCAAAGCGGCCCACACGGGGCCTCCTCTTTCCTCCGCGTCTGGTGCGTCGAAACCGACGGCAGCCTGGTCCCACTCGGCCCCGGCCCAACGCCGCCAGAGCACAGCGACGCCATCACGCACTACCGCCACCGCATCGAGTTCTTCGGCCGTGAAGGTTCACTCCCCATCATCCTGTACTCCTACTTCGGCCTCGAACCGAGCAGCGGCCAATACGTGTACTTCAATCCCGCCATCGGCCCTGCACCGCACATCTAGGGCACGCCACCCTGGCCGCCCGAGACAGCGGGCCTAACTCGCCCGAGTGGGGCGAGGCGCCTCTTTCAGCGTAGACGCGAGCGGGGCGCTGAGGACCTTCCAAACCACACTCGGATGAAACAGCACCTTTGGCTCGGCCAAGAGGTGCATCACGCTCGCAAAGCGGCGGGCCACGTCCGCGTCCGTGGCCGTCAGCTCGTGCACGCGACGCGTGTAGTAGTGCGCGACGCTCGTGCCGAAGGGCCGCGCACCGGTCACTCCCGGATAGCGAAAGTCTTCGGTCGTCGACAGTGACCAGGCAGTGCGGTACGCGCGCACGACGTCGGAGCGAAAGCGTTGCGCCAGTCGGTCGAGATCACCATTGCACTCGCGCGCGCACACCCCGAGCACCTCCGCTGACAGCGCAGCCACCGTCATGCCTTGTCCGAACACGGGGTCGACGCTGCACAGTGCGTCTCCCATCACGACCGTGGCGGGCGGAAAGCGCGCGAGCCTTTCATAGTGGTTCAGCCGCGCGTCTTTGTAGTGAAACTGGCGGAACGGGCTGGTGCGGTCCGAGCTCGCGATCAGCTCGGCGATCTCCGGGCGGGGCAAACGCTGCGCGAACTCGAGGAAAGCAGCGTCGTGCGCCGCCGTGTGCTCTCCGCACCAGCCGAACAGTGACACCAGGACTTCACCGCTCTCCGTGGGAACCACCGCGCCGGCGCACTTTTCGCGCGGGGGCGACGGGTAGATGAGCACGCAACGCCAATCGCGCCCGGCGCGCGGGCGAAAGCGCGCCGTGGTGTAGGTCACGTTGACTTCGGCGCTATCGCTCTCGGGTCTGGAAAAACCCGCCGTCTCGAGCCACTTTGGCAGCTGAGAGCCCCGCCCGCTGGCATCGACGACGAAGTCGAACCCCTGAACCTCGTCGCGCGTGGCGACGCGGGGCTTGCCTTCGAACCAGGAGAGCTCACCGACTCCCGCCGTGCGAAGCTCGACGTTGTCGAGCGCGAGGGTCCGCTCACGAATGAGCTCCTCGAGCAGCAGCCGACTCTGGATCCGCACCTTGATACCTAGCTCCATGCGACGCTTCCAAACGCCGAAGTAGAACCAGTTGTTCTCCTCCCCCATATCGAGATAGAGCCCGCCGCGCGCGCTCACCGCGTCGAAGATTCCCGGAAAGGCATGCTCGATCGCCGTCGCGCCCGCCGCGAGCAGCACGTGCACGTGCGCGGCTTGCGGTGCGCCTTTGCGTAGCTCGGTCGCGCCCCGAATCGCGTCACGTTCGAACAATACGACCTTGCCGAAGTGAGGCGCGAGCGCCTTTGCCGCAAGCAACCCCGCGATGCTTCCGCCGATGACGGCCGCCACCTTGTCGCGCATGCCTCGATGGATAGCACCAGCTCAGCCGCAGCCGCACCCTGACTGGATACGCTACCTGAGCCCGGCGAACGTCGCCTCGACCTCTTCGAGGATTTGGCGGGCTTTGGCCAGCCCGACTTCAGCTATGGCTGCGCGGAGCTGCACCTCGGCGCTGCCGAGCTTAGGCTGCGTTTTCGGGGCGCGCGCTCTCGAACCGCTGGCCTTGCCGTTGGCGCTGCTTCGAATGTTGTAGACGAAGCCGGGCGTCAGCTTGAGACCTCGCTGCTCGGCGAGCGCTACGACCTGCCCGGCTGAAAGCCCCGGGTCGAGGGAGCGCACGAAGTCGCTCTTGGCTCCGAACTTGGGCTTGTGGCTGGATTCGTCGTCGACCATGGCGGGCTCTCGCTTGCCGCGCGTGAGTTAGCCGATTTTCGGCTAACGACACAGGCTGGGAAGGACGGGAGGCGCACCGAGCGAGGCGTAGCTGACGAGGGTCGCCTGCTGCGCGCTCGATAGGTTCGGAGCTCCGGGTGGTGGCATCATTTCTTGTTCGATCTTCTCTTGAATGGCTTGTGCGTAGGCGTTGAAGTCCTCCCAGCTCGTGAGCGACATCGGAGCGTCGTTGACGGGTAAGGTTCCGTGACACGTCGTGCAGCGCGCCCGAAGCGCCGCTTGCACGTCGCAAGGCAAGCTCGCGTATGGCAAGCCGGGATCAACGCCTGCCCCTGCCCCGCCAGCACCAGCAGCGCCGGACTCGCCGCGCTCGCCGGCAGGGTTCGGGGCGGCCCCGCCTGCACCGGCGGCGAACGCGCCTGCGCTGCCACCTTCGACGTTGATTCCTGCTTCGCCCCCGACACCGCCGAGGGCCGCGGGCTCGGCCACACCCACCTCGCCGCCTTGGCCCGCCACAGCTTGCGCGGGCGTGCCGCCAGCATCGCTCGGCGACTCACCCGCTGCAGCGCCCGAGCCGGAGCTCGGCTCATTCGATGCCCCAGCCGTGGCGCCGCCGAGGCTCGCGGGCTGCCCGCCAGCTGCGCTCGGCGCGCCGCCAGCGCCGTGGTTCGAAGGCGCCGCCACGTCCTCGACGCAGCCGGCCGCGAGACACAGCCAGACGAGCGCCGACCACGGCTCAGCTTGCTTGAGGATTCGCGAGCTTCGCGTCATGAGCAGCCTTTCATGGAATCGTCAGGGGTCGTGGCCAGGGCATACGAGCGAAATCTCGTTGTACTTGGGCGGAATGCTGCGCAGAAACGCGATCACGTCGACCAAGCCTTGAGCGGTGAAACCCGAATACACCGGCATGGCGGCGCAGAGCAGCTCACCCTTAGGGTTGACACCGGCGACAATCGCCAGCGCCAGCTGCTCGTCCGTCCACGTACCGACACCGGTCTCCAGATCGGGCGTGATGTTTCGGTAGAACGCGCGACCGGCGAGATCGCTACCGTGGCAGCGGTGGCAGTTGTTGATGACGACGAGCTTGTAGCCGCGCGCCTCGTCGCCCGGCAGCAGCGGCGCTGCAGAGGGCTGGCCGCCCGTCCCACCGCGCGCTGGCTCCCCAGCGTCGGCGGAGCTTTCGCGGCCACCTTCGCCTTGGCGGCCACCTTCGCTAGCGCCGCCTTCGGCGACGCTGACAGGCCGCTCTTCAGCTTCACCGGCTCCACCGGCCGCAACGAACCCGCCGGCGCCACCGTCGCTTGGCTGACCACTTGCCGCGGCCATGCCACCGACGCCGTCGAAGCCGCCAGCGCCGGAGCGCTCACCGGCACTACCGCGAGTCGCCGGCTCGCGTCCGCTGGAGGGGGCCGGCTCGACCCTTGGTGAGGTCGAGCTGCCACCGTCGACTGCTGCTCCGTGTGAAGCCATTTCATGGTCGTCGAACGCTTCGTCGGAGCCATAAAGGATGCCCGTGCATCCGACCACCAGACAGGTCACCGCGCCGAGAGCGGCGGCAAAGCTACTGGCCACGCTGACGACGGCGTAGACCCGCCGCGAGCAACAGACTCATCGCCGCCAAGAACCCGACCGACGATCCCGAGGCGGACCCGGCGGCAACGGTACAACCGTCGTCATCACCCGACTTCTTGCCGGGGCTACTGGGCGTCGAGCTCACGCCGCCTTCCGCTGGCGCTCCGCCTTCGCTCGGCGTCGTGCTGCCGCCAGTACCGCTCGTCGCTCCCGATGACATACCGCCCTCGGGCTCGCTCGTCATCATGCCCGCCGCGCCAGGCTCGGGCTCCGTACCGGGCGTACCGCCCATGCCGGGCTCGACGCTCGGCGTGCCACCGTCGCCGCCGGGCTCGCTGGGCATCCCGCCTTCGCCTGTCGGCGTGCCGGCCATGCCACCTTCGCCACCTGGCGCGCCCGCGGCGCCACCGTCACCACCAGCCACGGGCGCCGGTAAGACGAACACCGAGATCGGTGTCGCGAAGCCCTTATTGCCGGCTCGATCCGTAGCCTGGGGCGTCAACGTCACGGTCGTGTACACGGCCTGCGCCGGGATCTCGACGCGGAACAAATCACCACCAATGAACTTGGCTTTGACCTTGCCGGACACCTTGTTGCCCAAGTACACGACGGAGACGTCTTTCACCATCTCGCCGGTCTCGCTCGTTACGCTGTCGGTGACGGCGACGTGGAAGACCAGCGGCGCGCCGGCAATGGCGGTGGGCGTTTGCACCTTGCGAAACTTCGGCGGTCGGGTGTCGGCTGCGCCTGGCGCGACGCCACGGTAGAGGCGATCGACAAAGGAGCCGCCTTCACCTTGGCCCGTAAACACGTCGAAGACGCCGTCTCCGTCGAAGTCACCGGCCTCGATGCCCAGCGTGCTGTCGCGTATCTTGGGGAAACCGTCAGCCTCGGCGTTGAACTTGCCGGCGCCGTCACTGATCAGCAGCTTCTCGGCCTGGCCGGTCAGGGTCGCGACCAGCAAATCGTAGTTTCCATCGTTGTTGACGTCGACGCATTTGACCGCGTTGTCGTCCGAGCCCGTCTCACCGAAGATGCGAGCGCGCGTTTCGTCTGCGAACACTCCCGAACCGTTGTTGACGAGCACCTGTGTGTAGTTGCTGGAGCCGCCCACCGGCCTGAGTCCAGCATTGTCGAGCAGCATGTCGAGATCGCCGTCGTTGTCGAAATCGCAGAGCTCTTGATTGTAGACGTAGGGACCGCGCTTCATCGGATAGTTCGACACCGTGAGCGGCGTGCCACCCGCCGGATCGCTCACGTTGTAGACCTTGCCGTTGCCGTCGCTGAAGAAACCAGCGCCGTCGTTGAGCAAGATTCGGCTGATGCCGTTGCGCATGTTGACCAAGATATCGAGATCGAAATCACCGTCGATGTCGGCGAAGTCCAGGTCGATGGCGCGGGTTCCCCAATAGGGAACTCCAGCGGCGGCCGCGAACGGAATGCGCGGCGGAAAGCGGTCGCCTTTGGTCCAGAACTCGGCTTCCTTCTGCACCGCCGCCACGCTGAACTTACCGGTGCCGTCGTTCAGGTACAGCGTGAGAAAGACGGGCGTTCGGTCGCCGGCCGTAAACCAGTCGGTCGTCACCAAATCGAGGTCGCCGTCGCCGTCCAAATCACCTAGATGAAAGCCTGGCGTGTTGGACATGAGCCCGGGCGGTAGAAGCTCGGCCGCCTTGTCCTCGAACACGCCGGGCGCGGTCTGGATCCACAGCTTGTCGAGATCGATACCGAACCCGCCAGGCGCGTACATGTCCTGATCGCCGTCGCCATCGACGTCACCTATCGCCACCTGGCGCAGGCGCGACTTGGCGCCGCCGAAGGTGGTCGGCGTCGCATCGGTGAACTTGCCGAGACCGTCGTTGAAGTACACCGTCGAAGACTCGGCGACGTCGGGCACGTAGTACCCGCCGCCGTTGGCCAATATGATGTCGAGGTCACCGTCGCCGTCGAGATCGGAGCTGGTCGCCCAGCTCGTGAAGCAGCCGAGCTTCGAATCGGCGCACGGCTGCGGATCCGGCAGCGCTGTGGTGGTCACGTCCTCGAAGTACGGGACCGCGACGGCGTATTTCGGCGCCAGGAACGCTACGACCAGCGCAAGGGCGCTGCGAGCATGACGAGGGAGCAAAGACTTTCGTTGAGACATGATGGTCAAACCTTCTTGAGGAGCTGAAACGGATTCCGAGCCTCAGGGGACGCTCGCGACCTCGACGGTCAAGGGCTCGTCCGCATTGCAGGTGACGGTCAGCCCATCGGGCAGAGTCGTCGCGGCGAGCGAGCTGCAGAGCGCGTCGTACCTGGCGACCTTGGGCGTGAGCTTGGGTACCTCGCTGGCGTCCGGCGGCGCGATGCCGCTAGCGAGCGCCTGGGGGCTAGCAATGAAGACGCCGCACACGCGGCGCAACGTCGGGTTGGCGTCAGCCAGCGTGCTCGCGTCCGCGTCGAGGCTGACCCCAAGCATCGCCTCGAGCGCCGGCCGCTCGTTGAGCTCGTCGATCGCCGTTTGACCAAAGATGCGATCCTTCAGCACATCGATGAGATCGCGAACCGTGCCCGCGCCGGGCGTCTTGGCGCGCTCGACCAGAATGTCGATGACGTCTTGCGCCAAGTGGTTCGGCGCCAGCTTGGCGCAGCGACCAAGCCGATCTTCCCAGCCCATGCGCGCTTGGAAGTCGAAGCCCCGGAATCCAAGCTCCGTGTTCTTGTTGAAATAGCCGGTTTCGTTCTGAAACTGCCGCTCGAGCGTGCCGCTGCTCATGCCGGCGGTCGTGATCGAGTTCTCGCCGTAGCCGGTGTGGTTCGGGAAGGCCGAGCCATAGGCCGAGAGCCTCCAACCCAGCGCGGCGTAGGCGCTGCGCCCTGCAGTGCGGCCGCTCAGCATCACCGCCGCGTCGCCGACGCTGTTGCCGCGCTTCACCTCGCTCTCTTCCTCTGTCACCCACGGATCGAAGATGCGTGGCACCGAGTAGGCGTTCTCCCAGCAGCCCGAGTCGGGCGCTGCCAAGTTGACGTAGGGGCTGGCGAAGATCTCTTCGAGCAGCGCTTGGTGTGAGTAGCCCGAAGAGATGAAGGCGTCGGTGAGCGCCTGTAGTTGGTCGCGCGCCGCGGCGTTGCGTGGGTAGTAGGTCTGGATGGTGAGGCCGGTGCCGGTGATCTCTTTCCACACCTTCTCGACGATGTTCATCGAGGTCAGGTAGGCGAAGGCCTTGTCTGGGTCCGCGACCTCCCACGTCGTCGGATCGGCGCCCAAGCCTTCCGTCTTGAGCTTTTCGAAGCCGGCACGCAGCGAGGCCTGCATGTCCCACATCGACGCGCGAAGGCCGGTAATGTTGCCGAATTTCGCGTCGATTCCGGCCAAATCCACCGGAATCTTGTCCTTCTGCGTGAAGGTGCCGCACGCCGCTGCCCAGCCCCACGGTTTGGCGGCGCGCGTGGCCAGGTAGGTCGACTCGCAGATCCAGTCGATGGGTCCCTGGCTGCTGGCCGTACGGCAACGTCGGAAGCCATCCGGGCAAGCATCGGCCGTGATGGTGCCATCGGCGATGGCCGCGTTGTAGTTGTTCGAGCCCACCGCTTCTACCCGGCAGTCCGAGAGGAACCGCGCGTACTTGAGCGCGCCGTGCATGCGATCCACCGGCTCCGCCAGCTCGTCCGCGGGCACGCCCGTCGAGTAGCCGAACAGCGCCTTCTCGAGCAGCGCTGGCACGGGGAAGTGCCGATTCGTCTCCGGATCCGGCGTCTGCGTGACCGAGAACTCACTGTTGTGGCACTGCAGACAGACGGTGTCGCGATTCAAGTAGACCGCGTCGAACCAAGCACCGAAGTCGCGCCGGCGTCCGACCTCGGATTCGATCTCGACGCCGTTGGCACCGGCGTAGGTCTTGGCGACCATGCTGAATAGATTCGCCGTGTACATCGGCGAAACGTCGTCGAGCTGCAGGGAGCCGGCGATGACGTCGGCCATCGTCGGGGCAGCACCGCCGTCGCCGGGGCCGTCAGCCGGCGCGTCGCGGACGAACGCGGCCACGGCTGCTGCGTCGTCCAAGCGAACGCGCGCACCGTAGCAGGCGGCGTTTTGGTACTCGTCCACGCGCTGCACGCGTAGGAAGTCGCGATAGAGCTCCTCCCAGTTGGCGCGATACTCCGGGTTTTGGAACAGCGCGCTCAGCATGACTTTGCGCGAATGGCGCAGCGGAGCGCCCGGGAACGCGGCAGGTGCTCCGGGGTCGACCGCGTCCAGCGCGTCAACCTCGGCGATCAGGTCGGTATACAGGTTGACCTCGGCCTGGCTGTACGCGCGACGCCCCAGCACGCCCTGGATTGCCTTGCGCACGAACGCCTGGTCGGAGGCTTGGCACTCGTAGAAGGCTTGGGGCTCGGGCTGTGTTGGGCCTTCACCACCCGCGCCACCTTCGGTCACCACGCCCGTGCCGGCTGTCGGTGCGCCAGCGGACGGAACAGGCACGGCCGCCGCGCCACCTTCACCGCTGGAGCCACCTACATCGGAAGGAGCGCCTGACACATTCGAGCTCGCGCCAGCGCTCGGCGAGCCGGCAGAGCTGCTGGGCTCGCCCGCCTCACCACCCGAGCTGCTCGGCTTCTTTTCGTCGTCTCCGCAGCCCGAGAGGAGGCCCAGAGCGATCAACGTGAACGAGGAGAGAGAGGTTTTCATACTTCGTGTCCCAAAATTCGCTTGATGATGCTGCGCGCCGCCGGCGCTTCTTGCGTTTGCCCTTGGGCGTCACTCCCGCTGTACGCCACCTCGTCGAAGGGCCAGATGCCGAGCGCGAGCAGCGCGGCAATGCGATTCTCCGCGGGCGTCGTGTAAGTCGAGGCCATGCCGTCTTCACCAATCGACCCGTAGATACCGGCCTGCGCGGTGCCGATCGGCCCACCGATGTAGATCTGAGGAAAGCCGTGCGGCCAATGGTTGCGACCTTGGCCGGTGCCCTGACGGCCCGGCGCGCGACCAAACTCCGAGTTGAGGATGACCATCGTCTTGTCGAGATCGATCTTCGACGGATCCCCCTCGCCGGGCGTGTTGATGCGCGAGAGCAGGTTGTCGAGGAAGTTGTTGAAGTTGCTGGCTTGGCGCCATGGGCCGTTGCTGTGCGTGTCGTAGCCACCCCCGCCGTCTGCAGCGATGAGGCCAGTATCGACGACCGTACAGTGCCGCGCCGGAAAGGTCGGGTGGGTGAGCAGGTGCGTCGCCAAACGCAGGCTCATACCGGGGATGTTCGTGGCAGCGGAAAGCGGGTTTTGCGCCAGCACGGGCGCGTCGACCGTGCCGTTCACTTGATAGCAAGACGAGCCAGGCATGGCCTCGAACAACGAAGGGTTGAAGACGCCTTGGATGATGTCCGTC
Organism: Polyangiaceae bacterium; assembly: GCA_036261775.1. Classification (GTDB taxonomy): domain Bacteria; phylum Myxococcota_A; class Polyangia; order Polyangiales; family Polyangiaceae; genus PMG-095. Next base: position 31,114 of record DATAKF010000191.1, on the reverse strand, counting down.
TTGGCGACCGTCTTCGACGCTTGCAGCAGCTCTTGAAACTTGGCGGCGCGCACGACCTCGCTGGCGCTGCCGAGCGAGAGCCGCTTCTGGTACTGCTCGAAGTACAAGCCGAGCAGCGCGTCGTACTGTTCGCGCTCGGGCAGCGTGCCGACGGTAGTGCGCGCGAGCAGCGTGTTGAGGCGAGCCGCGTTGTCTACCTTGACCAGCAGCGGCCTGGCTTGCCCCGGGTGGAGGCCTTGCGCGACCAGCGAGTAGACGCCGTCGTTCGGCAGAAAGCTGCTGCCTGTCGCGAATCCATACGAAAACGGCGGCGGATGGCTGCCCTCCACGTCGCGATCGACGAAGTAACGACCGACGTGCGTGGCGAGCCCTGCCAGCGACGGATTACCGAGGCTGCGACCGGACGCGACCAACGGGATCGCTGCCTCGTGGGGCGCGAGCGTGTGTCGGTTGATGACGATGCGCATGCGAGCGAGGATGTCGGGCCTCGCCAACAGCTTCTTCATGTAGGGGCCGAAGTAGATGGTGCGGCCGCTGGAGTCGTTGCCGAACGGCACGAACGGCTCCGAGGTGTCGAAGCCACAGCCCTCCGCGGCCTTCATCATGTACGCGTAGTTCGTGTACGCCCACGTCTCGTCGCTCGCGCCGAACTCTGGCACGCAATAGAACGTTTCCCAGGGGATGAGTCCGCCGTACAAGAAGCACTCGAGGATGCTCTGTGCGCGCGCAGGCTCGGGCAGCATCGAGCTGACATGCTCATTGGGGGTTTCGCCGAAGGCAGCCGCGTTGGCCCGTCTCGTCCAGACGGAAGAGCCAAGCGCGGCCGCTCCTCCCGCGGCAGAAGCGCGCAGGAAATCACGTCGTTTCATGCAACTATCTCCATCTAGCGACGGGCCGCGCCTGCTCGCGCGCGGCCGTCACTGGTTTTCTCAATGTGCCTCGCGCGCAATCTCCGGGAACGGAGCGTGAACGCGGGGAAAAAACGAGCTCAGCGGCGCTGCAGTGTTCGAGCTGCAGCGTCGACTCCACTCGTCTGTAACCCTGTCACCCACGGCTGGTCAAGCTTCAAATGTTAGATTCTAACATTTTCTCATTTGTTAGACTCTGAGTCAGCCGCGCGCGATCACGCATGTTCTCGGCCGAAACCGCTCGGCCACTGTCCGCGAAACACGATCTCACATGTTCCAGAAACTATGAGTCAAGCTCGCTGCGAACGCAGTGAGCTCTACTGGAGGCGTCGAGTCGGGGCCGTGCGCCAGCAGCGCCGCTCCGCGCGTCGCTTCGAAACGTCGGTGACGGGGCCGCTCAGCGCCCCGCGAACGTTTCTTCGACTTCTTCCAAGATTTGGCGGGCGCGCGCGAGGCCGATCTGAGCGATGGCCGCGCGCAGCTGCGCTTCGGGCGTTCCGCTGGGCGGAGTATTGGCGGCCGTCTTGCTAGCGCGCCGGGAAGACTTGCCTGAGCGAGCAGCAGGCTGACTTCGGTTCGAATCCGCGCTGCGGATGTTGTAAACGAACGCAGGGCTCAAGCTCATGCCCTTCTTCTGCGCCAGCGCGATCACCTCGGCCGCTGACAGGTCTCGATCGAGGGACCGCACGAACTCGCTCTTCGCGCCGAATCGTGGCTTCCCAGGCTTCTCTCCGACCATGTGAGAACCAATTCTAGAGTCTCGTCCGCGGGCCCCGCACAAGGGAGCCCGTACCCGCTCGTTACATTGGTTACTCTACACCAGCAGCCGCAACGTGTTCCAGACTAACTTAATGGGACTAGTCACAATCGCGCCGACTGCGCGCGTCGCTGCCGGGGCACTCCGACAGCTTTGGCTCTCGGGTCGGACGCGCGTTCGTGGCCTAGAATCGCCTCAATCGTCGAACGACGCTTCCACTTTGGCGAACACCCGGCGGGCGCGGGCGAGGCCCATCTCGGCCAGCGTCTTTCGGAGCTGAACTTCGAGCGGAGACAGCGCCTTCCTCGCTCGGTTTTTCTTGGTCGTCACCGCCTTCCCCTTTGGCTGGCTCGACCGAGCTCGCTGAGCCGCGGATGACGGCGCAGGCGACTTTCTGGGCCTGTTCTTGCGTGCCTTGTTGCCTGACATCGGAGCGCATCCTTTCTTCGACACTCGGGGCGCCTAGGGCACGGCTCCGCCCGAGTGCTGGGAGCGGAGCGTGGGTCCACGCTGGACCTGGCGAGGTGAGGAACGAAACAAGCCGAGAAGCCGAGCACGACGGCCACGCCGAATCGTCACCCCGAGGGGTAGCGGGGGGACGACAGCGACGGAGCGAGATGCTCCGTCGCGGGGCGTGTTTCATCACGACCACGAGGTCAGACCGCGGCTAGGCTCATGAACTGCATCTTCCAGTGATCGGTGGGTTAGCACCGGGTTGAAAGCGCCGAGTCGTCCCGGCAGATGCCCGTCGCGAACCGGGTCGTCCCGGCTCAGGCTGACAATTGCCACTACGTTTATCACGGAGCAGCAAGTTTGTATATTCGTGAGATGTTGTTTCCGGATCGTTCCACTAACGTTTAGTGCGTAGACGCCGCGTTCTTTCGCACCCTCGCCGCGCGCTCGCTCACCCCAAAGTGTTACGCGGAGCGAGCAGCCGCGCCGTGTGTAAGTTTGTGTCCGCCACTTTCGATCGCGCTCGTGCGGTCCTAGGTGCGCGCGCTGCTGCGAGCATCACGACCTTCGGCGCAGCTCTCCGTCGTGCAAAGCTGCCACAGCGCTCCACTACTGCGCATGGCCGGGGCAGTCGCTCGTCACTTCGTTGCTCACAGCGGGGATGCCGCGTAGGAACGCGACGATGTCTCCGACTTCTGCGTCCGTGAACGGGTAGCGCATCATCGTTGCGCACAGCTTCGAGCCATCCACGTCGATGCCGTCTCGAATCGCCGCCGCGATCTGCGCGTCCGTCCATTCGCCAATGCCAGTAGTCTCATCGGGTGTGATGTTGGGGAAGACGGTAAATCCAGCGAAATTTTTCTGGTGGCATGTCACACAGCCACTCTTCTCGACGAGCGCTTCGCCGCGCAAGAACTCCTCGCTCGGCGCCTCGGGCATGGGCTCGGGCGCGCTGTCCTCACCGGCGGTACCCTCTTGGCCAGTGCCCGGACCCGTTCCACCCTTCGGACCCGGCTCTTCCGCACCGGGCTCGACAGGCTCACCGACTGGAGGCTTGTTGCCGGTTGCCTCGCCTGGGTCTGCACTTCCTGGAGCGCCACCCGAGCTCGGAGCGGGCTCCGCAGGTGCTCCGCCAGCGCCAGCGTTGCCGTCTTCGACCTGCGGCGCCGAGCCGGCGCCGAGCTCGTTCTCGCCCTCGCCCCCGCCCGAGCAAGCCGCGAAGGCCAAGACCGCAAACGCGAAGGAGAGGCGGAGCGAAATCGGGAGGTTCGAGGGAGAGAACATGCGTGTTTTTTTGCCCTTGGTGGCGGTGCCGCTGGAGATCACGCCGAGCCGCACGCTCGGGCATCTCACAAATCTCATTTGTTATGTTTCATTAGATCTCATCTGTTTGTTTCCGCGCGGATCTGCGTCGAACAAATGCAACTACTCAGGCAAGCGTGGTTGGGCCCCGGATCTCCGCGCAGTTGCTGCCTCGGTCGCCCCGCTGACCGAAAGCCTCACCCTGTAGGCGGGACCGCCGGCGTCCCCATCGCTGCAATCGCGTGCTTCAAGAGCTCGGTGGTGCCGGCGCCAAGGCCGCTGGAGCGAGACGTTACTCGGCCTGCTAGGGTCCCGGCGATGCCAGTCGGAACCTGCGAGCCCGGCCGGACTGGACGAAAAATTCCAGCCTTACCGCGACGCAAGTCTTAGCATCTGCTGCGAGCCACGCGCGGCCGCCAATCTAGCCGAATGCTTTTGGCTTCGCGCTTCGCAGGATTAGGTGTGCTCGCGCTCGGTCTCGTCGCGCTCGGCTGCAGCGAGGGAGCGTCATCGACGTGCAACGTCGACTGCTCGCCGCTGGGAAGCAGCGGAGGCACCGCTGGAAGCGTAGCTGGTGCTGGCGGCAGCGTGAGCGCGACGGCGGGCGCGGGCGGCTCCGGAGTCGCCGGTGCCGCTCAAGCCGGTGGAGCCGACGCAGCGGGCGGCGCCGCTGCCGGTGGCACGAGCGCAACGAGGCAGGGCCCGCTTCCCCCAGCGTATCGAGCGCGCGAGTACTCGGTGCCGGAGCCGAAAGACGCCGCGACGTGCAGCGGCGCCGCCAACACCTCCGCCGCGATCGAGCGCGTGGCCTTCGCGCAGACGCACGTGCTCGAGCCAGATTGGCCCCTGTTCTTCTTGGTCGCCGAGCGTCCTGCGCTGCTCGAGGTCGCGGTGACGGGCTCGGGTCCAGCGCCGGAGGTGCGCGCAGAGGCTTTCCGCGGCGGTCAATCGCTGGGAGCCATCTGCCTCAAGGGTCCAGCGACGTTGCCCGACAGCGTCAAGTGGACGGAGCACGAATCCACGGATCGCTTTCGGGGCACGTTGCCCGCGGCGTGGCTCGAAAAAGGCCTCAGCGTGACGCTCAGCGCGGGGGCGGCCACCAAAACCTTCAGCGCCGCGCAGCTCGGGGTGGGTGCCGCCCCCGAGCTCAACTTGATCATGCTGCCTGTCGACGTCCTGAACTACAACGACGGCCAGCCCGACGTCGAAGTGCCCGCGGGTTGGCTGGAAGACTTCGCTGGCGCGATCCCGGCCGCCCGCGTGAGACTCGGTCAGTTTCCCGGCCGCGTGAAGCTGACTCCGTTCATCGTTTCGGACGACGCGGAGGGCGGCATCGCGCCGACACGCCTCGAGCGCCGGCCCTGCAGGCAAAACGAAGCGGCGGGAGCGAGCTGCGTGGAAAGCGACATTCCCGCGATGAACATCAGCGCGGCCGCGCTGCGCATGGTGGAAGCCATTCACCGCGCAACGGGCGACCTTGCTTACTCGCACTATTACGGCAACACCGAGCACTTCAACCCAGGCGGTTGGGGCGGCGGCAAGGACTTCGTCGGCGCGGACTTCGACGACATCTTCATCCACGAGATGGGACACGCGCTGAGCCTGCCGCACTGGGGAGAAGGCGCGTACCAAAACACAGACCCGAGCCCGAACGAGTTTCGCTACCCGTACGGCGGCACGAGCACGGACGGCGGCGGCCGCGGCGAGACGTGGAACTACTATCAAAACACCGCCGAGTACGCCTCCCCGCTATGTCTCGATCCCTCTCGCGATGGCTTTGGGCAAGAGCGGTCCGACGCGATGCAGCGGAACCACGCTTGCGTGGAGTGGCGCGGCGGCAAGCGCGGACGCTGGGACGGCTACGGCGACTTTTCGGCGCTGGCCGCCTTCCGCTTCATGGTCGGCGCGGACGAGCGCGCTGGCTCGGTCGCGTATCGCGGCGGCATGGCGCCGTTTCAGCTGAGTCGCCAGAGCGGCTACCCGAACATCGTCATCGACGAGCAGGGCGTGCGTTCGCTGGTGCGCCGCGAGCAACCCGGCGAGCAAAACGACGAGGAGCGCTACGACTTCTTGCTACCGCAAGCGTGGGATACGCCGGTGGCCACCATCTACGGCACCTATCATCCAACCGTCACCGACGCGCGCGTGCTCTACGCGCCCATCGAGTACCAAGGCACCCTGCCGCAGGTCGTCGACCCGACGGATCCGGAGATGTTCGCCCGCCTCATGGACACCAATGGTCCCTACGACGACTATTTTTACTGGGCCAAAGACCTGTGCGTCAAAGTGACCTACGCGGATGGCAAGGAGCTGGTCGCCATCTTGGTCAGCGCCAACGCGCCCCGCGATGCAGAGCTCGGCTCCGGCCCCTGGCGCTCGGATCTCACGTACTTCGCGGTGAACGTGCCGCGTGATCAGCCGATCAGGACCGTCGAGCTATTTCGCCGCCCGTTCCTGGTGCGCGGCGCCGGCAGCACCGAGCCCGGCAACATTCGAAACCCGAGCCTGGGCATCACCGCGGCCACGTTCATGAGCGATGCCGAGCTGGTCACCAGCTGGCAGGCGCCTTGAATGGAGGAGGTCAGACCAAAAGTCGGCTGGCGACTTGGCGCCGGTCTCTAGAGCCACTAGGGGCTCTTGGGCCGAAAGCGATCGCTCGCCAATACAGCGCGCTCGATTTCGTCGCGAATGGCTACCGCGTGCATGCTCTTGACCAACACCTTGTGCACGCCACCGCGGTTGACGGCCTCCAGCACGACGTCGGACGAAGGATAGGCTGTAAACAGGATGCGTAGGCAGTGCGGAAACCGCTGACGCACCAGCTCCAACAAGTGCACGCCATCCATGCCAGGCATGAATTGGTCGCAAATCACGACGTCCACGTGCTGGAGCTCGAGGAGTTGCAGAGCGTGCAGACCGCTCTTGGCCCGCAGCGCCACGAATTCGCTTTCCTCGACGACGCGACCGAAGGCTTCGCGCAGCTCGTCGTCGTCGTCGATGATGAGCACGACCGGACTTTTCGACGCCAGACGCCCAGCGTCGGGCGGTGCGTCTTTGCTCACGCGCGCTAGAGCCGCCAAAAGCTCGGAGGTGGCAAATGGCTTTTGGATGAGCTCGACGCCGCTCGGCAAGGTCCGGCTTTGGTCGATCTGGCCGGAAACGAAGACTGCGCCAATATCCGGTCGAACGGCGCGAACTCGCGCGAGAGCGTCATGTCCATCCGCGCGGGGCAGTCCCAAGTCAGTCACCAACAGCTGAATCGGCTCGGGGTAGCGAGCCGCCACCTCTCCAGCTTCCACGCCGTCGGCTGCCTCGAGCACGTAGTACCCCTCGGCTTCTAGGGCGCGGCGCAGCCCTCTCCGCATGTTGACGTCGTCTTCCACGAGCAGCACCGTGAGCGAGGTGGCGCGCCTTCGCCAATCGTCGGGCTGCGGCGCCCGAGCCGGGTCGAGCGCGAGCGGCAAGAACACCTGGACCTCTGTACCGCGGCCCATCTCGCTTTCGACGCGAATGGCGCCACCGAGCCGCTTCACGGTCGAAAGCGCAACAGTGAGGCCGAGGCCGGTGCCCTGACCGCGCGGCTTCGTACTGAAGAACGGTTCGAAGATACGAGCTCGTGTCGCCGGGCTCATACCCACCCCGTTGTCTCGGACGCTGATCACGGCATGTGCGCCGAGCGGTACTTCCGAAGCCAGCGGGTGCGCCTCGCTGATGACCGAGTTCCGCACGACGAGCGAAAGCTGCCCGGAGCCGCCCATTGCGTCTCGCGCGTTCGAGGCCAGGCAGAGCAGCAGTTGCTCGAGCTCTTCGCGGCCCGCGCGAACAGGCAGCGGACCCAGCGGCAGCTGAATCGAGAGCTCGACCCCGCCGCCCAAGGCGCGGCGCAAGGCTTCGTCCGCCTGATGCACGACATCCTTGACGTCGTGCGCGCTGAGAACCGGTACGACCGCGCCGTCAGCCCGGGCAGGCGCTTGCTCCGCTGCGGCGGCCAACAGCGCCGAGCCTTCGCGCGCGGCCTCGAGCGCGATCTGCAAATCGGCGCTTTGCGTGTCCGACAAGCCCGAGGAACCAACGAGGCCCGCGTAGATTTGGATGGTCGCCAGCACGTTGTTGAGGTCGTGCACCAGATCGGGGCGGGAGCTTACGGTGGCAGTGGTGGCGGGGAGCAGAGCTTCGGAAGTGGGTCGAAAATCGAGCACCGTGGCGAGCACCTCGCCGCTTTCGTTGTGGGCAACGGCCGCGCACACCATCAGGTCGAGGGGAGCGCCCGTGCGATGCAACACACGCGCTGCGAACTCGGTAGAGTTGCCGTCTTGTAGCGCCTGACGGTTCACGCCGAACGTCTGCTCCAGACCAGGCAGCGTGACCGACAAGCTCTGCCCGACGATGTCTTCTGCCGGGTAGCCGAAGAGCTGCCGCGCACCTGCACTCCAATACAGCACGATTCCGCTAGTGCCGACGGCGGCGAACGGTCGTGCGGTCATTGCCAGCGCGCGAAAGAGCGCAGCCTCCAACTCGGACCGCGCGGACGATCGCTGTCGCTGCGATACAGGCGGCGGACTGAATGCTTCGCTGACACGCATCGTCCCGGAACTAGGCAGCTCTCGGCCCAGAGCGTTGCCGCTCGCTAGCTGCTGTCCCAGCGGGCTCGAATCGGCTCCAGTCTCGGTGCGGTTTCTCATCAGGCCTTCTTGCGATCTCGATGCTCGAGTTCGTCAGACTCGATGTGAACTCTCGTGTACGCGTTCAAAGCCACAAGGCTATCACGGGCCGGCGCTCGTGGCTCATCGTGGCGGAAGCGACCTTGCGCGTTTATCGGTGTGACGGTAACTTGTTCGATTGACGATGCTCAAGGGTGGTTGCTCGCGGGACGAGCGAAGTCCGGTATTCTCGATAGGTCCTTCGCCTGGCACTCGTGTAGGGGCGGAGCGCACGCCCGTTGCCCCGGCGTTTGTCGGGGTAAATCAGCTGGAATTTGGCCAATGAGCGACAACAATCCTGCGCCGCTGGACGTTGCGCGATCGACCGCCGAGCTGGCGGACGCGCAGCAGGCGCTACCGGTGGCGCGTCACCAACACGATAGTAACGTTGGAAGTGGAGCGCCTGCGGCCGTCCCCGCAATCATAACCCACCAGCCGCGGCGACCGGCCGATAGCGTAGCGGGTGAGGTCGAGGACGCTCTGCGGTCGCTGGTCGCAAACCTTCCGGTCGTGCTGACGGCCGTCGACCGCGAGGGCGTCTACGTCATGTCGGAAGGTGGCGGCCTGGCTCGCGCCGGAGCCCGCTCGGGCGAGCTAGTCGGCAAGTGCATCTTCGACCTCGTCGCCGAGGTGCCGGGCGGCCGTGGCTTCGTGGAGCGTGCCCTGGCAGGAGAAACGGTTTCTTGGCAAACCGAATTTCGCGGCGGCCGCTTCGATGTGTTGATGACTCCGCGGTTCGACGCCTCCGGGGCGGTCGTCGGAGCGTTTGCGCTGTCAATCGATACAACGGAGCGCGTGCGCGCCGAGGAGGCGCATCGTCGAAGCGAGGCGCGCTTTCGAGCGCTCATCGAGAACAGCACCCAAGTGGTAGTCCTCGCCACACCCAACGGCAGCATCGTCTACGCCAGTCCTGCGCTCGGCAGGCTGCTCGGGCGCGCTCCCGACGAGGTCGTGGGAAAAACGCTGTTCGACTTGGCGGATGCCGCAGAACGCGAGCTCTTGCGTCGGGCCTTCGAGCGCACGTTGGCGTCCGCGGCGACGTCGCGCCCGATCGCGCTCGAGCTCGACGCTCCGCATCGAGACGGTTCCCTTCGCTCGCTCGAGCTGACGCTGTCCAACCAGATGGGCGACCCAGCCGTGGAGGCGATCGTCGTCAATTTGAGGGACTTGACGGAGCAGCGCCAGGCGTTGCTTCAGCGCCGCGCTGCCGAGGAGCGCTGCCAGCGTATCGTCGAGACGACGTCCGAAGGCGTGTGGCTCATCGACACCGATGCCAAGACCACCTTCGTCAACGAACGAATGGCGGAGATGCTCGGCTACGAAAAATCGGAGCTAATCGGCATGTCCCTGTTCGAGCTGCTCGAAGACGAGCTGCACGAGCACGTGCGAGGCAAGCTCGAAGGGCGCCGACGCGGGGTCGCTGAAAGTCACGAGCTGCGCTACCGCAAGAAAGACGGCAGTCCGCTGTGGGCCATGGTCAAGACCAACCTGCTGGTCGACGCAACGGGAAAGTACGAAGGCGCTCTGGCGCTGTTGACCGACATCACGGACCGCTGGCAAATCCAGGCCGCGCGCAACCAACTGGCGGCCGTAGTCGCCTCTTCGGACGACGCCATCACGGGCACGGATCCCAACGGAATCGTCACGGCTTGGAATCGCGGCTGCGAGCGCCTGTACGGGTATGCGGCGTCGGAGGTGATCGGCAGAAGCTTGGAAATTCTGTTGCCGGAGGGCCGATATTCGGAAGAAACGGAGCTGCGTGTGCGAACTCTGGCAGGTGAGGTTCTACCACCGCTGGAGACGACCCGCCTGCGCAAGGACGGAACGCTGGTAGAGGTAGCGCTGACGATGTGGGCCGTGCGGGATGCGGACGGGAAAGCGATCGGTACTGGCAGGCTGGCGCGCGATTTGAGCGAGCGGCGCAAGGCCGACGCCCTGTTGAAGCAGAGCCAGCGGCAGTTGCTTCAATCACAAAAGATGGAAGCCGTAGGCAACCTGGCAGGGGGCGTTGCTCACGATTTCAACAACTTTCTCTCGCTGATTCTCACCTTCAGCTCACTCGCGCTGGACAACTTGCCGGCGAGCTCCGGGGCGTACGCGGACATTCAACAGGTGATGAACGCGGCGCAGAGAGCTGCTGACTTGACGCGACAGCTGCTGACCTTCAGCAGCCAGGAAGTCGTCGAACCGCAGGTGGTGAATCTCAGCCAGCGAGTCGCGAACTTGGAGCTGATGCTGGCGCGCCTGTTGGGAGAGACGGTGCGGTTGAGAATCACGACGCCCGTGGAGCCGGCGCTGGTGTATGCGGACCCAGTGCAAATCGATCAAGTCACCATGAACTTGGCGTTGAACGCGCGCGACGCCATGCCCCAGGGAGGTCTCTTGTCGATCGAGATCGGGAGTGTCACGCTCGGCGCCGACGACGCGACGGCGCATCCCGAGGTGGCTGCAGGCCGCTACGTGCTTTTGGCCGTGACAGACCAAGGTACGGGCATCGCTCAAGCCACGCTCGATCGGATCTTCGAGCCATTTTTTACCACCAAGCCCAAGGGCAAGGGGACGGGGCTTGGATTGTCGACGGTGTTCGGCATCGTCAAACAAGTGGGTGGTCACCTGGAGGTGGCCACGGAGCTCGGTCAAGGGACGACCTTCCGCGTCTACTTTCCGCGGGCCGCGCGAGCCGCGGCCCGACCGAGCCTTCCCCCGCTGCAGCCGGCGAGCTTGTCGGGCACCGAGACGCTGCTGGTAGTCGAGGACGACGACAGCCTACGGGCGGCGCTGCGTACGGTTTTGGCCAAGCAAGGCTATCGGGTGCTCGAAGCCCAAAATGGCTCCGAAGCGTTGATGATTAGCCAACATTTCCAACTTCCCATCCACTTGCTGCTCACCGACGTGGTGATGCCGCGCATGAGCGGGCGCGAGCTCGTGCCCCAGTTGTTGGCGGAGCGCCCCGAGCTCAAGGTGCTCTACATGTCGGGTTACGCAGAAAAGGCCGGGGACAACGCCGACGCTGATCTGCAATCGAACTATTTGGCCAAGCCCATATCCCCCGCCGCGCTGCTGCGAAAGCTGCGCGAAGCGCTGGATGCACCCGCCGTGGAGCAGCCGGCGAGCTAACGACTCGCGTTCGTGAGGACGCGCTCCACGAGCTCGCGGACACGCTGCGGGTTGAACGGCTTCTCGATGCGCGGGTTGCCAGTCCGTTCGAGGAACGCCTTGGTCGCGGGCGTGAATGCGCCTCCGGAGATGAAGATCACCCGGCTCTTGTACTCGGGAAAGCGCTCGGCCAATGCTTCGTACAGCTCGACGCCGGACATGCCGGGCATCATCACGTCCGAGATGATGATGTCGAAGGGCTTGCCTGCGTCGATCAGTGCCAGCGCCTCCTGCGCGGCCGTGACGGCCATGACCTGGTGAGCGGTCAACACTCGGCGAAGCAGAACGCCTACCGCTGGCTCGTCGTCCACCACGAGCACGGCGGCGCCGGCGACGCTCGGCGCGACGACTGGCGGAACGGCGACTTGGGCCTTGGGGGCAGAAGCAGGCGGCAAGACCACGCGGAACGCGGCGCCCCGCCCCGCGGAATCTTCCAGCGAAATCGTGCCGCCCATGCTGGCCAGGATGGCGTGGCTGATCGACAGGCCGAGCCCGGTTCCGATGCCTATCGGTTTGGTCGTGAAGAACGGATCGAAGATACGATTCGCCAAGTGGGTGGGAACACCCGGCCCGGTGTCGCGTACCTCGATGACGGCGCGCCCCAGAGCATCGGTAGCGGTCACGACGCGGATTTCGTGCTCCGTGGCGCCGCCGTCCGGCAGCGCCTGCGCGGCGTTGATCAGCAGGTTGATGAACACTTGGCCCAAGCGCGCTTCATCGACCTCGACCAGAGGAACTGGGCCGTAGTCTCGAACCAGGCGCGCTCGATGCCGGATCTCGTTGAAAGTCATCTCGATCGAGAGCTCGAGCAACGGGTGCACTTCGAGCACGACGCGCTGCTCTTCCTCCGACCGCGAGAAGGTCTTCAGCGCAGCCACCGCCTTCCTGATGCGCTCGGCCCCCGTCATGGCCGCGCTCGCAAGCTCAGCCAATTCCTGGGTCGACGGGCTGGTGCCTCGCGTGGCCGCGCGCTCCACAGCCTCGAGGATCAGGCTCAAATTGCCGACAACGAACGAGAGCGGGTTGTTGATTTCGTGCGCCACGCCTGCAGCCAGCGTGCCGACGGACGCCATACGATCAGCGAGAATCAACTGACGTTGCAGCTCCGCTTGGAGCTTCGTTGCGGCTTGCAGTTGGGCTTCCGCTTGCTTCTGCTCGGTGACGTCGCGAGCGATGCAATAGACCAGGGCTCGGTCGAGGTCGGCCACGGAACGCCACTCGAACCAGCGGAAGCTACCGTCCTTGCAAACGTAGCGATTGACGAGCGGCCCCAGCTCGCCTCCGCTCGTCAGCCGTTCGCGCCCCGCCAGCGTGGCGACCCGATCGTCCGGATGAACGAACTCGAGAGAGGGCCTCGACATCAGCTCTTCGGCGGACCAGCCCAGCGTCTTGGACCAGGAAGGGCTCAAGCGTTTGAAGCGACCATCGAAGCCCGCAACGCACACGTGGTCGATGGACGTCTCGAAGAGCGCGCGGATGTCCAAGGGCGCTTCCTCACCCACAGCCGACGGCGGATCGCTGCGTTTCAAGGGTTCGGCGACCCGGGGTTCTTGGAAACCGCACTTGCGCGCATGTCGCCAATTATCACCCATTTGGGGTCCCGGCCACCAGTCCTTCTCCGAAGTGGCAAGCCTTGGTTTCGCCTGCGTCGTGCCATAGCGTTCAGCTCGCCGCGGACTGAGCCGTCGCTGCCGTGGCGTCTGGGGCAACCGGGGTGGCACGTTCGGTGAGAGTGGCGAGCCCGAGCAGCAGCTCGCTGGCGTTGATGGGCTTGGAGACGTGGAGCTGAAAGCCGGCGGCGACGGCGCGCGCGCGGTCCTCGGCGCGAGCAAACGCGGTCACGGCGATGGCAGGAATCGTGGTGCCGTTGGCGCGAGCCCGCAGCGTGCGAATCAAATGATAGCCGTCTTTGCCCGGCATTCCGATGTCACTCACCAGCGCATCGGCGGGCTCGCGATCGAGCTCAGCCAAGGCCTCGTCGGCGCTCGCGGCAAAGCGTACGCTGACGCCTCGCTCGGCCAGAACTCGCCCCATCAGCTCGCGGTTGTCGGGTTCGTCGTCGACGACCAAGACTTTGAGACCTGCAAGCCCAACCTCCGCGACCGACATGCTGTCCGCCCCGCGCGCGAGCGCTTCTTGGCTACTGACAGGCAGCGAAATCGAAAAGGTTGCTCCGCGGTTGGCCCCCTCACTCGTGACCGAGACTTTGCCGGCGTGCAGCTCCACGATCTGTCGAACGATGGAGAGCCCCAAGCCCAGCCCACCATGGGCACGCGTGATGCCCGAGTCGGCCTGGCGGAAGCGGTCGAACACGTAGGGTAAGAATTCTGCGGGGATGCCCACCCCGTTGTCGCTCACCTCGACCTCGATGCGTTCGTCACGAAGCTGGGCGCTGAGTCTCACCTTCCCGGCTTCTGGCGTGAATTTGACGGCGTTGGACAGCAAGTTCCACAGCACTTGCTGCAAGCGCGTCGCGTCGCCGCAGACGGGCGGCAGTTGCGGCGGCAGCTCGATGTCCAGCGTGACGCGCTTGGCTGCCGCGAGCGGCTGTATCGCCTGCAACGCCGCCTGGACGACTCCCGCTACTTCCACGCGTTCTCGGCGCAGGCGCAGCTTGCCGCTCGCGATGGCCGAAATATCCAGCAGGTCTTCGATCAGCTGGGTCTGAGCGCGCGCGCTGCGCTCGATGACCTCGAGCGGCCGCTCGAGCTGTACCGAGCCCGGCTCCATGCGCTTGAGAATGGCCGTCCAACCCAAGATGGCGTTCAGGGGCGTGCGTAGCTCGTGCGACAAGGTCGCCAGGAAGTCGTCTTTCAGCTTGGCGGCCCGCTCGGCGTCGTGACGCGCTGCGCGCTCGCTCTCCAAGAGCGCGCGGCGTTGGCCTTCTAGACGCTGCCGTTCTGCCGCTTCGGCCGACAAGCGCTGCGCGGTGCGCCAGATTGCCATCGTGAAGGTGGTCATCAGCGCCAGCAGCGTGAGCGCGCGGCCGAACGGCGCATCGAACCACCCGCGCTCCTCGGCCAGGAAACGCAGCCGGGTAACCAGCAACGGCAGCACGATGACCAGGGGCAGGATCGTGCGCGCAACGCGGCCTCCCGGGTCGTCGGCGATGATCAACCTCGTCGGCTTGAGCTCCGGACGGGCGAGCAGTAGCGCAAGCACCAAGCTCGCGAACGCAACCGCCGTAGTCGGCGCGATGCCCGTGACGCGCGCGACCCCATAGAGCTGCGTCGCCCCCGTCACGTACCCAATCAGCGCCAGCGCGGGCAACGGCAATGCGGCCAGCGCCAGCCAAGGCGCGAGGGCGCTGTATCGCTTCCTCTCGGTGGCGAACAGCAGCACCGTGCTGCCGAGCAGCATGAAAGAAATGCAGGCTGGAGGCCCCATACGTCCGGGGCTCGCCGTCGCCAAGGCTCCGGCCGCTTCGCGAAACAGCAGCTGGTCGATGCCCGCATCCCAACCGAACAGATGCTGCGACAAAGTCAGCGCACCCAGAGCGATGACCACGCCACCTGCCACGCGCACCGCGAGCCGCACCGGGTCGCCCAGCGCACCACGGCGCAAAGCAAAAGCAGCAGCCGCCAGCAGACACAGGCCTACGGCCGTGTTTGCCTTCATCGAGACAGCCGATCCCAGACCCTTCAAGCGATCGTCGCTCAACACCCAGCCGAGCAGGCTCACGCCCCCGAGAGCGCCCGTCGCCGCGCTAGCGCACGCGCCGACGAGGCGACTGCGCCGAACGTGACGGGTCGAAAGCGACATCTGGCGCCATTGTAGCAACCCGGCTGGCGCCACCGCGGCCTCGACGCGAATTATGAGCGATCGTAGACATCTGCCACGCAGATCGCGCCGTTTTTTCGCTGACCCGCTGTTCCTTCGAGCGCGGCTCGCGACGACGCCTGCTTGTTACCCGCCATCGAGTTGGGCACTATTGGCTCATGTTGCGTTCGGGGATGGGGTACCTGGTGCTGGCTTGCAGCCTCCTAGGCTGCGGCAAATCTTCGACTCCTCGCGAGACTTCAGAGGGCGGCTCGAGCAATCAAGGCTCGGGCGGGGACAATGGCGGCTCCGCGACGAGCGGCGAGAGCGGCAGCTCACCAACGGACGGCGAAGGTGGCGGCGCGTCGGCGGGCGGCGACAGCGGGTCGTCGGTCGGTGGCGCTGCGGGCACGAGCGACCTCGCCACTTACTTCGAGCCCGGCTCTCGCTTGAAGCCGATGGTGCTCACGTCGGGTGGCGGAATCGACGCGCTGGAGGGCGACGTCTCCGGAGGTTGGTACGACAGCAAGCTCGACTTCGCTTGCTATTTCGTAGTCGACGAGGTCGGAGTCGAGCGTTGCTTTCCGCGGGCTGTCCTGCCAGGCCCGATGCTACACGCCGACGCGAGCTGCAATAGTCCAGTTTTCGCAGCGGGCAGCCGCGGCCGCTGCGATCCGCTCACCTATCAGTACATCGCAGGCTCCCGAGGCTGCAGCTATCGTGGGTACAAGTTGGGTGCTGAGCTGCCCGCCTCGACGCCGCTGTACTTCTCGGAAGACGGCGTCTCGTGTGAGCCGACCACGCAGAACGCCGAGAACGGCCCGTTCATCGAGCTCGAAGAAGTGCCCGCAGCGGCCTTCGTCGGCATGCAACGGCACGCGCGCCCGCGTGCGCCGGGCCTCGACGCCTACGCGCGCGAAGGCGAAGACGGCTCGTGGCAGATCTTGGGCTACTTCGACCCCTCGCGTAACGCGCCGTGCTTCGACTCCATGTCCACGAGCGGCGGGTCGACGACCTGCATTCCCACCTTCGCCAGCGCAACAGGTAGCTTCGCCGAGTCGAGCTGCCAGACGCGCATCGCCGACGCGCAGGCTCGCTCCTGCCGGGTGGAGCAGCCGACGACCATCATCGCCGGCACGGAGAATACGAGCGTCTGCCCAGCCGTTTTCGACTTTCGGCTCTACGAGATCGAGGACGTCCGTGAAGCGACACCACATCGCGTCGACGACTCGGGTGCGTGCGTCGAGACCCCGGGTGCGCCGGGCGAGTTCTACGTGCAAGGCGCAGAGCTCGCTGCCTCGGCGCTGCCCACTCTGGAGACGCATCTGGTGGGCACAGGGGCGCTCCGAGCGCTATTCACGGGCTTCGGCGGAGCTCCCTATTTGCGTTCGAGCCAAGGCCTCTTCCTGCAGGACGAAGCGGGCAACCCCTGCCTGCCGTTTCGCTTTCCCGATCGGTCGCTACGCTGCGTTCCCACAGCCTTTCCGGACCGCAGCGCCGACAACTTTCTGTACGAAGACGCTTCCTGCAGTGGCAATCCCGTATTCCCCTGGAGCCGGGTGCTGAGCTGCGGCAAGGAGCTGCCGTTGCCAAGCGCCATCGCGATACGGGACGAAATCACCGACTGCTTGGCTGAGTTGGCCCTCAGCGAGGTGCTCGCCGTCGTCGGCGAAAGCGAACAGAGCACTTTTTACGCAAAGAACGCCGCGACGGGCGCTTGCCAGGTCGCCAAGAGTATTTCGCCGCCGCCGACCTACCTACGCCTGGAGCGGTCGCTGAAATCGAGCGAGTTCCCCGAGCTCGAGCGAACCATCCGCCAGTGAACTGACGGGCGCCCGCCAGTCTCATCAACAAAGCCCTAGCGCTCGTGAACGAGCGTTCACGCGACGGAACGGCGATTGGCGCCGAAATCTTCGATTTCACGTGCAGCTGCGGGAAATGCGGCATCGCACCGTCTGGCACGAGCAATGCACTGCGGTCCGGCCTTGGCCCCCATCAAATCGCTCGCCTGGCTCCTGCTCGCTTTCACCCCGGTCGCGGCCTGCGGCTCGACCCAGACCGACGCGTCCGTTGGCGTTGGCGCGGGAGGCGACCAGCTCGACGGTGGCGGCGCGAGCACCGCCGGATTAGGTGGCGATGCTACTGCCGGCACGGGCTTGGGCGGTGAGACGAGCGCGAGCGGCATGGGCTCCGTCGACGAGCTGGTGACCGCGCTCGAAGGCGATGGCTTCGAGGTCCGCGAAGGCAAATTCCGGCTCCTCGACTTGAGCCAGTGCTGCGACGAAGGAAAGTCGTGCGCCGGAAACAATCCGTCGAGCCCTTATTCCGCCTACTACCTGCCGCGCGCGCCGCAGCAGATCGCACCCAACGAGAACGAGGACGCCGAGGGGCTGAGCAACACCTACCGACTGGCGCCGAACGAGGCCGTCGTTTGGCTCGGCGAGACACCGCCCGAAGCCGCCTACTTCGGCTTTACCGATTATCTGATGAGTCGAGACGATGGCTCCGACACTCGCAGCCCCATCTTCGCGAGCCTCGGTGAGACCTTGAATGTCGGGGTGCTCGGCGTGGCAGGGCCGAACGACGGTGTGAAGTTCGGTCGGCAAGCGATGGTCATCCACACCCCCGACGCCAATATCGCGGAGCGGATCAAGCGCGCAGCCCTGCTCGCGGGCGTGGCAGAGGCGGCCATCAACACTTCACCCATCGACGCGGAGAGCACGCGGCTCGGTCTGGAAGCGAGCGCAGACACGCTGGGGGTGCTGTTCCGCTCCGCCTTCTACGCGGATGAAGCAGCTGGCGATCACTGGCTGTCGGTACCTCCCGTGCACCTGTTCCGAGTCACCCCCACTTCGGAGCCCACCGAGTCTGCACTTTACGGCAAAGCCACTGCCAGGCCGAAGGACGCCGAGACCGACGAGAACCCCACGTATGCCGAGGCCGCCGCTGAGCTCGAGCAGGCCATCATCGACGCCTACGCCCCCACGCACGAAGCCGTGGTCGAGCCCATGATCGAGGGCACGCCAGACCCATACGCGTGTATCGCGGGCGAGCGGACCTGCGCGGGGGACAATCGCGACACTATCTACCCCGCAACGGCTCCGTTTGTGTGGCCGGTGAGGGTCAAAGACTTCTTGATCGTGCACGGCGTCGATCACTCGCAGACCGGCAAGGCAACCTACGCCAACGCCAGCTTGTACGCCGTGCAGCACCTAGCCGGAGTGGTCGCCGTCTCGAACAAGAGCTGGAAAGGCAGCGCCGCCCGCTACCTCCCCAACCACCCGCTAGCGGACAAGCTCTACGCCTACAAGCTGTCACGCGCCTGCAAAGGCGAGGACTTCTGCCTGGAAGTGCCCGACGCCCCTTGCCCGAGCGGCATTGCGCCAGGCTCCCTCGCCCTCGTGGCCTTCAGAGCCTACCTGGAGCCCACCTCGAACACCGCTCCCGACCCAGCGCTGCTCGTGCCTGACGGCGTCCTGAGATTCAAGACGCGCTGATCGATCGCTGGAAGACCGACCACCAGAACCAGCCTGTGCGAGCAGACGGGCGGCTAGGGCACGCAGCCGCACTGGTATGCGACCAATGGTTCCTCGACGCCGATGCGATTGACCGACGCCATCGGGACCTCGTCACAATCGCCGAGGATTAGGCGCATTTCAGTCCCCGCCGGCGTCGCCTACCGAGGAGACACTTTGTACGCTACGAATTTCGCGTTCCACAACGCCAGCGCGGGCTTGCCGGCCCACCCCGGCTTGGTACGCGTCGCGCCCTGAGCAGCGCTCTGCAGAGCTACCGCTGCGGATCCGACCGCTGTGCGGCGAGACATCGAGGAGCCGACCCGGCGCTCCCTTGGCACGCATTCTGCTCTGCACGAAGCGTACGTTCTGCTTTGTGCCAATGTGTGCCGCGTCACGCGGATGGGATGGAGGGCTTCGATGAAGATGATCAATCAACGTGGGTTCGCGATGGGTGGGGCATGGGTATGCGCTGGGTTTGCGCTGCTGGTCGGCTGTTCGGCGAGCGACGCCTCTTCGCCGCCCTTGGGGGAAACTCAGGAAGCGCTGCGCAAACCCCCGCCGCTGACGCCACGACACGGGCGCCCAACGTCGAAGCCCGACAAGTCGCGGCCTGGTCACGGTCATGGTCATGGTCATGGTCACGGTCACTGCAACCCCGATGACGATGGGCCGAGCTCAGCGGGCTCGGGCAGTGGTGGCAGCTCCTCCACGGGCAGCGGAGGCGCATGGTCGAGCGCGGGCTCCTCGTCGAGCGCGGGCTCCTCGTCGGGCGGCGCAAGTAGTGCCGGCAACGGGAGCGGAGGCTCTGGCGGCGGCACGCCGAGCGTGTGCGGCGACGGGCAGTACGGCGGTTACGAGCAATGTGACGACGGCAACACCGCTTCAGGCGATGGCTGCTCGTCGCTGTGCCAACTCGAGCCAAGCTATGCATGTGACTACGTGGGCGCTCCGTGCACGCCTGTTGTTTGCGGCGACAGCCAGCAACAAAGCTACGTGCGTGCCGACGGGACCTACGCATACGAATCCTGCGATGACGGCAACACCGCTCCCGGCGACGGTTGTACTGCGGCGTGCGACGTTGAAGGGGGCTGGATTTGCGAGTACGCGGGCACACCGTGTCGTCAAGCGGTATGCGGCGACGGCAAGCAGGACTCGTGGTTCGTTCCCGGCCCCGGTCCCGACGCGGGCTCGGGCGGCGGAAGCAACGGCGGCACGTACTACTATGAAGAATGCGACGACGGTAACTCGGCCTCCGGCGACGGCTGCGCGTCGACTTGCACGATCGAAGTTGGCTGGGTCTGCTCGCAGCCAGGCGAGGAGTGTCGTCAACCCGTGTGCGGCGATGGCTTCGTCGATTTCATCGCCGGTAGCGGCGGTGGCAGCTCGGGGGGGACGGGTAGCGGGGGCTCAGCTGGCAGCTTCGGTGGCGGAAGCGTCTCCGGGTCGTACGAGGCATGCGACGACGGCAACACCACGCCGGGCGATGGCTGCAACGCCACCTGCGCGGTAGAAGCCGGTTGGAATTGCGACTCCTGGCAAGGGCCCTGCCATCGCACCGTTTGCGGAGACGGCTTCACCGACTATCCCGCTGAACAGTGCGACGACGGCAACACCTTGCCGAACGACGGCTGTGCCCACGACTGCACCTGGGAAAACCAGGGCGGCTTCGGCGGAGGCGGCTTCGGCGGAGGCACTGCCGGCGTCGCGACCGGCGGCTACGGCGGCACCGGTTAACCAAGCCAACGTCGGCGCGCACGGGGACTATGGCGATCTCGCGGAGCGAGTCATAGCCCCCGTGTGGCCGCCCGGGTCTTCAACGCCTCATCGCGCTCAAAACGTGCAACCGGGGCGGGTGTTCGAGATCGCGATGTCGTCGTACCAAGTCGTGACCTTGCCGGCGGTGGGGTCGCCCGAGCCGAACGAAAAATTGGTGATTTGCGGCTTCCAGCCCGGCATGTCCCGTATCCAACGATCGTCGATACCGCTCGTCGGCATGGCGTCGAGCAACATCTTGGGCGTCTCCTCGCCGTCCATCCACACGTGAAGCGCAGGCGCAGCCGAATCGAACTGAAACTCGAAGCAGTGCCAAGCCATGGGGGTCGGCTTCAGGCTGTTCGCTGCTTCGTTGTAGTCCGGCAAGATGGTGTCGTTCGTGCTGTAGTTCCAGATCATGCCTAAATTCTGCGCGCCGACCCGTAGCTCTCCCATCTTCGCCGCGTCCGCGAACATCAAGTACGTGACGTGATCCGAGGGCTGCGCGATGTCGAAGCGCATGTTGAGTCGCACCCAAAAGTTAGGAGCGACGCCCGCAAAGAGCCCCGCTTTGGTGTCGATCTTCAGGTAGCCGCCGCTCACCTTGAGCGACTTGGCCGAGCCGTGCGCGCCGATGCTGTCGACAGTGGCAGTGCCTACCATACGGCTGGAGTCGATCGTCCACTTGGCCGGATCCGGACCGGTCGACGACGACTCGAAGTCGTCGCACACGATGCATCCACCAGCGGCACCGCCCATAGCCGAGCCGCCTGAAGAGCTCCCCGCGCCGGAGCCGCCGCTCGTCGAGACCCCTCCGGTGGTCGCGCTGCCCGCCGCGCCAGTGGTCCCGCCCAGCCCTGCCCCGCTCACCCCGGCGCTGCTGCCGCCGGCGGCACCTGCCTGCCCGCCACCGACGCCCGTCGTCCCGGCGACGCCGGCCACGCCTCCGCTTCCCGCGCCAGCTTCGGTCGGCCCCCCGTCGGCGGAATCACAAGCGGAAGGCAGCAGCGCCGCCGTGGTGAGCGCCACGAGAGAAGTAATCGTGGGAGCAAGCCGAAAGGTCATCGTCCAATCATATTCTGAACGCGCAGCTTGCAAGCAGAGATCTTCGACGCGCGCTGAGCTCAGCGGATTGTCGAGCCCGAGGCGGAGACGCCTCGGTCGAGGTTGAGGCTCGCGCGTTTACATCGCTGAGGGCGGCGTGGGACCGCCCGGGCATTTCATCTTGAGCGTGGTGCATGAAGCTGGATCTGGCGGCGCCATGGTTTCTTCCCCGCTGCCCATGAGGTCCGCCAGCGTGAGCTCGGCGCACGATGGGAAGGCGCTGACCAGTTCATCCAGGGCTTTGGCCGAGTCGTTGGCGCAAGCTTCGACCTCGGCGACAGTGGCCGTGCACGTGCCTGTCGGCTTGCCGCAGGTCGAGGTGGTCTCGCTGGGCGCGGCGGCGCAGGCGTCGTAAGCCGTCTTGCAAGCGGCCTTTGCGGCCGCGTCGGTGTCAGCGCCTGCGAAAGCCGCTGCCAGGAGGCCACTGAACCGACAGCCGAAGTCCTTCAAACCATCCCCTACTTTGCCGGTTGCGTAGAAGGCGTCGAACTTGTCGCACAAGCCCGCAATTTCGGCGTCGGTCAACGACGTGATCGGCTTATCGGCGGGTAGCCCTGTGTCGAGCT
Organism: Polyangiaceae bacterium; assembly: GCA_036261775.1. Taxonomy (GTDB): domain Bacteria; phylum Myxococcota_A; class Polyangia; order Polyangiales; family Polyangiaceae; genus PMG-095. The sequence goes on along the minus strand of DATAKF010000191.1, from coordinate 9,139 downwards.
CGCCACCGGGGTTCGCGCCGCTGCCCGCCGTACCGGTGCCGCCAGCCTTGCTGTTGCCGCCTGCGGTCGCCTGCGACGTGCCGGCGCTCGCCGATGAACCGCCGCTCGCGGTGGCCGCGCCGCCGCCCGCGCCGCCGCCGTTCGGCTTGTCGCCACCCGAGTCGCTGCCGCCGCATGCCACGACACTGAGCGCCAAGCCGAGCCCGAGCGGTAGACAGGTCCGAAGGACGATAAGATCTCGCTTTTTCATGTCAATCCTGAAGGGAAGAAGCCCGCATCCGGAGCGGGCCACGGCATTGTACGTAAAGACCCGTCCCGATTCTTCCCAGTACGGCGGCTACGAGCAATGAGACGGGGGCCAGCAGCGCTGGCAGCGGCAGCGCTGGCGCCGCGACCGGACAAGGGGCGGCACCTGCAGCTTGATCAGTCGTCGTCCGTCCCCGTCAAATCGACGAGCACCGGGCAGTGGTCGCTCAGACGATCGTTGGCATCCTCGAGCCAATTTACTTGGCGGTCACAGCTAATTTCCTCGCAAACCCCCGCCACGTGCGCGACCGAGTCGGCCGGTAGCTCGGCCATACTCTCGGTGGTCAATACATGGTCGACGTAGGGCATTTCATCAGCGATCCGCGTACACGATTCGCTCGCGGGCAAGAGCGCTAGCGGCACCTCGAACTCCGCAATCGTTCGCTCGAGGGTGGCTACCTCGTCCTGATTGGAAAGAACGGGATTGCACGTCTCGCATCCCACGCTGTTGAAGTCGCCAGCGACGATGACGTCCGTGTCGGAGTTGATGGCGACAGCGTCGTTCGTCGCTGCTTCCAGCGCGGCCACGATGCCGGCTCGCTTTTCGAGTGAGGGCTGCGAGCTGCCAACTTGGCTATGCACGGCGATCAAATGAAAGTCGGGACCACCTTCGATCGCGAAGTAGCCGGCAAAGCCCGGGGAGACGAAGTTGCTGCAGACAGGGTCGGGGTTCAAGCTCGGAATCTCCCGAAACTCGGTGCCGGTAACCCGACGCTGATCGAAGAGAAAGCCGGGGTGCTGCACGTCCACCGGCTCGCACTGATCGAGCTCGAATCGCCAATCACCTCCGGTGAGCTCGTTCAGGCGTTCGATCAGCTCCGCCTGCTTGGCCAAACCCGCCTCGGTGTTCTTGATCTCCTGAACGACCAAAATATCGGTTTCGAGCGAAGCGATGGCGCAAGCGGCCCACTGCACGTCGGTCGCTTCGTCAGGGTCGCTTTGCGGTCCCTCGCTCGCGTCGGGAAAATAGCGGATGTTCCAAGTTCCGATGCGTGGCGGGCGCGATCCGGCCTCGCGAGTCATGACTTGCGCCTCACAGTCGCTGCGTGATGTCCACACTGTGTCATCGTGCGGCGTGACGCGATCGATCGTCTCGCGCTCCACACGGTTGCAGCCCACCGCCGCCGCAACAGAACAACCCAGCAATAGCGCGCTGGATCTTCGCCAGTCCAAGATATGCATGCGCGGAGACGAAGCAGGTAGCGTGCCAACGTCGCCTCCGGTCAACCTGTGATGCTACGCTCGCGCGCGTGCGTGCCTTGCTGCTCATCGGGCTCTTGGGTCTGAGCGCCTGTCGATCTCAGACTCTGCCCAGCTCTGATCGCCCCGCAACCAGCGGCGCAACGGGCGCGCCCAGCATCTCCTCCAGCCCGCCCGCACACGCTCGCACGCGACTTTACCTGCCCATCGCCGAGCAGCCGTTTCCGCAAGGCGCGACGGACGATCGCGTGTGCGCCGCCGTCCACTCCCGAGAGACAGAGCCTTTCTTTCGCTTCGGACACCTGCTGCCGACTTTCAAAGACGGCGTCGTTTGGATCGGCCAGGGCAGCGCCGACGAGCTGCGTCGCGTCGAAGACGCCATCGATCGGTACGCGCCCAAGATGTTCATCAGCCGTAGCGCGACTTGCTCGCGCGGCGGCGTGCTGGTGTACGTGGAGGGTATGGCCCAGCACGTCAGGGCACTAGGCCGCCAGTATTCGCCGGCTGAGCTCGAAGCCAGCGTGTATGGCGCCGTTCCCACGGCCAAGGAGGTCTTGAAGGAACGCTTCTTGCTGTCCGAAAAGCACAGCCTGCCGCCGCTGCTCGCCGAGTGCCGAGAAAGCGCCGAGCGTTGTGACCAGCTCACGCGCCTCTGGCCACTCGATGGTTCTGCCGCTCCGCGCGGCTTGTGCAATGTGGTCTTGGGAGAAGCGCGCGCCCTGTTTGCGAAGCCCGATCGCTCGTGGGCAACCCGCGCCGACATCGAGTGGGATGAGCGCGCCTTGCTGGAAGCGTGCAACAAGCTCACGCCCTCCGACAAGGTATGCGCCCTCCTGGACCGTACCGGCCCGGAGCACACGGCGTGCTGGAAGCGCCTCGCGCCCCAGCTCGGGTGGTAGCCCCAGTGGCGAGGCTCCACCCGACCTATCGCTCGGAATCAAGCGCGAGCCGCCCCCGAACACGCCGAGCGTCACTCCAACGCGCCCAACACTAGGGCTGCACCGCGCGGGATCCACAGGCGGCCCGTAAAGCGCTGCCAATACCGGCAAACCGAGTGACGAGCTTCGCTGGCGCGCGGTTGCCGTTCGTGACGATAGCTATCGCGCACCCTGTCGTCGGGTCCGCCCAAGCGACAGTGCTGAAATTGCCGGCGTGGCCAAAGCACGAACTTGTTCGCCACCACCCATATGGGTGCGGCCAGAACCACCCAAGCCCAAAACCTTGGCCGAGCACCAGTGGAAAGCCGACGGTGCGATCCTTTCCTCGCGTCTGGGGGGTGATGTACCGCGCCAACACGGTCTCACCAACCAGGGAAGTCCCCACCTTCGTGGGAGTTCCCTCCAGCAGCCATGCGTAAAAGCGCGCCAGCGAGCGTGCGGTTCCGACGGTCCCTGCACCAGGCAAAACGGAAGTCAGCTGCTCCACGGAGTTCTGTGCTTCCTCGAAGCCGATCATGACCTCCCCTCCGAGCCGCGGAGGACTCTCGTCGACCCAGTAGGAGCGCGCCAAGGCGGGGACTTCCCCTGCGGGGACGCCGAGCCGTAGATCGTCGAGCCCGGCTGGCGCCAGGACGTCCTCCTGCAGGAACCGTTCGACGCGCTTGCCAGTGACACGACGGATCACCTCGCCGAGAATCCAACCGAAGCCCATCGGCTGATACGCGAGCGTACCGCGCGAAAACGCCGGCGCTGCCGCTGCGATGCGCGTCATGATCAAGTCCCAGTCACCGAACCGACGCCAGTCACGCTCGATCTCTCGCAGGTACAACCCCGAGCGATGCAGGAGAATGTCGAGGACGGTGATGTCCTTCTTCTCAGCGCGCGCGAACTCCGGCCAATAGAAGGCCACCGTGCGCTCGACGTCGATGACACCTCGCGCTTCGAGCGCGGCGATCGCAATTGCGACGAGCGGCTTCCCAGCGCTGAATACGCAACTACGGAGCTCGGGCGTGAAATCGACCCGAGGCTCGTCCTCCTCCTCGCGGAAGCCGCGCGCAACCCCGACCGCTTCGTCGATGGCGAGCACGCCCCGACGACGAACGGCGAGCTGGCCGCCGGGAAAGGCCCCATCGGCTTGCCGCTTCCGAAACTCCCCGATGATCCGCGCAACTCGGTCCGGGTCCATGCCAGCGCGCGCTGGATCGGCTCGCTCGATCATGCGCGGGATCCTCTGACGACTCCGGCTTCTGGACCATCGTCATTTTCCTGACGTGCCACCTAACAACGTTGCAGCGAGCGCACGCCTGCCGGAGACGCCGCACTTGCGAAACACCGCAGCGCATTGCGAGGCCACGGTCCTCACCGATACTCCCCGCCGCGCTGCTATTTCGGCGTAGGACGAACCCACCAAGAGCTCGGAGGCGACGTCACATTCGCCGACGGTAAGACGGGCGAAGAGCTCGAGTCGCCGCGTAACCTCTGCCAGCGACCCCGCCGAAGACAGGACGAGCGCTTCTTCGCCGCTTCGACAACCAAGCTTGTTCCGTACGCGCCGCGCAAATGTGGACACGGTCGAGAGGGACACCTGCATCTCGAGCGCGATGGCCTTATCCGACGCGCCCTCGACGATGCGGCGTGCAACACGTGCTTCTGCGGCGCTGAGTCGCGCGAGCTGCGTCCGCCGACGATGCTCTCGGAGACGCAGGATCGCGGCCAGCTCCACCGAGAGCCGCTCGACTGCGAGCCGGTGCTTGGGGGCGCGCTCGGAACCGCGACGCGCACGCGGCACCGTGAGGAACAAGCCAAAGCCACCCGCGTCGTGACCTACTATCGTGAACACGTCCGCGACGCTTTGCGCCTCGAATTTAGCGCGGTGGTCCGTCAGCTCGATTCCCAAACGCCTGGCCGAGCACCGGGCATCCGCGACCGACCCCGCGCCGGTCGCATAGATGCGAACAAGGGACCGTTGGTTCGCGGCTCCCCACTCCCCCAGTGCCTGCCAGAACGCCGGAGCGGTCTCACGGCCCGCGACGCTACCGAGCCGGATCGTCGGCGTCGAGCCGATGCTGTAAGAGTACACGAACAGCCCGAGGCCCTCGTCGAGGAGCCCGCGCGCCTCGGCGAAGAGGGCGTCGACCCAGGTGCCTTCCTCGAGGTCGATGGCGTGCACCGCCGAGCGAAGTGAGGTCCAGGACTCCATCTCGGCCGACACCTACCAGCGTCCACCGAGATTGCACGCGACATCCGCGAGCGACCGCAGCGACGTGAAGAATGCGACACGCCTTGCGCCGGCGTTGCGCCAGGTTGTGCCAGCGGCGGGCTCGAGGCGTCGGCCCTGACGGCATTTCGACGGAGATTGGGGGAGCGAGTCGCGGCGCTTACCTGGTACGCGGCTTGCGTAGAAGCGGCCCGTGGCTTCCGAGGGAATGGTCGTGGGGGCGTCGGAACGAGCGACGCCGAGGAGCGGTGCTTGGATCTGGGTGCCGGTGGCGGCGATGATTTTGATGTGCGAGCAGTACTCGCGACAGTACGGCCGCAACGTTGTCGACGATGCGATGACTTCGATGCAATACGCGAAGCAGCTGGCGCTGGGCAACGGACTGGTTTTCAACGTGGGGGAGCGCGTCGAGGGGTACACGAACTTTGCGTGGGTGGTCTTGATGACGCCCATCTATTGGCTCTCGACCCAACTGGGGTTCGACTTCGTTCACGCGGTGTTGCGCTGCGGCATGGCGCTCGCGGCGGCGAACCTGATTCTCGTCTTCGCGTTGGCGAGGCGTTGGCTGGGCGCCGGACACCCCGCCGTGTGGTTGGCGGTGGGGTTGTGCCTCGTCGACAACTCGTTCTCGGTCTGGGCAGTGCTCGGGCTCGAGGTGCATTTGCTGGCATTTTTCATGCTGCTGGCGCTGTGGGCAGCAGGTGCAGGTTCGCGCTTCGGCTGGCTTTTACTGGGGCTGTCGCTACTAGGGGCGCACCTGACTCGGCCCGACGCCGGCCTGTTCTGCGCGGTCGTCTTGGCGAGCCAGCTGGGCGAGGCGGTCCTCGACCATCGTCGTGGGCTGCGGGCGAGGTCGAAGGCCGTCGCGCTTTCCACCGCCGGAGCCGCGGCGCTGTGGCTCGTTGGCTACGCGTTCTATTTCTTCTTACGCTACCGCTACTACGGGCAGCTGCTACCCAATACGTTCTATCTGAAGCTCGGCGGCCCCATCGATGCCTGGGAGCGCGGGCTGCACTACCTGCGCGGGTTCCTGCACGAGCGAGCGTGGGTGCCGCTGCTCGCGCTCTTGGCTGGGCTCAGCCTCAGCATGCCAGGGGTACGGGCGCTGCTGGCCTACAACCTGCTGCACGCATTGTACGTGGTGTACGTGGGCGGCGACTTTTTCGCTGGACATCGCTTCTTCGTGCCCGAGATCCCCCAGCTGGCGCTGCTCTGCGCTGTCGGAGCGGCCGCGCTGTGGGACCTCGCGAATCGTCCGCGCGTGGCCCGTGAGCTGCGCCGCCTCGAGGTGACGAGTGACCGCTTGCTCGGCGCCATGCTGCTGGGTGGAGCCTGCCTACTGGCGGCGGTGTTCCAGCGCGGGCTCGTGCTCGGGCCCTTGGTCGCAGAGGTGCGCACTTGGGGAGACGACTTGACCCGGCAAACACGGCTCTTCAAATGGCTCGGCCAACAGGCGCCCGTCGATGCCACGATTGCCACGTCTTTGATCGGGCACACCGGCTTCTACTCTTCGCTGCGCGTCATCGACATGTACGGCGTGATCGATCCCACGGTGGCCAAGCGCCACGTGCCGAACTTTGGCAAGGGCAAAGCGGGGCACGAGAAGATGGCCGACCCTGAAGCCGTCTTGGCCAAACGCCCCACGTTCGTGCCACTACACATGATTCCGGGCGACTTGTGGCAGCGCGGCTATTTCTTGCGCGGAGACGTCCCGCGCGACAGCTTCGAGGGCATCTGGCAACGAGACGAGCTGCTGGAGCGAAGCACGGTTCTGAGCGCGACTCGCGTCAGCTTCGACAGCGGTCGCCCCGCAGGCTGGAGCGCCAGCGGGGCGGCGTTCGATTCCTGGCCCAGCCGGAGCCGCTGGAACGGCCAGGGTCAGCTCGTGGGGGCTTCGGGTGGATTCATCAATACGTTTCATCCCGCCTTGGGCAACGCCGCTACTGGCGAGCTGGAGTCGGCCCCGTTCGAACTGCTCGGCGACGAGCTGCTCTTTCGCTTAGCGGGCGGGGACGACCCGACGAGCCTACGCGTGGAGCTGCTGGTCGACTCGGTCGTGGTCCACCAGACGACGGGTCGCTCGGGTGATCACCTGAGCCGCCGAGCGTGGAACATCGCCGCCCTGCACGGCAAGCTGGGGGTGCTGCGCGTCGTCGACCATGCGACCGGCGCCTGGGGCTACCTGGCCTTGGACGAGATCGCACAAATCCAGCACGGGAATCAGTAATCCACGTGATCAGTCGTCGTCAGTCCCCGCCAAATCGATGTGCTGCTCAGTCCGAGGCCAGCGACTGCAGGCGCTGCGCGTAAGGACCGCTGCCAGCCTGCTCCAGCAGCGCTGCTGCCAGGCGACGCGCAGCGCTCGTGTCTCCGGCCGCGCGCAAGGCTTCGACGCGAACGATTTCAGCTTCGAGCGGCAATAGCAGAAAGCCTCCGACCTTGCGGTCGAGCAGGGTCAGCGCCCGCGCGGGCGCGCCCTCTGCGAGCGCGCTGCGCGCCGCGCGCAAGGCTTCGAGCTCGAGGCGCAAGCGCTCGTCGCGCGGTGGCTCACGGCGTACGGGCTCAGCGGAGGTGCGCAGACGCGTGCCGCCAGCCACGCGCGACGAGCGCAGCGACGACGGAGCAGCGGGCGGGCGGGCGATGCTCGCAACCACGTTGACGGGAGCCGGCGCCGGACCGCGCGGACGCTCGCTCGCGCTGACGACCACGCGCGATTGCTCGCCTTCACGGCTTCCCGTCGTCGCGTGCCAGGCTACCCCCGCTCCACCTACCACGAACGCCGAAACACCGAGCCACTTGACGAGCGTAAGCCAGGCAGCGGCCTGCGTCACCGCGGGCGCGCTCGCGCCTGCGAAGGCGCCGAGCGCCACCTTGCGCGCGGACGCGGTGGCTCGCTCATTGCGACCGGCTCGGAGCAGCTCACGCGCCAGACCACGCGCCCCGGCCTCCCAATCCGTCTCGGGCAGCTCGCTCATCGCTCTACCTCCAGGCGCTCGCAGGCGCGCTCGAACAGCTCGCGCGCGCGGCGCAAGCGGGACGCCACCGTGCCCGGCGGCACACCCAGCACGCGGGCAATTTCGGCCATGGTCAGCTCCTCCAGCTCGAACAGCACGAAGACTTGCGCGGGCTCCTCTGGCAGCTCTGCGATCAACCGATCCAGCAGCTCGAGTCGCTGGCGCTGATCGAGCAGCCGCTCCGGCGACGCGCTGGACGGTGGCGCTGCGTCGAGCAACTGCGGCTCGGTGACGTCCTCGGGGCGCCTGCGCCGCGCCCGGCGGTGATCCGCGGCCACTCGCAGCGCAACGCCGAGCAAGAAGCTGCGTTCGCGACCGGGCTCGACGCTGTCGATTCGCCGCGCCAGCACGCTGAAGACCTGCTGCACGCCGTCGTCGCGATCGGCGGCAGGCAGCCCCAGCCGCCTCAGCGTGCGCCAGACGGCGTCGACGTGCAGCGTGACCAGCTCGCTCACTCGCTCGTGCTCGCGCGCACGGGCACCAGCGACGGCGCTCGCCAGCCGCGCGCTGGGAGCGACCGTCGAGCTCAAAACCGCACACCTGCAGCCGCGCTGAGCAGCGCGGAGAACTCCGGAGTGCGAAAGTCTTCGTTCGTCACCTTGACGTGGTAGGCGCGCGACAAGAAACCGTGCTCGGCCTCGGCGCTCACCTCGAGCCGTACCAGGTCCGCCAGCACGTACCCGACACGGCCCGCGAGCAAGGGCGCCAGCCAGCCGCTGCTCTGACCGCCGCTCGACTCCACGCCCCCGACGGGCAGATACCCGGCGACGATCCCGAAGCATGCCGCGAGGGTCAGCTCGGAGAGCTTGGCTTGTCCGCAAAGCTGGGGGGCCAGGCCCAGGAACGTGGAGTCGGGCGCGCTCGCAAAGGCCACGCGTGCTTCCAGGCGACCGACGAGCGACGGAGCAACGTCGTGCGCGACCGCGATGACCACACCCTGCAGCGGCTTCGGCGTGGCCTCGTACCAGACCAGCGCGCCGACCAGGGCCCAGGAGGACGGCGCTTCGTGCACTGGCCGCTGACGCTCACGACGCTCGGCCGCGATGCTTCGAGTTGCCGCAGGCCGGACCGCGGGCAAGGCGGCCGGCGGCTCCGGACTTGTCGTTGCGGCCTTCGGGGCGCCGCTCGTCGGAGCCGCTGGCACCTCGATCTCGGGCGAACCAGTGGCTGGCGCGCCCTCGGCTCCCGGCGCCGTCGAGAGCGCCAGCATCAACGCCAAAGCATCCACGAGCTCGCCGCAATCCCGAGCCTCGAGCGTGCGCGGCGCCGGCCAGCTCGCGTCGCGCAGCTCGCCACGGAAGCCATCGCCCGCTGGGCTCACCGTCACCCGATAGCGCCGCGAGGCGCCCTGGGCGTCGACGAGCCGGACGTCCGGCGCGGCCTGGCTGATCTTCGACCACAGCTCCGCACGGGCCGGGCAGGCGCTCTGCGCCGCGTACTCGAGAGCGATGAGCAGGAGCGCC
>DATAKF010000185.1:0-11211 GCA_036261775.1 Polyangiaceae bacterium | reverse complement strand
CAGTGACGCCAAGTGAATGTCGAAGCCACCACGGGTCACGATGCGGTCTCGCTGCTTTAGTCCTGATTCGACTCGCACGAAGTCCCCGTCTGGTTGCCCTAGCGTCACTGGTCGTTTTTCGAAGTGCTCACCGTCGGCCTGAACGAACACGTACGGGCGCGTGTTGATTTCGACGACCGCTTGGCGCGGGACAGCCAACGCGAGGGCGGGCTTGCCGATGCGCACGGCGAGCACGACGCTGGCGCCAGGCCGTAAATCAGCCGATTTGGGTGGTCCACCGCCAGCCTTGCTGGTGGGCGCGGGTACGTCCACGATCCAGGTCGCGACTCGGGATGAGGCATCCACTGCAGGCAAGGTCGACAGGAACCGCGCGCCCAATTGGTCGAGTGCGACACGCTCACCCGAAGCCAGGCGCAGCGCGGCTGGAGTCGCGTCAATCAATAGGGATGCTGGCTTGGCGACGAAGCGCGCTCGCACCCACAAGTGCTCCGTACCGCCGATGCGCAGGAGCGGGGCGCCTGCCTCGACTGGTTCACCGTTGGGCACCACCACCTGCGAGATCAACCCGTCCAGCGTCGATTTGATGGGCAAACCGCCGGCCCCACCCGGAGCGTCGACGCGGCCTAGCCGGCCCCCCGCGGACTTCAACCGAGCGTTCTGACTCTCGAGTTCGTTGCGTAGCTCGGTGAGTCGGCGTTCGGGCAGCAAGCCCTGCCGGACGAGGGGCTCGATGCGTTCGAGCTCGCGCTGCGTTTGCTGGGCCGATAGCCGCGCCTCTTCCACCGCAAACTGCAATCGGCTGTAGTCGTCCCCAGCGACGGTGGGCGCGACGGTACCGATCACGTCGCCCTTCCTGATCTGCATGCCTTCGGCTAAGGCGAGCTTGGGATTGTGGAAGAAGCGTCCACCCGTGGGCGCGCCCACGGTTAGCTGATCTTTGGCGGCCGGCTCGACGTCAGCCGGCAGCTCCAGCTCCCTTGCCATCAGCCTTTGGTCGGCCCAGGCCGTGGCAAACGGGATCTTCCATTGAGATTCCTTCAAGAACGTAATGGCTCCGCCAGGAAGCTCCTGTTCCGAGGCGACCGCCTTCTCGGCAACCGTGACTGCGCCACAGTCGAACACGTCGGTCTCGCCGGAATGGTCGTACACCATCTCCAGCGAATAGGTGCCCGCGCCAGGAGCTGCGCTCTCGAACACGAAAATGCCGGGGCGCTTCACGCCCACTTGCACGGCCTCGTTCGCCGCGCCGGTCGCTGTCTTGAAGCGCACCTTGAAGGTTCCTTCGGTCACCGCGCCGAAGTCGGAGAGGCGCGTGACGTGCGCGTGGTACTGCACCGGCTTACCGGGAGTGGGTGCGGGAAGCTCGACGAACAGCTCGTAGCGGTCGGTCCAGCGCGTGATGGCCAGCGATGGACCCTCTTCTTCGCTCGCCGGCCCATGCGCGGCGTGCTCGTCACCGTGGGGGTGGTCATGGCCGTGCTGGCAGCCGAACGTGCTGGCGATGAGAAGTACCGATAGCGCGGCTGTGAGCGTTGGCAGTCTCTGCGTGCTCATTGCGCGCCTCCTGACAGGGCTCGACATTCGCGATCCAACGCTGCGTCGAACATGGTCCCGGCGGCTCGCATCACCGCCAAGCGTCCTAGTGCGGCTTCTCGAGCCACCTCGAGCGCGGCCAGCTGCGCGGCCTCGGCGACTTGAAATGCTTCCAGCAGCTCGGTGATACTGGCCTCTCCGGCGCGGTACAGCTGGAGCGCTTTGTCCCGCACTAGGAGCGCGTCACGACTGGTTGCTTCCGTGGTGCTCACGATCGCCTCGAGGCGCGTAAGATTCGCGCGCGCTGCCTTGAGCTGAACTTTTCTGCCTTGCAACACTCGCACGACTGCACTCCGCGCGGATTGTTGCTCGGCGTCGGCCATGGCGGCCTCGCCCTGGCCACGGTCGAAGAACGTGAGCGGGATCTCGAGACCCAGGCCGACGCCGTGCCCGGTTTCGGAGCCGGCGCGGACGTTGCGGTAGCCCGCGAATAGGCCCAGGTCGGGAACCCAGCGCCGCCGCGCGGCCCGTGCTTCGAGCTCCGCCGCGCGTGCTCGCGCCCGCAAGCTCTCGACGTCGGGTGTAGCGCGCCCATCCAACTTGAGCGCCTCTACGGTTGCCCCACCCCCGAGCACCGCCAAGCTTTGGGGGGGCAACGTCACCTCCCGCTCCGTCCACACCTCTAGCATCGTGCGTGACGCAAGCTCTTGCGCTTTCGCTAGTTCGAGCGACTGCTGGTGCAGGCGAGCGAGCGTTGCTTGACGCAACTTGTCGTAGCTTGCAGCTTCTCCACCCTTGGCAAGCTGAGCGATCGTGGTGCTGACGGCATCTAGGGCTGCCTGTTCTGCCGTGAGTAGCTCAACGCGCGCGCGATCGATCGACGCGGTCACGTAGGCCTGACGAAACGCGAGCGCGGAGTCGAACAAGGTCAGGTGAGCCTCGGCGAGGGCCTGCTGACGGCGTGCCTCGGCGGCGTCCTGCAGGAGCCAACGCCGGCCGCCGAGGCCGAGCGGCACCGAGATGCCAACAATGGTCTCGCGATCGGTGGCGCCCTGCATTGATTGCTGGTGCTCGACGTGGAGGGACGGATTGGGCAGAACCGCCGCGGACAGGACGCCCGCCTCGCCCCGAAGGAGTTGAGCTTTGGCAACCGCGCGGTCAGGTCCAGATCTGCAGACGCTCTGCGTACCAGCCATTTCGGCGAGCGGCTCCGCCTGCGCGGAACCCGCAACGAGGCACGGACATACGAGGACAAATAGCGGTAGCCAGCGACCAGTCTGCATGACGGTGCCCTTCTTCTAAGAAACGAGAGTGGACGAGCGTTAGTGAACCAAAAGGCCGAGCAGGCTCTCGACGAAGTGATGCAGAGAGCTTCCAGGAAGCATCACGAGCAGCACAGCCAAACCCAAAAGGGCGATCCCTACCGCCAACAGATCGTTGGCGAGCGGCACCGAGCCGGGCTTGTCTTCAAGTAGCGCATGAACACGCACCTGGAGATCCGTCCCCGCAGCGATGCCCAGCGCAGGAGAGAGCGGTGTCGAAGCTCGCAGCTGCGCTCGCAAGCGCTCGACCGAAACGAGTGCCATGGCGACGCAGGTGGCGTCTTTGACCTGAATGGCTGCGTAGCGATCGCAAGCGGCTTCGCTGGCGGCGCGCCAGCTTCTAAGCCAAGGCCCGTTCGAAGGCCACGGCAGCAGGGTGCTCACCAAGCGAAGGCTGGCTAGCGTCAAGGCATCTCGGCGCTGTAGATGCGCACTTTCGTGATGAAGCACCGCTAGCCGCTCTTCTGGTGAGAGGCCCTGCCAGAGTGCGCGATCGACTGCTACGACGGGGGTCCAAATTCCCAGCGTGAATGCCCCAAGCGCCAGGTCGTCGACCAAGCGGACCGCTATGCCGCCGACTGTTTCGCTGGGCAAGCGAGCTAGGCGCCGCGCCCAGCGCTCACTGCGGACCAAGTCGCGAAGCACGGCCCAAGCTCTCCAGCCGGCTTGCGCTAGCCAAACTGCGGCAAGAGCTGCCGCCGGGGTGAGTAGCGGAAGTGCAAGCCAGGGATGCCGGACGCATAAGTGTGGATGGTGGCCGCCGTGCTCCAAGCAATGACAATGACTGAACGGACTTGGCACCAGGACGACCAGCATTGCGAGCAGCCCAACCACAGCTGGGGCCAATACGAATGCAGCACGCAGCGCCGTCGCCGAACCTAGGCCGATGCGGCCAAGGAAGCGCGAATAGCGCCCCAATGGCAGCATGACGCAGGCGGCCGCCCAAGCGATGACGAGCGAAGCGGCGGTCGCGACGAGCAAGACCACGCTCATGGTTTGCCTCGCCTACGCCTGGCCTTAATCAACGCTGAAAGCTCATCCAAAACGGCGGGGTCGGCATGCTCTGCGGAATCGAGGAAGGCCATCAAAACATCCCTCTGCACCGGTACCGTCACCTCGGTGAGCATGCGCGCTGCTTGTGCGCCGAGGTACGCTTCACGCGATAGCTGCGGCCAGTAGGTGAAGGCCTTGCCGTCTTTCTCACGCAAGACCAGGCCCTTGTCGTGCATGCGGTCGAGCACCGTGAGCACCGTCGTGTACGCGAGCTCCGACCCGCTGCGCTCCAGACATTCGAGAACCTCGCGCACCGACAACTTGCCGCGGCTATCCCACAGGGCGCCCAGGACTGCTGATTCAAGCTCTCCGAGCGGTTTACGCGGTCCCTTCGACATCCAACTTGGCACATACTACGCGGTGTAGTATTTGGTCAAGCGAGGGTGCGACGCTGGTTCGTTCCCGAGCGACGCATGGACGAGTCGAGGCAAACGCATGGAAGCAATGGGCGACGAGGCGCGGCGTACGGCCTGCTCGCCGCCGCGCTGTTTGGGCTCTCGGCACCACTAGCCAAGCGGCTGCTGGGCGAAATGACGCCGCAAGTGCTGGCGGGGTTACTCTATCTGGGCGCAGGCCTTGGTCTCAGCGCCTGGCGCGCCCTTCGTCCCCGCACAACGGAAGCGCCTCTCACGCGCGCCGATGTGCCGGCGCTCGCCGGCGTAGTGCTTAGCGGTGGCGTCCTGGGTCCGCTGCTCATGCTCGTGGGTCTTCAGCGCGTGAGCGCACTCGCTGGCTCCTTACTGCTGAACCTGGAAGGCCCGCTGACGATGGGCATCGCTGTCCTGGTATTCCGCGAGCATTTGGGGCGCTACGGCGTCATCGCAGCCGGCTGTGTACTGCTGGGCGCCGCGTTGCTGCGCTTTCAGCCGGGTGCCTTCGGAGTTGACGCTTGGGGCATTGCGTCGATCGCGGCGGCGTGCCTGGCCTGGGGCATCGACAACAATCTCACCCAGCGTCTATCGCTACACGACCCGTTCGCGATCGTGCGCATCAAATCGCTGTGTGCCGGCAGCGTCAATCTCGGGCTCGGCCTTGCCCTAGGTGGGCGGCTTCCTCACTCGCAGGTGCTCGCCGGCGCGTTGCTGCTTGGGTTGTTCAGCTATGGCGCGTCCGTGGTGCTCGATGCCTACGCCCTGCGCCTCGTTGGGGCCGCGCGTGAAGCGGCCTACTTCGCGACGGCGCCGTTCGTCGGAGCGCTCGCGGCGATCCTGATCCTCGGAGAAACGCTCAACCCGCTCGATCTCGCAGCCATGTCGCTGATGGCACTGGGTGTCGCGGCCTTGCTACGCGAGCGGCACGCACACCGGCACGTGCACCAAGAGATGGTGCATGAGCACCTGCACGTGCACGACGAGCATCATCGCCATGCCCACTCACCAGGCGATGCACCTGGTGAGCAGCACAGTCATGAGCACCGGCACGCTCCGCTGGAGCATGAGCACCCCCACGTACCCGATGCGCATCATCGGCATCGGCACTGAGCAATCGCCGCAGCAGCGGCGCCGACGGCGATGCCGATGGCCACGCTCAGCACGCTCGCGATGCCGAGGCGTAGGCAGCCGAGGCTGGCAGCCAGCACCGATACTGAGGCGGCGGCAGCGACACCCACGAAGCGTCCTTGCCGGCGGGCTTCACGGACGGCAATCACAACTCCGGCTGCGGCACCGACGAGCACCGAGAAGGCCGTGCAGAGCGGCGCTGTGTCGAGCGAGCCGCAGCGAAGGTCTAGGCGCGACAGGACCAGGCCCGCGACTAGGGGAATGCTGCCCGCAAGTAGCCCGGTCGTCACTGCGTCGAAGCCGGTGCGGTCCCGCCACCGAAGCCAGACCGTTAGCCCGAGCAGGAGGACGGCCAGACAGGCGCAGGACTCACGCGTCCTCGCCTCGAGCAGGCAAACAAGGGTGGTAGGGACGAGTACTAGCGCTACGCGCGATGCCGTCCGCAATCGCCCAACTTCATAGGCTCGGAGCCCTCGCACGGTTAGTTGTTCAAAGTTCACCATAGAGCCTCCTCCAGATAGAACGCAGGCGTTCGAGCGCTCGCTGACGTCTCTTTCGTACAGTTGCGGAATGAGCCTGCGCGCTCGACGCGAACAGTTGCCTGTCTTCCGGGGTGAGCGTGCCCAAGGCGTGTTCAAGGGCGCGCAACAGGTCACGATCCAGGAGGGCGGCCTCCTGCGTTGGGTTCGGATCTTGGAGCAACGCGAGCTCGGCGGCCGCGGCTGCCTCCCGGTGCCGCCGCCGGCGCTGACGCTGGGTCATGACCTCGTACTTGGCGATACCGAAAGCCCATGACAAACCGTCGCGCGTTTGGTCGAAGTCTGCGATGCGGGAGCAGATACGGAGGAAAGCTTCTTGGGCGACGTCCTCGGCGTCTTGCTCGTGCCCGACACCACGACGCACGAAGAGCACCAGGACGGGCCAGAGCTGGTCCAGTAGCGCGCGAACCGCTGAGCGATCGCCGTCTGCGAGGCGAACCATCGCCTCGTGGATGGTTTTGCGCTCGACCTGGTTCATGCGTTCTTGGTGCTACCTCGGGCGGGGCGGAAGCGGCCAGCGGGATTCGGCCGCTTCAAGTAGGCGCGAGGGGCTGCGGCGTGACGGCGGCGGTGGTCGATTTCGGTCACGAGCCCCTGGCCGCGGCCTAGTGGGGGCGCCGGCTCGCGCCGAACCGGCCCAAAAGGAGCCACGAATGATGGGAGACGAAGCCGTTTCTAAACCCCAAGGGATCTTGTCCAAACGCCGTCTGGCGTGGGCGGGCGGGGCCGCGCTCTTGGGATGTGTCGCCTGCTGTACCCTGCCATTGCTGGCAGTCGCAGGTGGTGGTGGACTGCTTGCCAGCCTCGGTGCCCACATCCGACCCGGGTCGGAGTTGGTGGTTGGCGGTGTTGTGTTCATCGGCGCGCTCTCGTTGGGGGCGATCAGCAGCTGGCGACAGCGCAAGCGCGCGACGAGTTGCGGCTGCGGGCCGAGCGGTGGCGGGGTGTCCAGCCTTTTCCGATCGACTAGGGCGGCGGATGATGAACCGATCGCTTGCACGGCAGACCTGCAGGACAAGCCCGCCGTACAGGAGCAGATGGACCGCTACCGCGCCGCCTTCGGGCGACTCGTTGGTACCGATCGCTTTGCCGGGGGCTTTCGCTGGCGCTTTCGGGCTCAGCCGGGCCTAGAGGCAGAGCTGAAGCTGCTCGCCGAGCGTGAAGCCGATTGCTGCCGCTTCTTTCAGTTCGACCTGCTGAAGGTGGACGACGAATTGCACTGGGAAACCAGGGCGAACGAGAGTGCGGCCTCAGTGCTCGATGAATTTGCGAACCTTCCGGACCGCCTGCGCCAAGAGCCCCGATCTGGCCACGACGTAGTTTCGGTGAAGCGCTCCGCTACCGCCGCTGGCTTGGTGTTCGCCGCTGACAACGACAAGCAATGCGGCAATTGCTAGCCCTGGGGTGACTCAGCTGCGCGGACCTAGAACGATGACTGGCGTTCCTATGAGGCCGACTGTCACCCCAGGCTGACGGCAACGGTTGGCCTGTTCAAGCGGAACTGCGGCCAGGCCTCGCGCAAAACGTGAACGGCGGAACGAAAGAACAGCGGGGCGATGATGGCGCCGACCAGGATGTCGGGCCAGCCTGCGTTGAACAGATGGACCCCGCCAGCGGCGTGGCCCTTGCGAGCTACTATCAGCCGTAGTAGGTGAGCGCTTCTGGTTCCCTCACTGCTTCGTAGGTCCGCCATGAGCGCATTCAAACATCTCGTCGTCGTGACACCCCTGCTCGCTGCCCTAATCCTCGCCGCATGTGGCGACGACGATGACGGAGGTGGCGGCTCGGAGGCGGGCGCATCCCAAGATGGTGGGCGCGGCGGAACGCAGGGCGGAGGTGGCACGCCCTCCCACGGTGGCGAGCCGCAAGGCGGTCAAGGCCACGGCGAGGGCTCGGTGGAGTGTGAGGCGCTTGGCAGCCTGTGCCACGACGAGGACTCTGGACCAGGGCCGATCAGCGACTGCCACGACACGGGGCACGTCGGCGATGCCGACGCTTGTACCGAGCAGTTCGCTAGTTGCATCAGCGTTTGCGTGGCCGGCGAGACGGGCGAAGGCGGCGCAGGTGGCACCGGAGCTCCGGTTAGCAATCCGTACTGCCAGGCGCTCGGAGAGCTCTGTCACTTCTTGAACGACGAGGGGACGCCTACCGCTGAGTGTCACGAAGTCGGCCATGTCGGCAAAGAAGCTGATTGCATCCCGGCGTTCGCCGATTGTGTTCCCGTGTGCCTCGCGAAGCGTGAGGCGGAAGCGGGCATGGGCGGCGCCGGCTCCCACGCTGAAGGCGGCGGCAGTCACAGCGAA
This sequence comes from Polyangiaceae bacterium, assembly GCA_036261775.1. Lineage (GTDB taxonomy): Bacteria > Myxococcota_A > Polyangia > Polyangiales > Polyangiaceae > PMG-095. The sequence continues at coordinate 2,962 of DATAKF010000185.1, read as the reverse complement.
GGCGGCAGTCACAGCGAAGGCGGCGCTCACAGCGAAGGCGGCGCTCACAGCGAAGGTGGCGCTGGCGGCTGAGCCCTGCACCGTCAGTTACGGCGCCGGGAAGCCGGTCTCGAGCGGACCGTGGACGAACAGTCCTTGGCTTTCAGGCGTTTCGCCTGCCAGCATGTAGACGATGTAGATAGCGTCACCCTCACGGAGTGTGAGGAACGGACCCCGCGGATGCTCCGCCACCACGAGTGGTGTCAGCGAAGCCGGCGCCGCGCCTGCTGTCCAACGTGCATACTGGATGTAGCTCGTCGAGTCCGCCTCGTCGCCGCCCTCGAACACCACGAAGTCACCGCTGAGCGAATAGCCGAGCACCCAGTCGCCGAATTGGACCTTCTGCTGGCACGTGTCCGGGTCGGCGAGCCAACCCTCCTCCGAGCCGCTGCTCCCGTACTCGATCCAGAAGACGCGACTGCCGTCCCCCGAGAAGCGTCCAGCGTAGGTTTCCGCGCCTAGCTGCCGATTGAGGGTACAAGCGCCGCTGCCGTCGTTACGGGCGACTTGCGCTACCGGATAGTCGTCGGGCCGCAGGCTTTGAAACAAGATGGTGTGCGCGCCGTCGGGCGCTAGCCCGTGACCTTGCGTGCTGGAGGCTAGATTCTGTATTTCGCCGAGATTCGTCCTGTCCTTGATGAAGTCGAACGCCTCGCCGCTAGACGTCCAACGAACGTACCCGAGGCCGTGATCTTCGTCGGCAAGGGGGTCGTCGAACGCGCCAACCAGATCGATGTGATCGACGTCCGATGCGATGGGTTGCACGTTTTCGCCTGACGGGAAGTCTGCCAATGCGAGGTTACCGAGCGGGTTTTCTTGGCTGTAGCCGCGCAGCACATAGACGGCAGCCCCGTCGTGGGCCAGCTCCCACCCGGCCGCGTCCGCGAGTACGGTCTTCGGCTCGAACGGCCCAACACCGGTCAAGGATACCCAGCGCAAGGTTTGCTGCGTGTCGCCATCGAGCACGCTGGAATAGGCGAGCTTGTCGCCCTGCCGCGTGAAATCCACGCGGAAAGCCTGCGAGTCACCTGTGGGAAGGGTGATGCGCTCCACCAAGACCATGGGCTGCTCGGTATTCACGCCCAGCGTGCCAGCGAGCAAGTCGAACGAATGCCAAACAGGCGCAGAAAATGGCCCATCTGGCGCGACTTCGACATCGAGCGCGTCCACACAATAAACCGCGGCACTCCGGCGATGACCGCCGCAGACCACGCCTCGCTCGCTGCTGATGCGGCGCGCGGCATCCCAGCCCGGGCGCCAAGCGTAGACCGGGCCCTCATAGGGCTCGCGCACGTCGGCGGGCGCATACGCGTGAAAGATTAGCGTGTCGCCGTCGAACCGGTGAGAGTACGGATGCCCCGGTCCCCAGATCTGGAAGCCCGTCCAGAGGTTCGACGTGAGTCTTAGGCAATCCTTGCTGGCTTCGTCGCACGAGACCGGGCCCTTGGCGATGGCTTGGCTCACGTTCGCGACCCAGAGCTCGGTCGCACCCGCTTGCCCAGCGCGGCTGAACGCACACCAGCGATCGCCAGGGGCCGGCAGCTCGTTCGTACATGCCGTGAGCCCGCTGCCGACCAGCGAGACCTCTCCCTCGACGATACGTTGAGTGAGAGCTGCATCCGCCCAGGTGCGTGGGTAGGGCGGCTCCTCAACCACGACTGGAGCGCCCGAGACGCCGGCCTGATTGCCGGCACCGATCGGATCAAGCGCAGCGGTACCTCCGTTGCCTCCGTTACCTCCGCTGCCTCCGGTCGGCGTCACGTTGCTTTGCCCCCGGGCGCCCGAGCGAGCGTCACCGCAGCCAGCAACCGCAACGAGCACCGCCAGACACATGCTGCAAGTCTCGAACGCGCTTCGTAGAATCACCTGGCAACCTGCAACCTTTCGGGCACACGACGGGCCTCGGGCTTGCCCACTACTACCACGTCTAGTAGTTTTCCGGTCGGTTGAAGCCAATGGGCAAAGCGCTGCTGCATCAGTCGGTGTTGTGCACCGGACCCACGCGAGGGCCCGCGTGTTTGATCATATTGGCTGCATTTGCTCAATTAGGGTGTGACGGCGACGCTCGAACCGAAGCCAAGGCGGCCAACCAGGGCAGTGACGTCACGCTCGAGGCAGACGCGACCCGCCAGGCTCTCGACGCGATGCTCGCGGTTGAGGCTGAGAGCTGGGACTGGAGCGCCGGCTTTGTCCGAGCGCCGAGCGCTGGAGCGGAGCTTCCGAGCGCGGTGCCATTCACGTTCACGTGGACGACGGAGCTGGTCCACGAAGACGCCGACGCCGCAAGCGAGCCGGCGCTCGCGGGCGTCGCTTTCCTGCTTCGGTTCTCCACGCCGACGCGAGACCCTCTAGCGCGCGTCTTCACGACGCTGAACGAATACACGCCGAGCGACGAGGACTGGAGCGCCTTCGCTGCCGCGGGTGAGGAGATCACCCTCCACGTCAATGCGGCCGACTTCAGCGCCAACCAGATCGTCCTGAATGGCGGGCCATTCTCAGGGCTGGGTGCCACGTTCACGATCGCGGACAGCGCGGCGCGCTGACCGCCGCAGGCCGTGGACTATTCCGAGCCCCAGGCGTCGGCGTTGCAGGCAAGCCATTCGCCGAGTTGACGTCGTTCTGCCTCGGTCGGCATTGGTCCCGATGGCGGCATGGCTGTGTTGATAGCGTCGGGCCCCGCGGCAGCCGCCTCGTCGATGTGCTCCCCAATCTCCAAGAGGCCTGCCTCGCTATCGCAGTCGTGATCAAGCGGAGCGCACTGGCGTGCAGCACCCGTTAGACTGCTGGAGTGGCAGCGGGTGCAGTATTTCTCGGCGAACGGCTTTGCGAAGGTGTCGTAGGCCAGCGTGGAGTCGGCTGGACAGGTGGCTCCGCTCGGGCTGCCTTGAGGTTCACCGCTCTCCTCCGCGCAATTTGTCGGGGT
>DATAKF010000182.1:0-27629 GCA_036261775.1 Polyangiaceae bacterium | reverse complement strand
AAAAAAGTACTGAATCTCGGTCGTAAAGTGGAAGTTCTTGCCGGTGGTCTTGTAATTGCCAAACCCAAGGCCCGTCAGCGGAAAGAAGTTGTTGCTGTCGAACTGGTACACCCAAACGCCGCCCACCTGAACGCGGTTCAGGGTGATGCTCGAGTCGACGCGGAAGTTGAGCGGCGTCTGGCTCGTGTCGTCGTGGTACCAAAGGCTGTAGCTGTTGGCGTCCAAGATGGTCGCTGGGCTCACCTTGTTCAAAACCGGCTTCAAGTCAGCGCCCAGGCGCCCACAGGTGGCGGCGTTGGCGACCGAGCACAACACGCCCGGAATGCTCTTTTCGCCCTGGTTCTTCCACTCGAAGTCGGGGTGCTCACCCGTCGCGAGCGCGTTCGAGTTCGCGCGCCCCAAGACGTCGCGAAACGTCGCCGCTAGCTGCACCGAGGCGGGGTCGTACTGGTAGTCCTCGCACTGGAAGTCAGCCTCGGTCTTGCACAGCGCCGAGCAGCCGTCGCCGTCGTTGGCGTTGCCGTCGTCACATTGCTCGGCGGCCGTAATGCTGCCGTCGCCGCACACCACGGCGGCTTTGCCGTCCACGAATTTGGGTTCATTTTGGCAAGTTGGCCCGCAGCCGTCGCCGGCGATCACGTTGCCGTCGTCGCAGCCCTCGTCGCCTTGTTTCTGGTTGTCACCGCAGGTGGTCTTTTGGCAGCTAGCGCCGGGCGTGGTGCAAAAGAAGCTCGGCTCCGGTTGGCAGCCGGCGCTGCAGCCGTCGCCCGACTTCGAGTTGCCGTCGTCGCAGCCCTCGTAAGCCGTCACTTTGCCGTCGCCGCACTTGGGAATGCAGGGCGCGTCTTGCAACGGGCAAACCCAGCCGCTGTCGACCTTGCAGTCCGTGCAGCCGTTGCCGTCCACGTCGTCGCCGTCGTCACATGCTTCGTCGGGCGTGCGGACGCCATCGCCGCACACGTGCGGTAGGCACGGCATGCCGGCCATGACGCACGAGTAATTGTCGTTCGTGGTGCATGGATTGGCCGTCCCGGGCTTGGTGTCGCAACCGTCGGCGTCCAGCTCGTTGCCGTCGTCGCATTGCTCGCCCAAGTTCAAAACACCGTCGCCGCAGCGCGGCTCCACGATGCAGGGTTTGCCCGGGCGGAGGCAAATCCAGCCAGCGGCGATGCCAGAGCAGTCGTCCTGGCAGCCGCCAGGCGCGCCCTTGTCGTCGCAGCTTTCGTCACCCGTGACGTCGCCGTCGCCGCACACCACCAAGTCCACGCACGGCTCCCCCGGCTGGCTGCAGTCGAAGTCCGGATCGATACTCTCGCAATCTGCCGAGCAGCCGTCGCCATCTTCGTCGTTGCCGTCGTCGCAAACTTCGCCGCCACCCAGCTGGCCATCGCCACACACGATGTTGGTCACACAAGGCCCCCCGGTCGGCGGACAGTCGAAGTTCGGCTCGACCGTACAGATGCCGGAGCAGCCGTCGCCCGGCACGCTATTGGCGTCGTCACAGACCTCGTCTGCGGTGTTGATCAGGCCGTCGCCGCAGCCGGGCTGCTCGGTTTGGCAATCGGGATCAGTGGGATCGCAAGTGGAGCCGCCGCCTTCGCCGTCGTCGTTCTCGCCGCCGACGTTGATGCCTGGTCCTTTACCGGCAGTGGGGCTCATCTGAGCGGGGTCGCCACCGCTGCCGTCCACGCCGCGATCGGGAACGACGAGCTCGGGGTTGCCGCCGCAACCGATGGCTACGACGAGACCGAGAAGCGAGAGTGCCGAAGCGTGCAGGCGGGGCTTGAAGAACATCCGGACGAGACCTCGTGAGGCGATAACCCTTCAAGGTAAGCGACCAGCGTCGGCCCCGGCTGAAGAATCGTCGGGCGATTGCTGCCACAACGTAGGCAGACGTAGTGCGCGCGCCGACAGCGCCGCTCAGCCGGCAGTTTTGCGCGCCGTGATCGGAATCGTGAACGACACGGGCGCTTCGCCCGCTGGAAAACGCGTGGCGCGCGCGACACCTAAAATGCAACTGCCCAGGGCCGATCCAGCCAAAGAAGCCGGCACGAGGTCGGCGCTCCGCACGGCGCCGCTCGCCTCGACCTGAAAACGAATCGTGAGCTGCGGCTGCTCGGCGGCGACGGTGGGCTGAGCGCGGAAGCAGGCTTCGATGCGGCCACGCTGCCGCTGAAATGCCGCCGTCAGCGAAGAGCCCGCTACATCGGCCGTGGGTCGCGGTGCCTTGGCTGCTGGCATAGCGCTGCGGGAAGGCTCCGCGGAGGGAGCCGTTACGGGTGCGGCAACGCTGCCACTCGCGCTGGCCTGGGCGGCGGGAGATGGCTCGGGATCGGCCTGCTTTTCGATGAGCAGGAAGCGCTCCTTCGGCGGGGCCGCCCTCTGCGCCAACCAGGCATAGCTGACCCCGGCGAGCGCGAGCAACAAGCCACCGGCAACGAACGCGATCAGCGGCACGCGCTTGCGCGAAGGTGCGCTTTCCCTCATGCCCGCGGGCAGTAGCGAGCCGGACAGCGGCGGCACCGTGGCGATGAAGGTCGCCTCGCCTTCCTTGCTGGTATCGCTCGAACCAGGGCGCGCCAGCGCCAGCAACTCGGCCGACGGAACGCCCTGCAAGGTGGCCGAGGACCCTGGCGCTGCGCCAACGCCCTCGCCCGTTTCGGTGACTTGGTCACGAGGGGTCCCACCGGGCGGGCGGCTCGACCCCAGCGGCAAGCTGGCCGCGCTGGGCTGCGCCGCGCGCCACGCGGCGTCACGCGACTGCAAAGAATCCACCCCCAAGAACGCCGACATCTCCCGGCCGCTGAAGTCAGCCTCGATCACGGCCGCCATCTCGGCCGTAGCCGCAGCCTCGGACCAAGTCCGCGCAGCGCGCAGCGCCGCCGCGAAGGCGCCGGCTGACTCGAAGCGCTTGGCCGGCTCCTTTTCCAAGGCGCGCGCGATAGCGTCGTCCAGGGCGGAGCCGACCTCGTCGCGCAACGTGCGCAGGCGGGGCGGCACGTGGGTCATCACGCGGTGCAGCGTTTCGCTCGGCAATTCCCCCCGGAAAGGGTTCGAGCCAGCCAGCAGCTGATAGAGCACGACCCCACACGCGTACAAATCGCTGCGCGGGCTGGCCGCGACGCCCTGTAGCGTTTCCGGCGCAGTGAACGACAGCGTGCCGCGGAAGGTGCCGTCTTGCGTCTTGAACTCGTCATCGGCCATGCGCGCAATGCCGAAGTCGTGCAGCTTTACGTTGCCCTGCAAGTCGATCAAGATGTTGGCGGGCGAGATGTCGCGGTGCACGATATCGAGCGGCGTGCCGTCGGCGCGCTTCAGGCGATGCGCAAAGTCCAGGGCGTCCAGCACCGGTAGCATCACCTCCACGGCGTGAGCCACCGGCATGCAGCCGCGCGCTTCCTGCACGAAGCGCCACCAATTGCCGAGGTGGAAGCCGTGCACGTACTCGAGCACCATGATGTACTCGCCGTCGACCTCGCCAAAGTCGAGCACGCCCACGATCGACGGATGCTGCAGGTTCGATACGATGCGCGCCTCACGCGCGAACAGCTGGGCCGCCCGCGCGTCTTTGGCGTCGGGAATGACCGTCTTGATCACCACCGGCTTGGAGAAGCCCGCGGCGCCCTCCAGACGCCCCAAATAGACGATGCCCATGCCGCCGCGCGCCAGCGGCGCAACCACACGGTAGCGCCCAAGCACTACCCGTCCGGACATCGAGCTCGAAGACACGGTTAGCGTGATGGTCGCCTAAGATAGTAATGAACGCCACGCTGCGGGTGCGCGAAGCGAATCGCCAACGCCGAGGCGTCGCCGGGCGCGCCAACTTCGCCAGAAAACCGCTGCTGGGCGTCCTGGGCTAGGTCGCGACCGGCGACCGAAACGGTCCAGCCGGGCAACGCCGTACCGGCGGCCGTGACCGTGGAGCCGGCAGCAAAGCCTCGCTCGGGAGGTGAGCTGATGCTGGCCGTCGGGGCCGCGTTGTCGAACTGCACCACCACGGTGGTCTTGCGTGACTGCTCGCTGCCGGCTGAAAACCAAAGCTCGTGCGTACCTTCATTGAGGGTGCCAGCCGGCAAAGCGTAGCTCGGGCCGCCGGCGCTGAGCTGCTTTTGGCCCTTGCCCTGCGAACGCACGAACAGCGCGAACGGGCCACCCGCTGGCGGGTTGGGCCAACGCACCGAGACCTTGGGTAGCAGGCTCTGATACAGGATCGTGTAGCGGCGTCCATCGGCGTCGATGCGATTGGCCGGCGCTGCGCTGGCCAACCGGCGATTGCCAGCATCCGGCAGGACCGTGACCATGCCTTCGGCAAACGGCGCGGCCTCGGCGTCACAACGCAGGCGGTAGCGCTGCGCGCCGGCGGCAAAGCTTGCCGTCACCCTGCCGGCGCCGACCGTCTCGCGCCGTTTGGTACCGACCTCCAGCACCGCAAGGCCCGCGCAGCCTGGCGTCGCAAAGCCCACGACGGTGGGCGGGTGTGGATCGTGGACGATCAGCGAGTCTCCCGCTGTGGCGGGCAGGTCCACCACGTCGGGGCCCCGGGTCCGCGAATCCGCCGACGCCTGCACCGAGTCCGCCGGTCTTGCGCTCGGCGCGCTCGGTGGGAGCGCCGACGGGGCTGGAGTTGGCGCGCTGGGTTCGATCACGGCCCGACCGATGCCGATCTCGATTTGCTCACCGGGCTTGAGGTCGCGGTGAAGGTCCGTCAGGTGCGCTGCGCCAATCTCCACCGAAAATCGCGTGCCTTGCTCGGTTTTTCGCAGGCGAACGCGCGTGCCCGGGTCGAGCGTGGCCGGCCCCGCCGGGGTCTCGATCTCGAGGCCCGACGCGCCGACGTCGAGCTCGACCTCACCGGCCTCCAGCGCCAAGCCTCGTGACTTCTTACCAGGCGGTGACGCCAGGAAGCGCAGCAGCGACTTTTCTTGCAAGGTGAGGCCGCTGCCATCGCTCAGCTTCAGCTCGGCGGTCGCAGCTTTGGCGGTGCGGACACCATCGCCCACGACGAAGCTGGCTCCGACGGCTGCCCTGCCCCACGCGCCTTGCTTGCTAGCCACGTCACGCTCCACCGTGCCGCGCATGGCCTGGAGCTTGGCGAGCTCATCGCCATGCCCACAGCCGAGTAGCAGCAAGGCGACCCAGGCCAAGTAGCGACACCAGTGCAGAATCAGCGCTCGCAGCATGGCTACCGTGCTGGGAGGAGCCCGCTTTCCTGGCTCAGGTCCGCGTTGACGATCACGACGCCTTGTTGGTCCACCTTGGCCTTGCGACGCTGAGGCTGGTAGCCCGGCGACTCGATCACGACCTCGTACTCACCCGGCGGTACGTCGAGCTGGAAGAAACCTTCGGCGTCGGTGCTGGTCTGCGCTCCGCCTGGCTCGACGCGAATGCTGGCAGCCAGCGGCTTGCCGCGAAGCGAACGCACGAGGCCCCGGACCTGGCCGGCGGGCAGCGCCTGGTCGACTCGCACGTCGACGCGCAACGCGCCCGCCTGCAACTCGACATCGCGCTCCACGGGCTGAAAACCCTCGGCCTTCACGCGGAGACGCGCCCGGCCAGGCCGCGCTTGCTCGAGCCGGTATTGCCCAGGGGAGACCTCGACGAGCGGTGTTTCGACGTCACCTTGCGTCACTGCCACCTGGGCGCGCTGCAGCGGCTGGCCTCGGTCATCCAGCAGCGTTAGCTCGACGCTGGCGGGTTTGGGCGCGGGCACCGCCACCTCCACCGGCAGAGGCTTGGGTGCCACGGGACGGGGTTTCGCCTTCTCGACGGCGCGCTCACCGAAGCGGTAGCGCAGACCGAGGTTCAAGGTCACGCGCGGCTCGATCGGGAACAGCTCCGCGCCAGCCTCCGGACGCGCGCTGGCCAGCGCATCGACAGACACTTCGTAGCTCAGGCCCGGCAGCCCCAACGGTCGCCGCATGCCCAGACTCAGCCACAGCGGAGACGCAGAGAGCTTCGGGCTGCCCAGCAGCAGCTGCGCCGCGACCTCACCAAACAAGTACGTGCGACCCAGCGCGTAGCCAACGCCAGCCCCGCCCAGCACCGCGTCGTACTCGCTCACTCCTAGGGCGCTGCGATCGCCCGGACGAAAGCGCTCGGCGCCTTTCGCCACCTCTGCGCTGCGATCGAGCCGAAAACCAGCATAGCCCGCCACCAACAGCCGAGAGCTTTGGTGGCTGAGCAAGGCCCGCGCGTCGGCGCTCAGCCCTGATAGCGACGCACCGACGTCCGCCCCGCCCGGCAACCAGGCAGTCGCTTCGAAGCCGTAGCCCAGCTTGCCCGCGCGCCAGGCCAGCCGACTCGACAGCTCGGGCTGAAAGAGCCAGCCACTATCGCTGCCCCGAGCATCGCTAGGGTGGACGTCATAGCGACCGCCGAGCCACGCGCCAAAGCTCAACCACGGCGTGGCATCCACCGCCGCGGCAACACGACCAGCAACCCGGGCATGCGCGGCGTCGCTGTCGGTCAGCGCTTCAGTCACGCCACCGCCTACGTCTGCAGCTGCGACCCAAGTACCGGCAGTCCCCGGCTCCGGCACTGCGACTCGGCGCAACGCGGGCCGAGCGCGGTCACCAGCACCGACCGCGGGCTCCACCGCGAACGCCGGCGCCGCCACTGACGCAAGCGCCAGTAGCGCGGCACACGTGGCTACGTGTCCGGCTGGATTTGCCCGCATCGTCTCGCCCTTGGCACTTTGCTTCAGTGCCTCAGACGACACGAAATTAGGGAAAGCTGCGGGTGATTCCAGAAAATTCGCGCAGCAGCCCCGCGTCGGTCGTCGGCTCGCCGACCGAGTCGCGCAGCGTGAACGTCGAAATCATCGTGGAAATCGGCTGCCAACCCAGGGTCCAGATCGAAAATAGGGCCGCGCGACCTGCCCGCGGGACCACATCACAGCGTGAGTGAATCGACAGCCCAGCGGCTTGGCTAGACAATGTAGTGCGCTGTCCGACCCGTGCGTCGCCGCACAGCACGAGCAAGCCATCGGGGGCCAACAGGCGCGCTCCGGCTTCGATGTAAGCCTCCACACCGCCGCGATACTCGATGCGCGCGAACGCCCGTTGCTCGTCTTCGGCGTCACGGGCGGTCTCGGGCGGAAAGTACGGCGGCGTGCCGGTGATCAACTGAAACGGGCCACCCAAGCCAGCAAGCAGTAGCTGGTCGCGGATGTCACCGTGGTGAATGCACAGCCGCTCCGCGAACCCCGAGCGCGCCACGTTGCGCTGCAAGAGCTCGAACGACATGGCTTGCGCCTCCACGCCCGTGAGCCGCGCTTGGGGCAGCTTCCAAGCCAAGTGCAGCAGCACCGAGCCCAAACCGCAGCCCAAGTCCAGCACGCGCTCGGCGCGAGGCATGGCGTTGAACGCGACGTAGGCCGTCGCCACGTCATCCGACGAGAAACGGTGGCCCTTGGCGCGTTGAAACACGCGCACGTCCCGCGTCAGCAAATCATCGGTGAGTGGACCCAGCACCGGGTCGACGAGCGCCACCTTTGCCGCCATGCGCGCCTACCCCGCGCGCTCAGGCGCCTGAGCAATCTGGGCGCGCAGCGTTTCGATGTCGTAGTGACCATCGTGCGGCGCGCCGTTGAAGAAGAACGACGGCGTGGAGTGCACACCGTCGCGCAGACCACGCTCCACGTCGGCCTGCACCGAAAGCGCCGCCGCCTCGCTCCGCGCCGCCAGCTGCGCCACGTCTAGACCCAGGCCCGTCAGCACGCGCTCGGCCACTTCGAGCGACATGCGCCGCTCGGCCATCAAGGCCTGGTGGGCAGCCCAGTAGGTGCCCGGCTCCGAGATCGCTTGCGTCAACTCGGCCAGCTTTTGCGCGTTCTGGTGGATATGCCGCAGCGGAAACTGCCGAAACACCAGCGCCAGACCGCCCGGGCTCTCCTCCAAGAGCTGCAGCAGGTAGCCGTGCGCGCGCCGCGTGTGCGGACAATCGTAGTCCCCGTACTCCACGATCACGACCCGCGCGTCCAAGCGGCCGAGCACGTGATCGCCGTCGGTTGGGGGCACTGACAGAGGCTGCATGGCCCCGACGGTAGCAGCTGCCACGCGCCGCGCAGCCCCAGCGCTCAGTGCTCGACCAAACGGCTGTTTTTCAGCTCCCAGCCGTGCGCCTTCTTGCTCAAGCTCACGTTGCCGCGAATGCCCTCGATGTCGTAGCGGTAGCGGACGCTTGCGCGGTCGCCCTGTACGTCAATCTCGGTGATCACGAGCACTGCGTCCTTCTTTGACTTCGGAGGGTCGACGATTTTGACCGGCTCCGTCGACTTCACCAGCTTCAGGCCGCTCGGCAGACGTTCGCCCGACAGCTGCAACGGGAAGCGCCCGGGCTCGCCCAGGTGCAGGTACTGGTCCAGCTCCGGATCGTTGATCACCAGCTGCAAAATGGCCGTGACCTCTTCGTCGGAAGCAGGCGCGCTCGCGGCGGCGGGTTTGTCTCCGCTCGGGGCGTCGCTCTTTTCCGCAGCGGCCTCGGCCTCCCCGCCCTCGCTGGGCGGCTTGTCGGCGGGCGCATCGGCAGCCCCCGCCTCGGGGCTTTCGGCGGGCGCAGCAGGCCCTCCACAAGCCAACACCAATGCAATCAGCGGCAGCCACGCGGCAACTCGGGTGCGCATGCGAGCCACGCTAGCCAGCCTTGCGTCGCGCCACAACCTGGTGAGAGGGAATCCGCAGGAAGGCGGGAAGACGGGAAGACTTTTGTTGGGGGCCCACCGGGAGCCACCCGCATCAGGCGCGGCTGAGGCCTCGTCGCGCCCCCGAGGCAACCATTTCTGGTTCGGTCTTCCCCGAACCAGAAATGCGCTTTCCCGCTCCCTTCCCGCCTTCCCGCCTCCCTGCTGCCTCGCCTGCTCTACGCGAGGAGCTGCGTGAGGAGGCCGGGCGAGGACGTGTCGCCGAAGTTATCCACGTTGCTGCCGTCGGCTTTGCGCACGCCGCAGGCGCTGGCGATCGTGTTGAGGGCCAGGTTCGTGTAGCCCTTCTTGATCTCGATGTTCTGCCCCATCTTGAGGAAGCCGTTGGCGCCCCCCGCGAACACGTGCGGAATGTTGTTACCGCTGTGGGGCGGGCCGTCGGCGACCGAGTTGACCCACAGGTTGACGCTGGAGTCGAGCAAGGTGCCTCCACCCGGCAGTGTGTAGGCGCTCATCCGATCGAGAAAGTACTTGAACATGCGCGCGTGAATGCGATCGATCTCATGATGCAACTCCATCGCGTTCTCGATCACCGCGCCATCGTCGCCATCGCTCTGAATGCGGTGCGAGATGAAGTGATACGGCGCCTGCACCGTGCCGTTGATGGTGTAGCGCGTGTGGTCGTTGCAGCCGCCGACCTGTAGCGTGGCCGTGCGGGTCCGGTTCGACGCGAAAGCGAACGCGATCAAGTCGAAGAACAGCCGCACGACCTTTTCCATGTTGTCGTTCGCGGTGGCGGCCTTCCCGTCGACCGACATCAGCGCGGCCTGGTCCAGCGCCGGACCCATCACCGTGGTACTGTTCATCTCGAGCTCGCGCACGCTGGTCAGGTGCAGATCCAGCCGATCGCGGTCGTCTTTGCTCAGATCCGTGCGTGCCAAGAGCGCCTTCAAATCAGCCCGAATCAGGTCATTCACCGACAGACGGCGCTGGGCAATCTTGTCCACCATGGCCGGGTCCATCCCGGTCATGCCCACCAGGCGCTTGTAGACGTTGAACGGGTTGTTGTCGCCGATGCGCAGCACCCCGCCCTTGTTGAACGAGAAAGCGTCGTCGCGGAACGTCCCCTTCACGCCCGCGTACAGCGTGAGCGGCGGCGTACCGGGCGTCATGGCGTTCGCGATGAACACATCCACCGACTCCGTCGTCGGCAGCTGATCGGTACCTTCGCCCTTCACGGGTGAGCCGCAGCTGGCCGCGATGGGACCGCCGTCGTGGTTGTTCGAATAGTGAAAGTCCATGCCGCGCACGCAGGCGATCTTGTCCGCGTAGTCGGCCAGCTCGGAGATGGTCTGAGCCGCGTCCTTGCCAGCCAGGGTGGCCTTGTCGATGGCGCCCTGTTGGCTGGGCCAGAACATGTCCGGGTCTTCCCCGTTGCCTTGAATGGCGCCGTTCTGCTGCAGCATTAGCGCCGAGTACACGGGGCGCGTGGCGGCTTGCGCTTCTGCCCCGCGCGGCGCGAAGACGTCCAGCATGGGTAGGCCGACGGCGACGCCGCCCAGACCCCGCAGCACCAAACGACGATTGACGAGCTTTTGCGACTTCATGGGAGTTTCCGTCACTGCATCCGGGTCAAGAAGGCGTCGGTGGCGAGCAGGTTCACGACCAGGTTCTGGAGCGACTCCTTGTCGTGCGAGAGCCAGCCGCCCTGCTGCACCAGCTGATTGTCCGTGTCGCGGCTGATCACGCGGCCATACAAGTACTCGGCCATGTTCTGCGCGTAGCAGGCGTGCGCTTGGTCGCTGGTGGCGATGGCATTGGCCAGCTCCACCGCCCCCGCGATCGGCACTACTTTGTCGTCGATCGTGTACGAGGTTGTCGAGTCGACGGGCTGTCCGTTGTCCATCGTGCGGTAGCGACCCACGCCGTCCAAGTGCTCGAGCGCAACGCCGAGCGGGTTGATGATGTTGGTGTGGCAGCCGTTGCAGGGCGCGTCTTTGGTCGCCAGCTCCACGCGCTGGCGGTTGGTCGAGTTGGGCTGCTGCGCCGGCAGTGGCGGCACGTTCATGGGCGGAGGCGGCAGCGCCGCGCACAAGATCTTCCGCGCGATGTGCACACCGCGAATGATGATGTTCGGCGTCGCTTGTTCGCCGTTCGAGGCCAAAAAGCCGATCTGCGTGAGCAAGCCCGCGCGCTGCGTCGGATCGAGCTGCAGCTTGATGAAATCCGCGGCGTTGGCGCCGGTCGGAGCTTGGTTCTCGAGACCGTAGAGGCCGCGAACCCGCGCGTTGGCGAACGTGTAGGGCGCGGTCATCAAAGTGGTGAAGCCGTGATCCTGCTGGAACACGATATCTTGAATGAAGTGCTTGGCCTCTTGGCGCAGGTCTTCGGCCACGCCCTCGCCGAAGCCGGTGTAGGAATCGTTCTTGTGAATGTTGTCGTAGCCGCGCATCACCAGCAGCTGGTCGTGAAAGTCGAGCAGCGAGTCCTTGGCGCCCTGCGTGCCCAGCAAGCGCTTCACCTCGGCCACGACTTGGTCGCGCGTCGAGAGCGCGCCCGCTTCCGCTGCGGCAAACAGGGCGTCGTCCGGCATCGAGCCCGTGACCGCGTAGGCCAGCTTGCTCGCGACTTCGTAGGCGTTCAACGCCACCTTGGTGCCCGGCGCACCGCTGCTCAGCTCTTCGCGGTAGAGAAAGTGCGGCGACTGGAAGAAGTAGTCGGCAACGAGCTGCACGCCGTCGGCAAAGTCGTCGCCGCTGCCGATCAGCGCCTTGCCCTTGTCGAACAGCGCCTTGGTCGCGGTTACCTCGGCGTCGGTCAAAGGCCGCCGAAACGCGCGTTTCCCTAGGTTCTTGATGAACGTGGTGGCGTCGGCCTGGGGCGACAGGCGGCTCTTGATCGCGGCGTCCTTCGCCACGGTGGTGCCGAGCGACTCAGCCGCGTTCTGATAATCCTTGAAGGCGTCGGCCGACACCGACAGCACCGCGCCGTTGGTGTCGAAGGTGCTGCGCAGCGGCTCGGCGACGAAAGAGTTCGACAGGTTGGTGGGCGTGCTCAGCTTGAGCACGTCACGCACGGTGTTCTCCCATTGCCGATGGTTGAGCCGCATGAACCGCGTCGTGGTCGACGGCGTCGTCACGATCGGCCCCGCGAAGGTCCCGACCGCCGGTCGTGGCAAGTCGGGCTGCACGACGCTTCCGCTGCCGCTGGTGTTCATTTCTGGTCCGGCGCCGGGCAGCGCGTCGTCGGGACCGCTGATGTTTCCCTGACAAGCCACCAGCAGGGCCAGCGCCGGAACCGCGCGCAGGGCCACGCCACCCAAGTCGGACACGCGCCAGGAGATCGAAGGAGTCACCCTCGAGACATGGCGGGCAGCTAGCCGCAGCTTCAAAAACGCAGCGATTGCGCTGCGCTTGACCCAGAAAATTCGCTTCGACTGTGATTGTCCGTCACGAGCGTTCGGATCGCGCAGAAACCGACCGCGAGGCTGGAAAACGGCCGTTCAACCAGTGAGCGCGGACAGCGGCTTGTTCGCTGCGAGCGGTGCCTCGCCGAACGTGGGCACGTCGACGCCCATCGAGTTCGCGATCGAGATGAGGACCTGCGTGGGGTTGGTCGTAGGCAACTGTAGGTATCGCCCCATCTTGAAGTAACCGCCGGCTCCACCCAAGAGGATGTTTGGCAGGCCCCAATTGGAGTGCGAGTCACCGTCGCCGTGGCGATTGAACCAATACACGACGGTTTGGTCGAGCAAGGAGGTGCCGTTCGCGTCTTTCACAGCCGCCAAGCGATCGAGCAGCCCGGCGATCTGCTTCGCGATCCAGGTGTGCATTTGCTTGTACTTGTCGAGCCTGCTCGCGTCGCCGCCGTGGTGTGAGATCATGTGCAGCGGATCGGTGAAGCCGAGCCAGGGCATGCGCAAGCCGCCCGCGTCTCCACCGCCCGGGTAACCGAACGTGACGGTCGCCACCTTCGTCAAGTCGCACGAGAAAGCGGAGGTGATGAGATCCATGTAGAACGGCGCCAGCTTCTCGGTGTCGGCGCCCGTGCGGACCGACGTGGCGTCGCTGGGTACTTCGGCGCGGACCGGCTGTTGGCAGGTGGACTGTGAGCGCTTTTTGACCTGCTCTTCGTAGGCCCGCAGCGAAGTGAGGTGCGCGTCGAGCACCTGCTGATCGTAGGCGCTCAGCTGCGGTCGCAAGCTAGTGAAGCGCGCGTGCAAGAAATCGGTGACGGCCGTCTGCTTGCGAGCGGCGCTCACGTCCGAAGCCGAAGGCCCTGCGGGCATGCCAAAAACGCGATTCCAGGCTTCGTCGGCGCTGGCCATGCGCTTCAGCGAGCTGCCATTCTCGGCGAAGTTGATGTCCGAAGGGGTATCGCCGCCGATCGGATGCAGGCCGAAGTTCAGCGACGAAAACAGGCTATTGCCGACGACAGCCTTGCCGATGACTTGATCAATCGAAGGGCCGTCGATGTTGTTCACGGCGGTCGACTGATCCAAGTACGGCAGCCCAAAATCGTCGACCGTGCAATTGCTGCCGCCGGCCTTGCAGCCGTGTCCGACGCGCGCCGCCAGCGTGACGGGCGCTTGGTGCTGCGGCGTTGGACCCGCGTAGGCCAAGCCGGTGCCGCTCTTGACCGAGCCGTTTGCGACCTGCGGCCCCATCACCAACAGCTTGTCGCGGTGCGCGGCGAACGGCGTCAAAATCGGGCTGAGCTCGAAGTCGGTTTCGCCGCCCTTCGGCCAAAACGCCGCCTGGTTCACGCCGTCGGGCGTGTAACAAAACACCGCGTACTTGGCCAGCTTGCCAGCCGCCTGCGCGCGCAGCTCGCGCCCGAACAGCTCCAGGCACGGCAGCGCGAACGCGGCGCTGCCAATCAGCCGCACCAAGTCACGACGACCCACACGCTGACGACTGCTTAGCTTCATGGCTGAGCTCCGGGAGCCTCGGTGGCACGCAAGCGGAAGGCGTCGCTGCTGGCCACCGCGACCACCAGCTGCTTCAAGTCACCCGACGCGCCAAAGCCGTCGGCCACGCGCGACAGCGCGCAAACGTCTTCGTCGACGAGCGGTCGCGCCACCGCAAAGCCCAGATAGTGTCGAGCGAAGCAGCGCTTCACGTCGGCGCTCGTGGCCAAGCGGTCCAAAAACTCGCCGCCATCGGCGAAGGGCCCGTCGGTGTCGCTCTGGCTGCTCATGACGCCCGAGGTGTTGACGGCCTTGCCCGAATCGACGCTGCGGAAGCGTCCGACCGCGTCGAAGCTCTCCAGCGCGAAGCCGGGCGGATCGATCTGGTCGTGGCACGCCGCGCAGATAGGTTGGGTCGTGTGCTGCTCGAGCCGATCGCGCGTCGACAAGCCCTCCATGATCGGCGGCAGCTGCGGGATCACCACGCCCTGCGGAGGCGGCGGGATTTCGTTGCACAAGAGGCTGCGCTGCACGAACAGGCCGCGCGCGATGGGATTACTGGCGTTCGGTCGCGCCAGCAGCAGCATCAGCGCCGGATGCGTCACGATGCCGCGACGCCCCTCGTTCGGCAGCTCGGCAGGCTCGAGCGCGGGGCCGCCGCCGGCCAGGCCATAGAAGGCGCGCAGCTTGTCGTTCAAGTAGTAGCTTTGGCCCGAGAGTAGCGCTTGCAGCGTGGGGTTCGAGCCTTGGTAGGGCGCGGTCACGCCCTCTAGCAGCGAGCGCTGCAAATCGACCAGCACCTCACTGGTGAGCGCCGTGTCGTCCCGTGCGACCTCGGTAAAGCCCTTCAGGCCCAACCAGTCACCGTAGAAGGACTCCAGGCCGCGCTTGAAGCGCGGGTCGCTCATCAGTCGCGTGAGCTCTGTCTGTACTCCTGCCGCGTCCGCGAGCTTGCCTGCAGCAGCCGCAGCGAACAGCGCGTCATCGGGGCCCGAATCCCACACGAAGAACGACAGCCGACTGGCCAGCTCGTACGCGGGCAGCGGCACCACCTGCCCCGGGGCCTCTCCGACCGCTGGCTTGGCGAACTGGTACAGAAAGTCGGGCGCTTGGAGCAGCCCAGTCAGCAGCCATTCGACGCCGGTGGCAAAGTCCTTTTCGGCTACGCCGGCATCGAACAGCTGCTTCAGCTGGGCGCGCTCGGCGTCGGCTAATGGGTGCCGAAACGCGGCCATTCCGAGCTTCTCGATCAGCTGCCCTTCGCAGGTCGCGGCGTCGACAGCAGGAGGCACACAGGGCGACCAAGCGCTGAGGTTGGCAACGGCTTTGCTCGCTACCAGGGCGGCTGCGTTGGCGCGCCGCTCGACCGCCACCTCGTCGAGGCGCGCCGAAACACCACCGCCGAATTCTTTGGCGGGGTGCTCGCCGACCTTCAGCAGGTCTTCCACGACGTGCTCATATTGACTGGGGGTCAAAAGGCGCGCGTGCAGCGCGGGCGCGACACCCTGGGTGCAAGCAGCGGCGCCCGAGGTGCCGTTGCCGCCGTTGGCGCTGCCAGCATTCACGCCGGCAGAGCCCCCCGCAGCAGGCGAAGCGCCAGCACCAGCGGGGTTACCATTGAGCTGCCCGGTGCAGGCGAGCCCTCCGCTGAGTGCGACTCCCAGCATCCACGCTCGCCAGTCGCCAGGTCTACGGCTACCCATCGACCGGTGAGTGCAGGTGGTTCCAACGATTGTCACTGGTCGTGAGTGAATCGCCCGGGAGTCGTGACATGTGGGCAAAAGTCGGAGCGTGGACTCAATCCGAGCACGTGCGCTGCAATATTCTGACGCCGCCCCACCCCGCGAATTTTTGGCCGAATTTCGGTGAACTCCGCCACAGACGACCCCTCGTCCATGCACTCAATTGATCACCGTGAGAGCCACCCTTTCCGCCGCCGTTTGGCTGGGATTTTTCGCGCTTACCGCTTGCAACGGGAGCATCGGGAATGGCACCGCCGCAAGCGGCGGCGCGTCACCCGGCTCCGGCGGCAACGGCTCGAGCAGTGGCGGCGGAGCAACGGCAGGCAGCGGCACCGTCAATCCCGCGACGGATCCCGGCCGCGTCACGCTGCATCGCCTGAACCGCGCCGAATACGACAACACCGTCCACGATC
This sequence comes from Polyangiaceae bacterium, assembly GCA_036261775.1. GTDB lineage: Bacteria > Myxococcota_A > Polyangia > Polyangiales > Polyangiaceae > PMG-095. Next base: position 11,924 of record DATAKF010000182.1, on the reverse strand, counting down.
TGCTCGGCACGAATCAAAAGCCTTCCGAAGACTTCCCGATCGACGATCGCGGCAACGGCTTCGACAACATGGCCGACGTGCTCACGTTGTCGCCGCTGCACCTCAGCGTGTACCACACGGCGTCCAAAGCCCTCGTCAGCGAGGCGCTGAGCAACGCCACCCAGCGCGCCGCTCTGGTGACCTGTGATCTCGCTAGCGGCGACACCTGCACCAGGCAGGTGCTCAAAGGCTTCGCCAACCGCGCCTGGCGCCGTCCGGCGACCGACGCAGAGGTCGATCGGCTGATGGCCGTCGCCAACGTCGCCAAAACCAACGGCGACAGCGCCGAAGTGGGCCTGGGCTTGGCGCTGCGCGCAGCCTTGCTCTCGCCCCATTTCATCTTCCGTGTCGAGCTGGACCCGGACCCGCTGTCACCCACGCCGCACCCGCTCAACGCCTACGAGCTGGCCTCGCGCCTATCGTATTTCCTGTGGAGCAGCATGCCCGACGCGGCCCTGTTTGCCACCGCCGAGAGCGGCGCGCTGACGAACGCCGCCACGCTGAAGGAGCAAACCACGCGCTTGATGGCCGATCCGCGCGCACGCTCGCTGGTCGACAATTTTGCCGGACAGTGGCTGCACCTGCGCGCCGTGGGCGACCTGCAGCCCGATCCCGCGCTGTTCCCCAAGGTAGACGGGCCCCTGCTCGCCGCCATGCGCTCGGAGACCGAAATGCTCTTCCGGGACATCGCGTTCCAGAACACGCCAGCCGTGCAGCTGTTGACCGCCGACTACACGTACCTGAACGACCGCTTGGCGAGCCACTACGGCCTGCCGGCAGTCGGCAGCGCCGAGCTCATGCGCGTCGACCTCGCGGGCAACACGCAGCGCGGCGGCCTGCTCACGCAAGGCGGCTATTTGACCCTCACCTCGCACGTCAACCGCACGTCGCCGGTCAACCGCGGCAAGTGGGTGATGGACGAGCTATTGTGCGCCACCGTTCCGCCGCCGCCGCCGAACGTGAATTTGGCCGCTGTCTCGATGGCCAAAGAGCAAGGCCTCACGCAACGCCAAGCCCTCGAGATCCACCGCCAAGATCCGGTGTGTAACGGCTGCCACCAGCTGATGGATCCGATCGGCCTAGGCCTGGAGAACTACGACGCTGTCGGCGTGTACCGCGACATGGACGCGGGCAACCCGATCGATCCCAACGGCAACTTGCCGTCCGGCGAAACCTTCGCGGGTGCCAAGGAGCTTGCAGCGCGCGTCGCCGCCAAGCCCGAATTTGCGCGCTGCATCGCCAGAAAGCTCTACAGCTACGCGCTCGGCCGCGCACCGGTCGAGGTCGTCGGACACATGGACTCCGCCACGCTCGATGCCCTGGCAGAAGGCCTGGCCCAGAACAATTTCTCGTTTGCTGACCTGACGAGCCGCATCGTCACCGCCCCGACCTTCACCAGTCGGCGCGGCGAGCCGATGGGAGGTATGCCGTGAAGCGCACAGTCTCGCGCCGTTTGCTGCTGGGTGGTGGCGCCACCTTGTTCGGATTGCCGTTCTTGGAGTCGCTGCTGCCACGCGACGCTCGCGCGCAGGCGACGCCCGCGCCGGTGCGCTTGGTCTACGTGTTTTTGCCGAACGGGCTCGATATGGCCACGTTCCGCCCTACCACGGTCGGTACCGACTACGCGCTGCCGCCCATGTTCAAGGGTCTCGACGCGCTCAAGTCCGACTTTTCGATCGTGACCGGTCTCGAGAACTTCAACGCTCGACCCGACATGGCCGGCGACCATGCCTCTGGCGTCTCCGGCTTCATCACCTGCGCCCACGCCAACAAGTCCGAGACGGACATCAAGCTGGGTATCTCCGCTGATCAAGTCGCCGCGCAAAAAATCGGCATGGCGACGCGCCTGCCCTCGCTCCAGCTGGGCATCGACGGCGGCGGCGGTACCGGCAACTGCGACAGCGGCTATAGCTGCGCCTACGCGCGCAACATCTCGTGGTCGGACGCGCAGACGCCGCTGCCCAAGATCGTCGACCCTTACCTAGCCTTCAACCAGCTCTTCGAGGGGTACGACCCGAACGCTTCGGCCGCCGAAGCCGCCAAGCGCCTGGCCTACGAAAAGAGCGTGATCGACTTCGTGATCGCCGACGTGAACGGCCTGTCACCCAAGCTCGGAGCCACCGACAAGATCAAGCTCGACCAGTACCTGACCGGCGTGCGTGAGCTCGAGAAGCGCGTCGCCGGAACCGGCACTGGCGCGGGCTGCACGCCCGGTACGCCGCCCGTCAAGGGCGCCAAGCTCGACTTCCCGACGCACCTCAAGACCATGTTCGACTTGATCGCGCTGGCGTTCGCCTGCGACGCCACGCGCATCGTCACGCTCATGCTGGGCAACGCCGTCAGTGGCCGCACGTACCCGTTCCTGGACATCACCGGCGGTCACCACGACATTTCGCACCACATGAGCGACCCCGTAAACATCGAAAAGCTCGCGAAAATCGGCGCCTGGGAGATGCAGCAGCTCGGCTACTTCTTCGACAAACTCAAAGCCGTGCCCGACGCCGACGGCCAAAACGTGCTGCACAACTCGGCCGTCTTCTGCTCCAGCGACATCTCCGACGGCAACCGCCACAACCACGACGACATGCCCATCGTCCTCGCGGGCCACGGCGGCGGTAAGCTCCACCCCGGTCAGCACATCTCGTTCACGCCCAAAGCCAAGACGGACCCGAAGGAGAAAGTCTCCAACCTGCTCGTCACGATGCTCGACGCCGCTGGCGTCACCGGCGCGCAGCTGGGAGACAGCACGGGACCGATCGCGGGTCTGTAGCGACCAGCTCGAGTCTCGGTCCGGTGAACGTGAACGTGAACGTGCCCCTGCCCGCGCGCGTGCTCGTCCTCGGGTTCTCGCGCGTTACTTAAGAAACCTAAGCGTGTATCGATTCGACACTGAGCCTTGTCGTCATCGCCGCTGGCGAGCTCGGCTGAGTAGTCATCTTCTTCGCACTGCGCGCCGTGATCACAGCCCGTAGGCCACTTGGCCGGACCCTGTGCAGGGTCGGCCGGCCTGGAAATACTGGGCCCGGCAAGAAAGCGTCTGTTAATACGCCCGAGCTGATCCGCACGACGAGGAGCGGACATAGAGAGGCACGGAAAAGTGCTGAAGCGCAGGTGCGACTTGAAGATTCAGAACCCCGCTGTCCCTAAGTCCCGCGTGTGCCCTAAACCAGCGTCCTCCAGCCGCAAAGTGACGGAGAGTCTATGAATTATCGGGCACTGGCTGCCTTTGGAATCTCGATGGCCCTCTTCAGCGTGAACGCTCACGCGCAAGATGACGAGGACTTGGAGGAAACCGCGGAAGCCACCAAGACGGGTGACGCCAAAGCCGATGACGGCGCCGCCAAGGCGAGCGCCGGGGTCACGGTCGGTGCCAGCGCAGACGCCAAAGCGGCCGATGCCAACGCGAAAGCCACCACTTCGCCTGCCTCGGCAGCGGAGCCTGCGCCCACCACGGCCGGGCGGCCCCCCGTTTACGGCGAGCGCAGCGAATGGGCGATCACGCCCTACGGCTACGCGCGCGTCGACCTGATCGAGGACTCCACGCAGTCCTTCGAAGACGGCATTCAGCCAAACCTCATCGCGCGCGTCGGCACCTACAAGGGTGATCACCGCCGCACCATCTTCACGGCGCGTGACTCGCGCTTCGGCATCCAAGTCAACGCGCCCACCTTCGAGGGCATCAAGTCATCCGCGCAGCTCGAGCTGGATTTTTACGGTCTCGCGCCCACAGACGCGCGACGTCACGACTCGGTCGTGTTCGGCCCGCTCCGCATCCGGCACGCGTACTTGAAGCTGGAAACGTCGGTCATCGACGTGATCGCCGGTCAGTACTACGACCTGTTTGGTTGGAACGGCTCGTTCTACCCGGCCACCGTCGGCTACCTCGGCGTGCCCGCGCAGATCTATCACCGTAACCCGCAAATCCGGCTCGAAAAGAAGCTCCACGCCGGCGAGCTCGAGGTCACGATCGCCGCCGCGGCGGTGCGGCCTGGCCAGCGCGACTCCGGCGTTCCCGACGGCCAAGGCGGCTTGAAGGTGGCGTACGGCGGCTGGTCCGGTGCGGCGACGCCCGGCTTTGGTCGCGCGGCCCTCGCGCCCATCTCGGTAGGCGTGTCCGGCATGTACCGCCGGTTCGAGGTACCAGCGTTCAAGTCGGAGCCGGGCTCGGCCACCGAAAAGACGCAAGGCTACGGCATCGCAGTCAACGTGCTCTTGCCCATCATCCCGGTCAAGGACATCAAAGACAAGGGCAACGGCCTCACGCTCACCGGTGAGTTCAGCCGCGGCAGCGGCATCGCCGACATGTACACGTTCATGGACGGCGGCTCGCGCTTCCCGCTCTTGCCCAACCCGAGCATGTCGGCGCCGGCCATTCAGTACCAAGCCAACGTGGACCCCGGTCTGGTCACCTTCGACCGGAACCTCGAGCTCAAGACGCTCAACTGGCAGGGCTTCGTCGCGGGCCTGCAGTACTACCTGCCCGTCGGCGGCGGCCGCATCTGGATTGCGGGCATTTACTCGCAGATCAAATCTGACAACATCAAGAAGCTGACGCCGTTCCCCAGCTACGGCGGCATCTTCACCAAGATGGAGTACATCGACGGCAACGTCGGCTTCGACATCACGCCCGCCATCGCGGTCGGCCTGTCGTTCCAGACGGTGAAGCAGACCTTCGGCGACGTGTCACCGAGAGATCCCGTGTTCGGTGCCGTGCCGGCGAACATGCCGAACGGCTTGGTCGTCCCCGGCACTGGTGGCGTCGCCGCCTCGGCACGCAACAACCGCGGGCAGCTCAGCTTGGCGATGTTCTTTTGATGCGCTCGGAGGAATCAGGTCAAACCATGACTTCCAACCCGACCCAGTTCCTACACAAGAGCCTGCTCGGCTGGTGCGCTCTCTTCGTCGCGCTTGGCGCAGGCTGCAACCAGCCTCCCAAGTGCTCTGAGCTCGGCACCTGCGGCGGCAACCCCATCGGCGACTGGGTGCTAGGCCCCGGCGCCCCCTCCTGCTCCGAGGACCTGTACCAACCGCCTGCCGATACGCGGCTAGAAATGGGCGACCAACCGGCCGCGCGCACGCCGATCGTCGAAGCCGCGCTTTACGATTGGTGCGACTTGCTCGTCACCAATGGTGGCAACAAGGTGGCTGCAGTCGACCCGCATTTCTCCTTCGAGAGCGGCACCATCGGCGCTGCATTCGTGCACTACGACCCCATCGGCCCCAACGGCGTTGGCACGTACGCCGTCGGCATGACCCGAACCGGGCAGTACCTCATCGAGTTCCCCGAGGTCTGCATCCGAGAGTTCGGAGCTGTTGGCGACGTGTGCACGGCCCTGCAGACGCAGCTCGTCAGCATGGCCACGCCCACGTCGGTGTACAAGAACCTGCAGTGCCTGGCCAACCCTGCCGATCCGCAAGGCTGCGTGTGCCGCTTCGATGTCGCGGTTCAAAGCGGCGGCTCGGGCACCTACGAGGTCGTGGATAGCCACACGCTGCTCCATCGCCTGAACGTGAAGTTCCCGAGCAAGGCCGCCGCCGCCGCCTTCCCTCAGAAGGTCAGCTACTGCAGCGCGGGCGGTCACCTCCAACTCACCGGCGCCGACGGGAGCTACCTGTTCGACGAGCCTGGGCTCCGCACCATGGATCTGGGTGCCACCACCATCAATTGTGCGGATGGCGTGCAGGGGCTTGGTGAAGACGGCGTCGACTGCGGGCTCGCTTGCCCTAACCCCTGCATGTGAGCCCGATGAAGTCCAAGGCTCCTCAACCCACCACGCAAGCTTGCAGCGCGCTCATCCTCGTAGGGCTCATGGCAGCCCTCTCGACCGGCTGCACGCAAGAGCCGCTTTGCCCGCCGCTCAGCGGGTGCGGAGGCCCGGATCCGGTCGGCAACTGGGACTTGGCGCCGGGCTACGAGTCCTGCACCGAGGACTTGTACCTGCCGCCGACGGACAAGCGCCTTACCAAGCCCACCCTCCCGGTGGCAGGTCAGCCCGCACCCGAGCCAGCGGTCTACGACTGGTGCGACCTGCTGATCAACGGCGGTAGGCCAACGCCCACCATGGCCGGTTTCTACAACCAACCCGGCTTCTTCTACGAGAGCGGCCAGGTCGGCCAGGCCAACCTGCGCATCAACGCTGACGGCACCTACACCATGGGCCTGGCGCGCACCGGCGTGTTCGTGCTCGAGTTTCCGGCCATCTGCGTCCGCATGTACGGCGCGATGGACAACGCTGCCCTCAATCCGAACGATCCGATGTCTCCGGTGGGGGACGTATGCAAGCAGCTCGAAGGCCCGGTCAACGACTCGGGCATCGGCGAAGGCTCGTACAGCAACACCAAGTGTCTCGCGAACCCCAATGACCCGGGCGGCTGCCTGTGCCAGTTCGACGTGAGCGAGACGGGCGGTCCGTTTGGTCCGTGGCGCCGCAACGGCAACACCGTAAGCTTCATTTTGCAGCAGAACTTCCCCTCCAACGCAACCTTCTGCAACCACGGGGACACCCTGGATCTCACGGGCGCCGACGGCGAATACCTGTTCGGCGTGAAGGGCTTGCGCACCATGAAGTTCAAGCGCAACGACGTGGCGCCAACACCGTAGGGCTACGAGCGCTGCTGCTGAGCCAACCGAAGGCCACCGCGACACGAGTCACGATGGCCTTCGACATTTCAGGCCTCGCGAACGCTAGTACGGCTGGCAAAGCAAAAGGCCACCGCGACACGAGTCACGATGGCCTTCAGCCATTGCGGTCTGAGCGGGTTACTGCGTGATGAAGTTACCGGCCGAGAACTGCTTCACGAAGGTCGCGAAGCCGGGGTTCACTACGCTGTCGTGACCGCCGTGCTGGTTGCCCGGCAGAGCGCAGACGACGAGCGGGTGAATTTCCGGGCAGCCCGTGAGCAGCTTGCAGGTGTTGGCCGGATTGTTGCCACCGATCGGGAAGTCCTTGATCTCATTGGCCGTTACCTTGGCGTCGTAGCTCTGCGCGCCCGTGCAACCGTTCACCTTGATGGCGCGGTCGATTGCGACCTTGTTGCCAGCAAAGCCGTTGGTGGTGTCGTTGATTTCGTGAACCCACATGCCGGACATGGGCGAGTTCGTGCACTTCGGCACGAACTGGGGCTCGGTCGGCAACCCGCCCGTGTTGGGCATGACGCCGCGCACCGGGCGCATCGCGTCGCCCGCGTACTTGCAGCCGAGCTCGTTCGAAAACCACGAGCCCGAGCTGTTACCAGCCGAGAACACGCGGTTGCGGTCGAAGCAAACCTCGCCGTTCAGCTTGTCGTAGAAATTCTCGTAGAACACCCAGTCAACCGAGTCGTCGCCTTCCTTGTCGTCGAAGCAACCCTGGTTCTCGTTGGTACCGTGACCGATCGAGTTCGGCGGGGGCGTGATGCCGATGCGGATGCTCTGGTTCGCAATGTCCGGCAGCGGGTAGATGTTGGTGCCGTTGCCGCCACAGCCCGGACCCTCGATGACGAGCGGGTAGGCCTTGTTCATGTCGTAGTTGGCCGGCATGTACACGTAGTAGTCGCGATTGACCTGCCACGGCCCACACTTGGGCTGGCCGCCGAGCTTGTCGGCACAGTTGGCGTCCTTGGTGCCCATCGTCTGAATGGTCACCTTGGCGCCGGACGTGCCCGTGAACGCCTTGCCGCAGCCGTCCGACTTCCAAACCGAGGTGATGGCGCCGTTCGTGCCGCCACCGGTGCCGCTGCCCGCCGTGCCGCCCGCGCCGCTGCCGCCCGCGCCGCTGCCGCCCGTGCCCGTGCCGGCGCTGCCGGTCGTCCCAGCAGTGCCGGTCGAGCCGGCGGTGCCGGTCGAACCTGCGCTGCCCGTCGTGCCGGCGCTGCCGGTCGTCCCGGCCGAACCAGTCGTACCCGCGGTGGTCGTCGTGCCTGCCTGACCGAACGGGTCAGTGGTCATGGGGTTGCCGCCGTCGTCACTGACGCTGCAGCCCCAGACCGAAGCGAGCCCGACCCCGAGCCCGACCAGAACGACGTTGGAAGTTACTGAAGATCTCATCGCTTTTTGTCTCGTTTCTTTGGGCTGCGGGCACCATTTTATGCCCGGGACACATTTCGGCCGGCCAGCATGAAGCGCGACTGCGGATGTGGTCGCCGCGCTTAGATGGGTGTCCGGAAAATGGCTCCGCGTGCCGACTATCTTCAGGGATCTTCGGCCCCAAAGCGCGCAGCGAAGAAAAGCGACATGGCGCGGCGCGCCGTCGCGCCGCGTTCAAACAACTGCATTGCAGTTGCAGAGTGAAAATTTGCTGCAGCGACGGGCGGCCTAGTGACTGCTCTGGCCGCCCAAACCGGCCGCGCCGGCTTCGTTGCCAGGCTCGCCGCCGTCACCGGTGCCGCCTCCGGCGCCGCCCGCGCCGCCCGCGCCCTCATCCTCGTAAAAGGCCAGATTGTCGACGGTAAGCTCGCCCTCGTACTTGGCGTCTCCCTCGAGCCAGCGGAATGCCCACTCCAAGGTCAGCACGTCCGAGCCGTCCGTGAGGGGCGTCGGCGTCCCACCCTCGAACGCGGTCCAAGGCACGTAGTGCTCGGTGGGCGTGGCGGTCACAGGCAAGCTCATCTCGGGCGGGTGGCACGTGGACCACGGCTCGCTCGGATCGGCAGGCACGCACGAGCCCACGCTGAACTCGGTGGAGACGTCTCGGTTGCGATTGACGACTGGAAAGAAGCGCACGGTGCCGCTCGCGCCAGGGTCGCCGTAAATCGTAAAGCGTACGCCCTTGTACTTCGAGGCGTCGACGCAGCCGTTGAAGTACACGCCCATGCCCGAGTAGGTGCTGACCTCGGCCGTGAGGCGGAAGAATTCGCCCGCCGAGGCCTTCAGCGTGTCGGGATAAACGTAGATGCCGCCACTGAGGTTACCCGGGCTTGCCCATTGGTCCGCCGTAAACCCGTCGAAGGCGGTGATGATGGGTTGCGTCGGCTTTTGCCCGCCGCACTTGAAGGTGACCTGCGCCGCGCCGCCCGAGCCGGAAGAACCGGGCGTGCCGGCCTGCGCCGAGGAGCCGCCGGTGCCGGTGCTACCGCCCATCGCGCTCTTGCCGCCGCTGGCACTGGTAGGGGGCAGGAAGGTCCAACCGGACTCGCCACCGCTGCCGCCAGCGCCGCCGTTGTTGTCGAACGACGTCTTGGTCGACCCGCACGCGCCCGCCAGCGCCACCACACCCAGCACCACTGCTCCGCGACCACGCCCGACCTGGAACCGGTTCTTCAACATCGCCTCGTGAAGTTACAGCGCCTGGGCCGAACGGCAAGCGCTGGCTCGCGAGCGAGCCGTTCGCGCGCAATTATTGCTATGAACTCGCCATGGGCCGCTTCCCGTTTCCTCACGACCAGCGCCTGACCCGCTGCACCTACCCTGCCGCCGCCAACGCTGACGACGCTCGGCTCGCCTTCTTGCGCTTCAAGGACGACATCGTCACCAGCGACGGCGCGCGCGGCTTCTTGCGCACGCGCCGCCCCGACACGCCGGATGGCGTACCGAACAGCACGGTCTCGGAGGGCATCGCCTACGGCATGATCATCGCCGTTATGTTCGACGACCAGCCGCTGTTCGACGCGCTCTGGCAGTACGCGCTGTGCTTTCTGAACGTGAATGGCTTGATGAGCTGGTACATCGCGCCGGACGGCTCACGAGCACTGGGCAGCGGCGGCGCGACGGACTCCGACGAAGACATGGCCTGGGCGCTGGTGATGGCGCATCGTCAGTGGGGTGGGCGCGGCTCGCTGGGCGAGACCTACCTGAGCCACGCCCAGCGCCAAATCGATCGCGTGTGGGAGTTCGAGGTCGACCACCAAGACTTCGACGGCATGCTGATTCCGGGCGACGAATGGCGCGGGCAAAACGTGTTCAACCCGTCGTACTTTGCGCCGCACCAGTACCGGCTGTTCGGCGAGGTTTCCGGCAACCGTGAGGGGTTCGGGCGCGTCGTCGAGCGCGGGTACGAAATCGTGTTCAAGAGCTTGAACGAAGCGCAAGGCAACGCAAAAAACGGCCTCGTCCCCGCCTGGTGCAACGCCGCCGGCACGCCCGTCGAAGCATTTCCGGGCGCCATGACCAACTACCAAACCGACTCGGCACGGCTGCCGTTTCGCCTGGCCCAAGACTTTGCGTACCACGGTGACGAGCGCGCCCGGCAATACCTGGCCATGGTCAGCGCCTTCTTCGCCAACGTCGGAGCCGACCGAATTGGCGACGGCTACGAGCTCTCGGGCAAGCCCGCGCCGGACCCGCGCACGCCGCAGCCCAACCCGGGCTCGGCCGTGTTCGTCGGCTGTGCGGCGGTGGGCGCTCAACATGACGCGCGCTACCAAGCCTTCATCGACGCCGCCTACGCGCGCGTCCGCACCGGCAAGCTGCTAGCGCGCAGCCGCTACTACAACCACTGCTGGACGGTGCTGTCGCTGCTCATGCTGAGCGGAAACCTGATCGAGTTTCCGGAGTAACGCGGCACGCACAACCTTTAGCGGGCGAGCAGCTGCCCGCCCGCCAAGCCTGGTTTCCGGCGAGGCTTTCGCGAGGACCAACGCCGCTCATTGAGCGTACTTGAGTACCTGAGCACCGGACCGCGGCGAAAACGAAGCCAGAAGCCAGGATCGGCTGGCGCTATCACCAGCTGAGATGAGGCCCCAGCTAGCCCTTGAGCTTGCGCGCGCTGGCGAGCTTCACGCATAGCGTGACGACTTCCATCGCGGTCTCGACCTGCGAAGCGGGCGGCAGAGACGGCGCCACGCGGATGTTGCGATTGCGCGGATCTTTGCCGAGCGGAAACGTCGCGCCCGCGGGCGTCAGCTTCACGCCGGCTTCGTCGGCCAGCTTCACGACCTCGCTGGCGCAGCCGTCGAGCGTGTCCAGGCTCACGAAGTAGCCGCCGCGCGGCTTGGTCCAAGCCGCCAAGCCGCTGCCGCCGAGCTCACGCTCGAAGATGCGGGTGACGGCGTCGAACTTGGGCCGCAAGAGGGCCGCGTGCTTCTGCATGTGCGCCTTCACGCCGGCCGCGTTCTTGAAGAAGCGCACGTGACGCAGCTGGTTCAGTTTGTCGGGGCCGATGGTCTGAATACCGAGGTGCTTCTTGGTGTCGGCGACGTTGGCCGCGCTCGTCGCCATGACGGCGACGCCCGCGCCCGCGAACGAAATCTTCGAGGTCGAAGCGAACTCGTAGGGCCGGTTCGGGTTACCGGCCTTGGCGCACGCCGAAAGGATCTCGACCAGCGGATCGGTGGTGTCGTAGAGGTCGTGGACCGCGTAGGCGTTGTCCCAAAACAGGCGGAAATCAGGCGCCGCCGTCTTCATGGCCGCCAGCCGCTCGACCACCTGCGCCGAGTAGGTTTCGCCGGTCGGGTTGGAGTACTTGGGCACGCACCACATGCCCTTGATGCTCGCGTCACTGGCGACGAGCTTCTCCACCGTCGCCATGTCGGGGCCGTTGGCGTCGAGGTCGACCGTGATCATCTCGATGCCGTGGTGCTGGCAGATCGCGAAATGGCGATCGTAGCCGGGCGCCGGGCACAGGAATTTGATCTTGGACTTGGACCACGGTCCGTCGCCGTCCGGCACGCCGTGCAGCAGGCCGCGCACGACAGCGTCGTGCATCATCGTGAGGCTCGAGGCGCCGCCGACGATCAGGTTCGCGGGCGTGGTCTCCAGCAGCTCGGCGAAGATCGCCTTCATCTCGGGCAAGCCGTCGAGGCCGCCGTAGTTGCGCGTGTCGGTCCCGTCGGCCGCCTTGTAGTCGCTGGCCGAAAGCACCGTGGAAAGCTCATTGGCAAGATCGAGCTGCTCGTTCGACGGCTTGCCGCGCGTCATGTCGAGCTTCAGGCCCTTCTGCTTGATAGCAGCGTAGGCGGCTTCGCACTGG
>DATAKF010000179.1:0-17298 GCA_036261775.1 Polyangiaceae bacterium | reverse complement strand
CCGGTTGCTGGGAAGCTCTGCTGCACGCGCACCAAATGAACGGGGTCGTCCTTTCCCGTGTATTTGCCGGCGATGTTGTGAAGTCTCGAGGTGGAGACGCTCACCGCCTGCTCACCGCTCGAGCGCGACCAAATCGACTCGACCACGTAGCGCTCCGGATCTCTGAGCAGCGCCGCGATCGCGTAGATATCCTCGGGGGTGTTGAGCTCGATCACGCGATCGCCATCGACGTGGTTGACGTCCATGATGACGAAGCGAAACCCCTTGGCCATGTTCGGCGCCAGCATCAAACCAGGCGTATTCATCGGATCGGCGAACGCCAGGTACAGCGGCAGGTTGTACGCGCCGGGGTCCGTTTTGTCCGCGGCAAAGAACAGGAAGGGCTCGCTCGGGCGCTCCTCGATCTCCATCTCGGCAACCGCTGGGCCCATGCCGTGGACGTTCCCGGTGAAGGCGTCCTTCAGCAGGTCTTGGCCGGCGCCGTACAGTCCTTGCGCTTTGGCCACTTGGGTGCCGGCAACGAACGCATCCCAGGCCAATTTGTGAACGGGGCGAGCCGTCACGCCGTGCCGGTGGGTCATCAGAATTGCGATGTCGTCCCCGGTGAAGCTGACGCGACTGTCGATGAGTAGGGGGCCCCCATTCTTGGTGACGTGCTCTTGGACGCTGCGCAGCAGTGCCTCCGACGGCTGCAAATGGCCACCGACCGAACCGATATCTGCCTTGATGACGCTCAGGGTGATTTTCATGGATGCCTCGACTTGTGGACTCGCTGCGTCTGTTCGCAACGCACCTGGTCGCACCTTCGAGCAAGTCTCGCGCCAACGTGTTTGCCAATTACCAGCTTGCCAATTGCGAGTTGGACGAGACGCCGGGCGAAATCTTTGCGTCGTTCGGCGCGACCGCTGCGCGTCAGTCGTCGCGATGGGATGCCGCAGGCGCGCGAGTGTGTGAATAGACGAACCAGTAGACCAAGCCGACGAGCAGCGCGCCGCCGAGCAGGTTGCCAAGCGTGACTGGCAGCAGGTTGTCGAGCAGAAAAGCCCGCCAGGTGAGGCTCGGGTACGCAGCCGGCGTCGTAGCGACTGCGCTCCAAAATTCCTGCGGGGCGAAGCTCCGGATCATGAGCGCGAGTGGGAAGAAGTACATGTTGGCAACGCTGTGCTCGAACCCAGCGGCGACGAACGCCACCACGGGCGGAACAACGGCCAAGATGCGATCGACCGTCGAACGTGCGCTGTACGAGAGCCAGACCGCTAGGCAAACCAGCGCGTTACACAGGACGCCCAGAGCCACGAGCTCCATGAAGGTATGCTGTAGCTTGCCGTTCGCGATCGAAATCGCGGTCGTTCCTACGGCGCCACGCGCGGACTGATACTGACCGGTCGCAAAGCACAGCGCGGCGGTGCCGAGGGCGCCCACGAAATTGCCGAAATAGACGATGACCCAGCTGCGCAGCACGGCGCTGGCGCCGATTCTGCGGGAACACCAGGCCATGACCAGCAGACTATTGCCCGTGAAAAGCTCGGCCCCGCCAACGACGACCAAGATCAAGCCGAGCGAGAAAGCGCCACCTGCAAACAGGCGTGAAGCTCCGAACGGCCAGCTTCCGCTCGTTCCGGTCAGAGCGATCGTCGAGAGCATCGCGCCTAGCCCGATGAACGCGCCCGCGAGTACTGCCAAGGTCAGCATCGCGTCGGTGCGCAGCGCGGCTTTGCGAACCCCTACCTCCTCAGCGCGGCGCGCCATCTCCGGCGGCAGCAGAGCGTCGATCTGGGTCTCAGTCGGCACGCCTGATCTCCACGGGCGTGAGCTTGTACTCGGGGCAATCAGCGAGTCGGTCCACGACGTCGGAGGTCACGTTGTTGGCTCCGCTTTCCGGAAAGTGAAACGTCATGAACAGCGTTCCGGGCGCGACCTCGTCGGAAAGCTCGGCGATGCCCACGGCTTGGCCGAAAGCGCTGCTGACGAGGACGCGGCTTCCGTCGCCGATGCCGAAGCGGGCGGCGTCCTCGACGTGGATTTGCAGGCGATCTTCGGGCAATAGCTCGCGGTTTTGGCTGCGCCGCGTCATCGACCCGCTGTTGTAGTGCTCGAGCGCTCGCCCGGTGACGAGCAGCAGCTTCGCGGGCGCAGCCAGGGACGGGGAGGGGACGTACTCGACCCGCATCAGCTTCGCGCGGCCTTGCGGGAACGCTTCGCGATGCAGGATTGGCGTTCCCGGGTGGTCGGGGCTCGGCACCGGCCATTGCAGGCCTGCTTGCTCGAGGCGAGCGTACGAAACGCCCGAAAATTGGGCCGCCAACGTGGCGATCTCGTCCATGATTTCCGACGGATGCCGAAAGGCTTGCGGGTAACCGGTGGCTGCCATCAAGTCGCACAAGATCTGCCAGTCGGCGCGGGCTTGACCTGGCGGCTCGAGCGCCTTGCGCACGCGCTGAATGCGCCGCTCGCCGTTCGTGAAGGTGCCGTCTTTCTCGAGAAAGCTCGCGCCCGGCAACACCACGTGCGCAAGCTTGGCGGTCTCCGACAGGAAGATCTCCTGGACGACCAGCAGCTCGAGCGAGGCTAGGTCGGCTCGAACGCGATTCGCGTCGGGATCGGTTTGAACGACGTCTTCTCCCAGAATGAACATGCCGGCGACGCTGCCGTCGCGAACGCCCTGGTAGATTTTGGGCAAGGTGCGGCCCGGTCGTTCGGGCAGGGGGCGCCCCCAAACCCGCGTGAAGCGCTCGATTACCGCGGGATCGCTGGGGTTCGAGTAGCCGGTGAGCAGGTCGGGTTGGCAGCCCATGTCGGCGGCGCCCTGCACGTTGTTCTGACCGCGAAGCGGGTTCACGCCCACGCCTTCGCGCCCGATCGCTCCGACCAGCAGCGCTAGATTGCAGAGCAGCATGACCCCCTCGCTGCCCTGGTAGTGTTCGGTCATGCCCAGCCCGTGCAGTTGCATGGGGCGCTGCGCGGTACCGTAGAGCCGCGCCGCCTTGCGCACTAGCGCGGCCGGAATGCCCGTGAGCGCCTCGGTGAGCTCGGGTCGCTGGGTGGCGATGAACTTCGCGTAGTCCTCGAAGCCCTCGGTGCGCTCCGCGATGAAGCGGCGATCGAGCAAGCCCTCTTCGACCAGCACCGCAGCCAAGGCGTTGAACAGTGGGACGTTGGAGCCCGGGCGCAGCTGCAAGTGTACGTCAGCCAGCTGTGCCAACTCGGTGCGCCGCGGGTCGACGACGACCAGCTTGGCGCCCGCCAGCACCGCTTGCTTGACGCGCGCGCCCGTTACCGGGTGGCTCACGGTCGTGTTCGAGCCGCAAACCAGGAACAAGTCGGCGCGCTCGATGTCCGCCAGCGAGTTCGTGGCGGCTCCCGTACCGAGCGACCGCCGCATGCCCGCTGCGCTTGGCGCGTGACAGACGCGCGCACAACAGTCGACGTCGTGGCTGCCCAGCCCGGCCCTGAACCATTTCTGGACCAGGTAGTTCTCTTCGTTCGTGCAGCGGCTCGACGAGAGCGCAGCCACGCGCCCCCGCAGTCGCGTCAGCTCGCGGGCAACGAACGCGATGGCTTCCTCCCAGCTAACGGGGGTGAGCGCTCCGTCTTTGCGCAGGAGTGGCGTCGTGAGCCGCTCGGGGTGGCGCGCGAAGCCGTGCGCATAGCGGCCCTTGACGCAAAGCTGGCGGTGGTTGACCGGTGAGGCGGCGCCTTCGATGCGCACGACGTCGTCACCCGCCACGTGAAGCTCCAGTTGGCAACCGACTCCGCAGTACGAGCACGTGCTCTGGACGACGCGGGCTTCGGTCTGGGTCTCCGCGCGCAGTCGATCTACGTCCGAGATCGCGCCCGTAGGACACACCGCAGCACAGGCGCCGCACGCCACACAATCGCTGCTGGTGAACGGCTGCTGACCCCAGTCAATGTGCGTTCCTGCGCCTCGGCCCAAGGGAGCAAACACGAATTGACCTTGCACGTCTGCACAGGCGCGCTCGCACAGCCGACACGTGATGCAGCGCTGCATGTCCAGGCGCAGGTACGGGTGACTCGCGTCGCGCTTGGCCTCTCTTTCGAGCCTGGTGTAGCGGTCGCCCACCGCGCCCAACGCCGCGAGCGCGCTCTTGACGCGCCCTTGCGGGCTCGCCTCGGCCAGCATCAACTCGGCCAGATCGCGGCGGTACGCGGCCAGTCGCGCCGTGCTGGTTCGAACCTGCTGGCCGTCTCGAGCCGGAGTCGTGCACGCGGGCACCACGCGGCCGTCGAGCTCGACCAAACACGCCCGACAGTGCGCGCCCGCGCCGAGCCGCTCGTCGTGGCAGAACGCTGGCACGTCGGCGCCGACGCGCCGACAAGCGTCGAGCAAGCTGCCGTCAGCGCTGGTGGTTCGTCCGTCGATCTCGATCATGGCAGCAGCTCTTGCGAAAAGTCGCGCAGCAGGTCACGGATGGGTCGCGGTACGCCTTGGCCAAAGCCGCACAGGCTTCCAAGCTCGAGGGTAGTGAGCAGGCGCTCCAGCGAGGCTTGGTCCTTCTGCTGCGCAAGCTGCGCGGTGCCGATGCGGCACGGCGCGCAGTTGCCGCACGATTCGCGGGCGGCGAAGTCGAACAAATGGCAGGCCAGCTCACGCGCGGAGACCCGCTCGTCGAACACGTGGACGCCTGCGTGCCCCATGCCGGGCAGCGCCTCGAACGAAAGCGGCGTGTCGAAGGCCGCTGCGCTCAGCACACGCCCCATCGGCCCGCCCACGAGGGCCATCTTCCAACGCCTGCCCGTGGGAGCTCCGCCGCAAGCGCGCTCCAGCACCCGTGAAAGCGGAGTGCCCAACGCTACCTCGACGGCGCACGGGCGATTCACGGCGCCGGTTACGCACACGACCTTGGTGTCCGCGCGTCTCTTGCGCTCGACCACCCAAGGCACCGCCGCCAAGGTCTCGACGTTTTGCACCACGGTGGGGAGGCCGTCCAAGCCTCGCTCGGCCGGAAACGGCGGCTTGGGCGAAGGCTCGGCCCGCGCGCCTTCGATGGCGCGAAGCAGCGCGGTCTCCTCCCCGGCCACGTAGGACCCGGCACCGCTGACGACACGTACCTGGAAGTCACCCAAGTAGCCCGAGATCTTTGCCCACTCGATCGCGTCTCGCATCACCGCCTGAGCGCGTGGATATTCTCGACGAATGAACACCACGCCGCGCCGCGCTCCAATCGCGCGAGCGCAGGCCAGCATTCCTGCCAGCACCGCGTGGGGATCCTCCTCGAGCAGCAGCCGATCCACGAACGAGCCGGGATCCCCTTCATCGCCGTTGGCGACCACGTAGCGATCGGGCGCCGGGGTGTCGCGGGCGGTGCGCCATTTGGCGCCGGTTGGAAATCCGGCTCCACCACGACCGCGCAGCCCGGAAGCGATGACGGCCTCCAGGATGCTGGCGGCGTCGGGCAACGCGGCGTATTCGGCGGCGGCGTCGGGCCGGGCGCCGTCGACCAAGTGGCGCAGAATGACGGGCGAATCGACCAGGCTCGTGCGCGGGATGGGGCCAGCCGGCTCCCAGCTTGCCACCGGCGCTTCGTAGCAGCGACCCAGGCAATGCGCGGCGGGGCCCTCCGGCGGGGCGCCGCGCGCGAAGCGACAGGCGGTTCCCGCGCAGACCCGCTCAGTCGCTGCGTCCTCGAGGTAGTCGTAGAACGTGCTGACGCTATCGAGCCAGTTTTGCGGGTAGCCGTGGGCGGTCGAAGCCTCACGGCCTTCGAGCAACAGCTCGAGGGCGCTTTGGGGTGCAGAGCGTCCGGCACGTCGCTGAGCCCATTGGCGAAGCTTCATGTAGCTGGCTGGCCAAGAGTGCACGATGTAGGCCAGGACTCGCCTCGGAGCGTCGGTGCCGTCTCGCTCGCTGCGGGCGCGCGCAGTAGGCGCAGGTTTCGCGCGCCCACGGCCGGCTTCGCGCAGGGCTTGCGCGAAGGGGCGGCGTGCGGGGTCGCCATGACCGAAGCGACCACGCTGGAACGAGTCTTGCTGCACGCAAAATCACGGTCATTGAACAGGCGGGACACCATGAGAAGCGACTCTGAGATTCAACACGCTGTATTGCGAGAGCTCGAGTGGGATTCGCGCGTCGATCACACGGACATTGGCGTCACGGTCCGTGCGGGCGTCGTGACTCTGGCCGGCAACGTCGACAGCTGGGCCAAGCGGGTCGCGGCGGAGCAAGCAGCTCACCGAGTGGCCGACGTGCTCGACGTAGCCAACGACGTTCACGTCACCAGTCCCGGGGTCGGCGCGCGAACCGACTCGGACATCGCTCATGCCGTGCGCCAAGCGCTGGAATGGAACGCTTTCATCCCAGCGGAAAAGATCCGCTCCACGGTGAGCGACGGGCGGGTCACTCTAGCCGGCGAGGTCGACTCTCTGACTCACCGCGACGACGCCGAGAGGGTCATTCAGCACCTGACCGGTGTCAGGATGGTAGAGAACACCATCGTCGTTAAGTCGCCAAAGAACGTGCACTCGAGCGATATTCAGAAGTCCATCCACGATGCCCTCGAAAGGCGCTCCGCGCGGGAGTCGGAGCGATTGAAGGTCGAGGTTACCGACGGGACCGTGACTCTCTCCGGGGTCGTTCACACTTGGGCCGAGCGAAAAGCCGCCGTGGGCGCCGCGCGCGGGACCCCCGGCGTGCGTAGTGTTCAGGACCAGCTCAGGATCGAACCCTAGAGCGTCTCGGCCTTTTCGCTTGCCGCGGCCGGCCTTTGAGGGCTGGCCGAGCGCGACGCGGATAGCTTGAGGTGAGAGAGCTGCTCGTAGAGCTCGATGCGGTGCAAGATCTCGCGCTCGGCGCGCGCCAAGAGCGCATGATAGCGAGCGGGGTCGAGCCGCTCGACGGCGCGGAAGCGGCCTTCGTGGGCCATGTACTCCGATACGCTGGCTTTGCCGGGCCTTGCGTCCAACACCAGCGGGGGCTCACCTTGCTCGATGCGCCGGGGATCGAAGCGAAACAGCGGCCAGACGCCCGCCTCCACGGCCAGCTTTTGTTGATGCGGACCCTGCGCCAAGTCGTAGCCGTGAGCAATGCAGTGCGAGTACGCGATGACCAGGGACGGCCCCGGATAGCTCTCGGCCTCCGCAAAGGCGCGCACCGCCTGCGCATCGTTGGCGCCATAGGCCACGCTGGCAACGTAGACGTGGCCGTAGCTCATGGCGTGGAGCGCCAAGTCCTTTTTGGCCGTCTCTTTTCCGGAAGACGCGAACTTTGCAGAAGCTCCGAGCGGCGTGGCCTTCGATTTCTGGCCGCCGGTGTTGGAGTACACCTCGGTGTCCAGCACGAGCACGTTGACGTCACGATCGGAGGCCAGCACGTGGTCGAGCCCACCGAAGCCAATGTCGTAGGCCCAGCCGTCTCCACCGACGAGCCAGACGCTCTTCTCGAGCAGGTAGTCAGCCAGTTGCTGCAACCGCACGGCATCTCGCGAGTCGAGGCCCGTGAGCTTTTCCTTCAGGGCGGCGATCGACTCTCGCTGCCGGAAGATGCCGGCCTCGCTGCCTTGCTCGCCTTGCAGCAGCGCGGCGACCAGCGAGTCCGGCAAGCCGGGGGCCAAGCTCTGCAGCAACCGCTTGGCTTCGGCCGCGTGCGCGTCGACCGACAGCCGCATGCCGTAGCCAAACTCGGCATTGTCCTCGAACAGCGAGTTGGCCCACGCTGGGCCGCGACCGTAGGCGTCGGCCGCGTAGGGCGTGCTCGGCAAATTGGCGCCGTAAATCGAGGAGCAGCCGGTAGCGTTGGCGATCAGCGCGCGATCGCCGAATAGCTGGGTGAGCAGCTTGAGGTACGGCGTTTCGCCGCACCCTGCGCACGCGCCGGAGTACTCGAAGAGCGGCAAGTACAGCTGCGAGCCTTTCACGTTGAGGCGGACGCGCCTACGGTCGACCTCGGGCAGGCTCAAGAAGTACTCGAACCGTGCGCGCTCCGCGTCGTGGACGGGCGCGAGCGACACCATCTCGAGCGCGCGCCGACTCGGATTCTTCTTGTCCTTGGCGGGGCAGACCTCGACACAGACTCGGCAGCCGGTGCAGTCGTCGGGAGCTACCTGCAGCGTGTAGTGCTCGCCCTTGAGCTCGCCGTCTTTCCAAACGACGGACTGAAAGCCCTCAGGCACCGGCTCCGGCAGGCTCGGGTAGACCTTGGCGCGAATGGCAGCGTGTGGGCACACCAGCGCGCACTTGTTGCATTGAATGCACAGCTCCGCGTTCCACTCTGGCACCTCCGTTGCCAGCCTGCGCTTTTCCCAGCGGCTGGTAGCCGTGGGCCATGTCCCATCGACCGGAAACGCGCTGACCGGCAGCAAGTCGCCATGGCCAGCGAGCAGCGTGGCCGTGACCCGCTTCACGAAGTCGGGGGCGCTGTCGGGCACTGGGGGACGTCGTGGGCGCGAGCTTGCCGTCGCCTCACCCAGGGTGAGCGCGCTGAGGCGCCGGAGCGTGGCGTCGATGGCCTCGAGGTTTTGCCGTACGACCTCCGTTCCCTTCTTGGCGTAGGACTTGGCGACCGCTTGTTTCAGCTCGCCGAGGGCTTGCTCGAGGGGCAAAAGACCCGAGAGCGCGAAGAAGCAGGTTTGCATGACCGTGTTGATGTGTCGCCCCAGCCCGCTCTCGCGAGCGACGTCGTAGGCATCGACGACGTGGACGCTCAGCTGCTTGGCTAAAATCTCCTGCTGCACCTCGCGCGCGAGGTGGCCCCAGGTGTCCTGGCCGTGCGGGCTGTTGATGAGCAGCGTGGCGCCCGTTCTGGCGCGTTCCAACACAGGCAGCTGCTCGAGCAGGTCGAGGTGGTGACAGCCGACGAAGCTCGCGCGCTTTACCAAATAGGGACGCTGGAAGGGGTGTCGCGCGAAACGCAAGTGCGAGACCGTCACCGCGCCCGACTTCTTCGAGTCGTACACGAAGTAGCCCTGCACGTTGAGGTCGCTGTTGTTTCCGATGATTTTGATGGTGTTCTTGCTGGCGCCGACGCTGCCGTCCGACCCGAGGCCGAAGAACACCGCCTCGTAGATCTCCGCGCCGGGCAGCTCGAAGTCCGCGTCCACCGACAACGACTCGTGCGTCACGTCATCCGTGATGCCAAGCGAGAAGTGCCGCCGCGGTGAGGGTCGTTCGACCTCGTCGAATACGGCCAGCACCATGGCCGGCGAGAGCTCTTTCGAAGACAGGCCATAGCGGCCGCCGAACACCTCGCACGCGCGCAAACGATTGCCCTCCGCCAGCGCCGCAACGACGTCCAGGTACAGCGGCTCGCCCACGGCGCCCGCTTCCTTGGTGCGATCGAGCACCGCGACGCGCGTGGTGGACGCGGGCAGCTTCTCCAGAAAGCGCGCCGTGGCAAAGGGGCGATACAGAGCGACCCTGAGCACCCCGATGCGCCTGCCTTGCTGGACCAGGTGGGCGACGGTTTCTTCGATGGTCGACGTGGCGGAGCCCATCGCGACCAGCACGGTCAGCGGCTCGGGGTGACCGTGGTATTCGAAGAGCTCGTAGCGGCGCCCGGTGCGAGCCGCGAAGCGCGCCATCTCCTCCTCGACCGCGGCCGGACAGTGGCCATAGAAACTGTTGACCGCCTCGCGCGCCTGAAAGAAGGCGTCCGGGTTTTGCGCCGTGCCACGCAGCGTGGGGTGATCGGGGCTGAGCGCCGTTCGCAGACGCCCGTCTCGCCACGTTTCGTCGATCAGAGCGCGTAAATCGTCATCGGTGAGCTCCTGCAGCCTCACCAGCTCGTGCGAGGTTCGAAACCCGTCGAAGAAGTGCAGGAACGGAACGCGGTTTCGCAGCGTGGCGGCCTGCGCGATGCAGGCGAAGTCGTGCGCCTGCTGTACCGTGGCTGAAGCCAGCAGCGCGAAGCCCGTCTGCCGGCAGGCCATCACGTCCGAGTGGTCACAAAAGATGCTGAGGGCGTGGCTGGCCACGGTGCGCGCCGCGACGTGGATCACGGCAGGCGTCAGCTCGCCGGCGAGCTTGTACATGTTGGGCAGCATCAGCAGCAGGCCCTGCGACGCCGTGAACGTCGTCGCCAGTGAGCCGGCCGTGAGCGCGCCGTGAATGGCTCCGGCGGCTCCCCCTTCGGACTGCATCTCGACCACCGTCGGCACGTTGCTCCAGATGTTGAGCCTCTGCCTGACCGACCAGTCGTCGCACAGCTCCCCCATCACGGACGCGGGCGTGATCGGGTAGATCCCGATCACGTCGTTCAAGCGGTAGGCGACTGACGCCACCGCCTCGTTGCCATCCATGATTCGTGCGCAATTGCTCGGCATCGGCTTCCTTCGCGTCGGCAGTAGCCAACCGATTTCAGCTCGCTCCGCGGCTTGAAAGAAGGCTGACGAGCTCGTTTGTCAGCAAGGTCCGTACCGAGACACCGTGGACTTACGGAATCCTGCTCGGAGCCGCCTGACGCTCGAGGGGGGCGCAAAGAATGCCGCGTCTGGCGCAAGAAATGCGCCTCGTGCGCCTATGCGCGCCGAGTCTCGCTATTTACAGATGGTGGCTTCGAACTCGCCGCTGATCGAATTCGCGTCGTCGTAGGTCATGGTCACGCCCCCGCGGAGGAGCGTGTCCGTGATCTCATCGACTCGAATCGTGCCTTGGGTGGCGACGAGGTTGTCTTGGTTGGCGTTGTCGATCACGAACGTGCCGTTCAGCTGCAGACCCAAGTTGTGCGAGCCGACCTTGTTCGGTACGGTCAAGATCACGTTGTTGCCCGGCGCGGTGCTGCCGCAGCCTGAGGGCGCCGCTGAATAGAGGTCGACCCAGAACTCCGTGTCATCGGACAAGTTGGCGTTGGTCTGCGCGGTTGCCAGCGCCCAGTTCATGCCGCCCACCTTGCCGGCGAGCTTCCCGCTCGCAATCGCGGTCGAACCTCCGCCGTCTCCGCCGTCCCCATCGCTCCCGCAACCCGCAAGTAGCAGACACAGCGCACCCATCAAAGCTGCCCTCGTCATGGGGCCGAGACTAGTCCCATTTGCGCAGGTCGTCAGCCCGACTTCGGTCACCGTTCGTCGGCGAGCCGCGCACGGAACCGCTCTTCGGCATCGCCCACGTAGCGACGGTAGCCCTCGGGGTCGATGAACGGGTTCTGCGCGCTGCCAGCACGAAGCTGCTGGAACTTCTCGGACATGCCGTAAAACTCGCCGTGATCGGCCAGGAATACGTCGCAACGTAAACCGCGCCAGGTGGCAAAGCTGCGCTCGAAATCGCTGGCGATGTTCGGGTAGCGCTCGTTACCAACCAGGTGCACCCCAGGGTTGATGTTGGCGCTCGGAAAGAACAGCACCTCGAGCTGTTTGCCTTGGTCTTGGACCTGCATGGTCCAGGTGATGGCGCCCTTGGTGTGCCCCGGAGTCAGGTGAGCGGTGAGCGTCGTCTCGCCGAGGGTGAGCTTGGCGCCGTCGTCGACGCGCTCGTCGACCGGACACGGAGTCCAGGCGTACACGTCGTCGAACACGGCTTCACCCTTGCCGCCGGCCTCGATCACCTCCGCGTCGAGCGGCGACGCAACGACCCGGGCCCCCGTGAGCGCCCGCACTTTGGCGTGCCCCTGCACGTGGTCGATGTGCGCGTGCGACGTCAAGAGCAGCTTGATGTCGCCGAAGCGGAAGCCCAAGCTCTCCACGTTCTCGCGTAGCCGCGGTACCGTGACCTCGAAGCCGCTATCCAACAAAAAGTGACCGGCTGGCGTGGTGATCAGGAACTGCGCGACCTGGTTCGTGCCCACGTAGTACACGTTGTCGATCACGCGGTAAGCGGGAAACGGCCGGTTCCATTGCTGCATGTGCCCGGGAACCCCGGCTTGGTCGGCGCAGCCCGACAGCCAGGCAAGGATGCCTAGTGCGAGCGTCGAGCCCAGCATCTTCCAAGCTGCCGTAGCCAAGATCAGCTGCCGATTGCGACGCCAGTGAGCGTTTGGTTCATGTGAAAGGAGTCGAATTGCTCGCCGTACGTGCAGCAGCCGACAACGCCCCGTGCCGCCAGATAGGCCGAGACGGTTTGGAGCTGGCCCCGCCGCTCGAGCTCCAGCCGGCGAGTCACGCAGTCGAACGCCAACACCAGCTCTGGTGAAGCGACGCGCTGCTCGGTCCGAGCTAGCCCGGCGGCCAGCGACGTCATCGGGTCCAGCGGAGTGCCGAGCGACAAGATGAGGCCGGTCTCGATTGCGCAGGAGAACGTGAGGCTGCCATCCGCATTGACGGTGCGGACAGCGCGCACGAAGTGCTCGTCGCCCAGGCTCAGCACCAACGGATGCTCTCCGCATAGCGCGGGGGTCAGCTCCGAAGCAGGGACACCCAGCAGACGAGCGTATTCTGCCGCGGCCGGCTTGCCGTTCAGCTCCAGCACGAGCCGGCGCTCGGCGTCGGCCTCGGTGACGACGATCTGCGCTTCGCCAGGGGCCACGTGCTGCACCTTGAAGGTCGCGAATGGCAGCGACGTTTCGCAGAGCACGAAGACTCCGGCGCCACTTCGGAAGCGCTCGCCGTCGAACACGAACGTTGCGCGGTTGCAGAGATCGTCGCCGGCGGAGCCACCCACGATGGGTACGTCACCCAGCGATTCGTAAAGGGTTGCCGTGACCAGCTCTTCGGCGTTGGCGAGCCCGTCCAGGAGCAGGAGGCCGAACCCGCGCTTGGATGGACTGTTGACGAGTGACGCCACTGCCCGATAGCCGATGTCGCTCACTAGGGCCGAGTCGACCAGCGACGTGAGCGGGTAGGGGGTGACACGCAGCTCCCGGCTAGTCAGGCTGACAGCGGTGATGCCGCCCTTCACATAGCCGCCCGTCGCGATCTGCCCGGCACTGGTACAGCCGACCAGCGGTGCGCTGATGGCCGCCGCCAAGGCCTGGCCCAAGCGTTCGAGGTCGTACCCGGGCGAGCAAAAGAAGATGACCACGCTGGCATCCGCCACGTCCAAATCTCGAACGAGCTCGCTCACGGCGTCGGCCTCGGCGTCGCAGTCACTGTGGGCGCGGCGGACGAGCAGGCGATTTTCAGAGGAGTGGTTCATCGCGGCCCTGGCTCCCCTGGCCCCACCTCGCCCAATCCGAGGACGCTGCGCAGCAGGTTTAGATCGCGCAAATCGCCCATCACGCGCGCCTCCGGTGCCGGGCTCGACTTCACCAACGTAGGCGTTGCCAGGACTCGGGCGGCCAGCCCCCCCTCTGGATCCACGAGCACGTCGCGAATCTGCAACTCGGCACGAACTCCCGGATAGCTGGCCAGGAGACCGCGCAGATTGCGTTCGGCCGCGACGGAGTTGGGGGAATCCCCAGCAACGTACAGGCACAACCGAAGCACGGCCGACGAGGCTCCTGGCTGCGCGCTCATGAGCTTTTACCCGACACTGGTTCGGCCAGCTCTTCTGCGCCTCGCCGCTCCCGAAGCATCTGGTGCTCGCTCGCGACGCGCTCCAATTCGCTTTGCCGCTCGATCCGAATGCGCGCGAGCGCGGCCTCGCCCAGCGCTTGCTCCGCCAGAGCGGCTTGGGCGCGTGCCTTCACCTCTGCCAGTCGAAGCTCGGCTTCTTGCTCGCGCATGATGGCCTCACGCTCCAAGCTCTCGGTCTGGCGGCGCTGTTCGTTCTCTTTGAGCCAGCGCAGCGTTCCCATCAACACCTCTCCGCCCACCGAGTATACATCGGGTAGCGCGATGCCGGTTTCCGACAAAATCAGCTCTCGGACTTGATTCGAGTGCGCCGTGCCCCTGGATTTGATGATGGTGAGGGCCCGGTTTCGCTCTCCGCCATGGCTCATGTAGGAGACGTGCATCCAGGTGTCCGCGATGGTCGAGATGCCAATCGGCGATCTTTCGGATAGGGGGGCCTGGTTACCGAGCAGCGAGGTACAGACGGTCGTCACGCCCAAGCTCTTGGCCAGGTCAAGTAGCCCAACGGCGGCACCTTCCGACAAGGCCTCTGTCCCGCTCTGACCCAGGGCCGAAATCGGGTCGATGACGAGGCTGGTGGCCGAGTGCAGCTCCAACAGCGAGCGGATACGGCCCACGTGCGTCTCGGGGTTGGCGGCACGGCTTCGGAACGAGTGAATCTGCAGCACCCCCGAGGCCAGGTGCGGCGCCAACTGGATGCCCACGGAAGCCACATTGCGAACGATTTGGGCCGGGGCTTCGTCGAAGCTCACGAGCAGCGTGCGCTCGTTTCGCGCGCAGCAGGCGCTGGCGAACGCGGCCGCCATCGTGGTCTTGGCCGTACCTGGCGCGCCCGTGATGAGCGTGGAGCTGCCACGGAAGTAGCCACCGCCCAGCATGCCATCGAGCGCGGGAATGCCCGACGAGGTTCGCTCGACCGAGGCATCGTGCCGGAGCTCGAGGCGCGTTGCGCCGCCCAGATCGATTCCGCCACTTCCGAGAGTAAACGGAACCTCGTCGGCGGAGTGGTTACTGCCGCGATGCTTGGACACCTGCAGCAGTCGAAATGCAGTGCCGTCTTCCACCCGGTGCTGAAGCACCACGACGCAGTCTGCCAAGAACTGCAGAAAGTCGTAGTCCCCCAGCGAGCCTCGGTCGCGCGGGTCGGCCTTGGCGGTAATGATGGTGGTGACCCCCGCGCCTTGGGCCCATTCGCGCAGGCGATACACCTCGCGCCGTACCAGCCGAGGGTCGGGCAGATGCCCCAGCATCACGTCCAGCCCGTCGAACACTACCCGCCGCACGCCACGCGCCTTCACGCGCGACGCCACGATCGCCAACAGCCCGGCCAGATCGAAGTCACCGCCTTGCACGACGGTGGCGCCCAGCTGCGCGTCGAGCACTTCGACGTCAGGACCGTTCCGGTCCAGCCGCCAGTCGAAGGCCGCCGTGTTGGCGACGATTCTTTGCGGGCTTTCTTCGAACGCCACGAACAGGCCCGGCTCGGCCTCGTGGCGCGCCCCGTGCGCCAGCGTCTGCGCGGCGAAGATGGTTTTACAGCTACCCGCACCGCCGAAGACCACGGTGATGCAACTTTTGGGCAGCCCGCCGCCCGCGACCACGTCGAACCCTGGGACGCCAGTGGGCGCGTAGAGCGCCGCGTCATGTCGCCGATCCGTGCTCATCGAATGTCCTCCCAAGTATTTCGGAACGGGTCACATTCGCATGAATCGGGCAAACCTGCTCCGGAAACACTGACGCGCATTTTATAAAATAGGTCCAGAAGTAAAAGTCCTGTCGCGAAATGCACCGCATCAATCTGGCGCTTGTGGCGGCGCGCGCGTGGGCATACGTTGAAGCGTTCACGCAAAAGGGGCGCCGTTTGGGAGCGTGCCGTGAGTCCGTGAGCTCCGGAGCGTTCGTGGACGACGACTTGAGGCGTGAGAACGAGGCGCTGCGTGTCGAGCTCGACCACGCGCGACAGACGCTCGCCGCCATCGCCGCTGGTCAAATCGACGCGGTCAGCAACGCCGAAACTGGAGCGCCTTTGCTACTGAAGGCCGCTCAAGACGAGCTGCGGGCCAATCGCCAGCTGCTGCGAGCCGTGTTCGACGGCATAGCAGACGGGTTGCTGCTGCTCGAAGCCGACGGCGCCATCGTAGACGCCAATCCTGCGTCTTACGCGCTGTTCGATCTCGCCAGAAGTGACATGCTGGCCCGCAGTATCACTCAGCTCGGCCCCGGGTCAGTCGAGCTCGCGGAGGCGTGGCGACGCCTAGCAGAAGGGGGCAACGTCACCGGTCGAGTGCAGCTGTTGCGTCCCGAGCGCGCGTGTCGACTCGTGGACTACAGCTTCACGCTCGGCATCCGCTCGAATCTGACGCTGCTGGCGCTGCGTGACGTGACGGAGCAGCGCGCGACCGAGGCTCGGTTTCAGGCGATGATCGAGAAGAGCAACGACGGCATCAGCCTGGTCGGGCGCAACGGCACCGCCATCTATCAGAGCCCAGCCGTCGAACGCGTGTTTGGCTGGTCGCTGGAAGAGGCCAGGACCATGGCCTGGCAGGACTTCGTTCCGGTGGAAGAGCAAGGCAAGATCGCGAGCGCGCTGAGCCAGATTATCGAGCGACCGGGCGAGGCGCACGCCGTCGATTTTCGCATGCGCCACCGCGACGGCAGCTTGCGCTGGGTCGAGCTGGTGGCAACGAACATGCTGGACGATCCGTTGGTCGAGGCCATCGTCACCAACTTTCGGGACGTCACCACGCGCAAAGCCATGGAGCGCGAGAACGAGGGCTTCTTCGAGCTCACTCCGGATCTATTGTGCATTGCTGGCTTGGACGGCCGGTTCAAGCGCGTGAACCCAGCCTGGTCGCACACACTGGGCTGGACGGAAGCGGAGCTGCTCAGCGCGCCATGGTTGGATTTCGTTCATCCCGATGATCGCGCGGCGACGGAGCACCAGGGCGTTCGACTCGCGCAGGGGCTGCCGACCATTCGCTTCGAGAATCGTTATCGCTGCCGCGACGGGAGCTACCGTTGGCTGCAATGGTCGTCGAAGCCGGCGCAGGGCGAGCCGGTCGTCTACGCTGCCGCCCGCGACATCACCGAGCAGCGAGACTCGGTCGAGCGTTACAGGCTGCTGTTTACCGAAAGCCCCTTTCCGCAGTTCGTCATGGACGGCGAAACGCGGCGCTTCGTCGACGTCAACGAAGCGTCCACTCGCCTATACGGCTACTCGCGCCAGGAGTTCTTCGCCAAGCGCGTCGAAGACATAGCGGTGCCGGAAGAGCGTGAAGACGCGAAACGAGCGCTCGCTGACACGCTAGCGATCGGGGCGGTACGCCTGTCGGCCCGACATCACGCCACGAAGGCTGGAGCGCGACTCGACGTCGACGTGACCAGCACGCGCATCGTGCTGGGCGGGCGCCCCACCATCCTCAGCTACATCCGTGACATGACGGTCGAGCGACGGCTCGAGGTTCAGCTGGCCCAGGCGCAGAAGCTCGAGTCGATTGGCAACCTGGCGGGCGGGGTTGCGCACGATTTCAACAACCTGATGTCGATCATCCTCAGCTACACGCTCCTCATGCTGCAGGAGCTGCCGCCGGATCATCCGTTTCGTCCAGATCTGGAGGAGATCAAGCGCGCGGGAGAGCGGGCGGCGGACCTGACACGACAGCTACTGGCGTTCAGCCGCCAACAGATCCTAGAGCCGCAGGTCGTCGATCTCGCGGCGGTTTTGCAGAGCATGGCGCGAATGCTCAAGCGGCTGCTGCGCGAGGACATCGAGCTCAACGTCGCGCTTCCGCATCAGGTCGGCAGTGTGCATGCCGACCCTGGTCAGCTCGAACAGGTGATCATCAATCTGGCCGTCAACGCCAGGGACGCCATGCCTCACGGCGGCCGGCTGACCATCGAGGCC
>DATAKF010000178.1:0-10507 GCA_036261775.1 Polyangiaceae bacterium | reverse complement strand
TGCCTGGCTCCGAGCTGTACGCGAGCGGCCCCGCCGTGCAGTGGTCGGTCGTGCTGGGCACCGGGCACGCGCGTATCTACGCCACCTCGACGATTCCGGCGGGCCTCTATCGCTTTGGGGACAAGGACCACAGCGGGCTCTTGTCGCTGAACTTCGGCGTCATTTCACGCCTGACCTGGCTCAGCCGCGACGGCCACGAGGGGCTCTTGGGGCTCGAAGCGGGCGTGATGGTCATCGGCTTGGCCAGCTCCACCAGCACCACCGGTCGCAGCTTGACCGAGGTGGGCGTGCCGGTCGGGCTGGGGCTCAGCATTCCGATCGCCAATCGGCTCTCGCTCACCGAGGCGTCCATCAACCTGCACGGCTGGATCGAGTTTCCGATCTCGCGCGACGATCACACGCCAGCGTTCATCTTTGGACCCAGCATCTCGATCGGTAACTTGGGCGCGAACTTGTTCTGAGCCAGCGCTCGAGGCGCCGAAGGCGCTCAGGCGTGGGTCGCCACGATCCGCAGCGCGCGGGCATACCAAGCGCTGCGCGCCGCCACGCTGGTGACGACCACCAGCTGGTGGACGGCAAACACCATGGCGACGCGCCATGCCCCAGGCTGTGAAACGTCGACGAGCTCGCTCAGCCGAGCGGCCAAGAACGCCGCCAGCAGGAACGCGAGCGCGTACGGAAACCAGCCAAAACTGGCTCGAATAGGCCGGCGTAGCAGGCATGCCCAGGCGTGCGCCAGCGCGTCGACCAAGCGCGAGTCGTGGCGCACCAGCGAGGCCTTGACCAAGTCCGAGAAGCCGCCGACGCCGCCCGCGGCGATGGCCACCGCGGACCAAATCGCCAGCTGCGTGACGGTCGTCTTCACCGGCTCTGCCAAGGATTCGGGCACGGCTGCCACCGTGAGCGACCCGCCGAGGATCAAGAGCAGCTGCCCGAGCGCCGTGCCTACGCCCAGCACGATCATGGCCGGCACGCGCTCGCTCGCCCGCCCGAGCAGCTCGCGGAGCTGGAGGCGCCCGCGGAGCGGCGCCGACGGCGCTTGGTTGAGGCCGACCAGCAGCGCGGCATTGCAAGCTGCGGTGAACAAAAGGCCCAGCCCCAGCACGGGTAGGAGCCCGCGGGCTACGGCCTCGAGCTCGCTCCCGCGCTGCCGCAGCACGTCGAGCAGTAGGTAGCCGCCGCCCTCGAAGAGCAGCCGATCACCTTCGGGGCGGAGCCCCACTCCGCTGGCGGCCAGTAACGAGCTGAGCGGCCAAGCGAGGCAAAGGCCCATCAAGAGCCGCAAACCCGCGACGCCCACGACTAGACCCGGGCGTCGCCTGGCGCGGATTTCCCCCGGCCCGAGCGCGGTCACGGCAGCCCTCCGGCGAGCACCAGCTCTGCCCAATACAACAGCCGCTCCAGGCTGCGCGGGCTGCCTTGATCGACGTTGCTGGCCGAGTTGTTGGTCAGGTCCTCGTCGAGCAGCACGCGTCGCTCGGGATCGACGGTGACGCCCACCAATTTGGAGGCGCCGCGGTAGTGGACCGCGTAGCGCGTGCCTTCGCCGTTCCAATCACGGCGCTCGCGGTGTCCGTCTTCGAACACCAGCTCGATCTGCACCGGCAGCTCCAACGTACCGTGACGCAGCACGGTGGCGTGCCCGACCCAGCGCGCAGGGGGCCGCACCTCCGCGCGGGGCACGGTGCGGCGCCCGCTGGCTTCGTCGAAAATGCCTGCGTGCGGATCGCTGGCCGCGCTCTGCACGTCACGCACCAGGTAGTCCACGCTGCCGCGCTCGAACAGCGCGCGCTCGAGGTTACGCACCGCGCCGGCGCCCAAATGGATGCGCACGGCGTCGAGCAAATGCCGAGGCTCGGGGTGGCGAAATCGCGCGTAGTTGGCGTAGTCGCGGAGGGCCAGCTCCAGGCTCTGCTTGCCGTAGACGCGCTCGAACGTGCTCAGCAACGTGGCGGTGCGGCTGTAGACGATCGCACCCAGGCTGCGAAAGCTGTAAAAATCCGCGGCGCCCTGCGCGATCGGCTCATCCAAACCTCGCGCGGCCGCGATCGCGCGCGACACGCCTTCGTTGCCAATTTGCAGGCCGAGCCCCGCATAGGCCGAGCCGTTGCCGTACATCTGCGTCAGCGCAGCGTGCTCCGCGTAGCTGTTCAGGCCTTCGTCGAGGAACGGAAAGCGGTGCTCGTCGCTGGCAAACAGGCCGTAGAACCACTGGTGCCCGAGCTCGTGAATGGTCACGCCCTCGATGGCGCGAGCGCCCGTGTAGCCCGTGTACCAAGGCCCGCCGGTCGTGATCAGCGTCGGGTATTCCATGCCGCCGGAGTCGCCCGCGGCTTCGGGCGGGTGCACCACGGTCAGCGTGGAGTAGGGGTACTGGCCAAAGCGCTCGCCAAAGTACTTCAGCCCAAAGCGTACGCTGTCGAGCTCGAGCTGAGCGTTCTTGGCGTGCCCAGCCGGCGTCAGCACCCGCACGTCGACGCCGCCCATGCGCTCGCGGCGCTCGACGAAGCTAGGCCAGCTGGTCCAAGCAAAGTCGTGCACGTCGTTTGCCTGGCAGCGCACGAGGTGGCGCCCCGCTGCGGCTCCAGGCTGGTCTTGGCAAGCGCCAGTGGCGCCAACCACGTCGCCCGACGGCACGTCTAGGCTCACGTCGTACGAGCCAAAATTGGCTGCAAATTCCGACTGCGGGTGGAACGTGAAGTGAGCAAAGCTGCCGTCGGGCAAGAGCCTGGCCAGCTTCGGAAACCACTGCGCTACGAAGTGGTAGTCGCGAACGTAGCCGGTGCGCTCGACCACCTCGGGCAGCTGCACCTCGAACTCGACCTCCAAGGTCAAGGTCTTACCTGGCTCGAGCGGCTCGGGCAGCGGCACCCGCACGTCGGTCTCGTCGTCCGGATCCTCGGGGTTCTTGAGCGCGCGGCCCGGCCACAGATCGGTCGCAAGCTCGCGCCCGTACAGTCGCTTGACGTCGATGTAGCCCCAGTTGGTACCGTGCTGACCGCTGCGCCCGGCTCCGAACGGCGAACGCAAGAACAAGCTCCGGTCGTTCTTGAAAGCGTTCATGTACAGGTGCAAGTACAGCTCCGTGAGCGCCTTGTCCGTGTAGTTGAACAGCTCGATGCTGCCCTTGCCGCTCACTCGGTGCAGCTGTGCGTCCAGCTTTGCCTGCAAGGTGTACGAGGCCACACGCGGGGCGTGCGCAAGCGGCGTCATTTCAGCCCCAGCGAGGGCAGGCGTCAGCGCCAGTAGGCCCGTCGCGAGCGCGGCGACTCGCACGGCTCCGCGTCGCTGCTCAGCCTTACGAAAGAGCGATGACGCGCTGGTCGAACAGCGTGTAGAGGATTCGCAGCGCATCCAGCCGGTTCATACCACTGATGTCGAGCAGCTCCTCCACCGTCGAGGAGCCGTCGATCAGCGAGAGCACGAAGCCTGCGCGGTGATCCAGCGAAAGCCAGCGAATTTGGTCGCCCGGCACCGCGACCCGCACGCGCTGTGTCAGCGCACCGAGTCGGGCCGTGTACATCTGGGTGAGCACGTCGCGGCAGCTCTGCGCGTAGCGCTGCGCGTCCAGATCGTCCGGGTTCACCTCGAGCAGGCCTTCGGCCACTACCAGCGCACCGGTGAAGTCACCCATGGCGTAGCGGTCCTTCATCTCGGTGATTTCGGTGTCGCGCGGGCTAGCGGGCGCCGAAGGCATCAACACCGGCGGCGGCGGGCCCGAGCGCGCCACTTCGCCCAAATCGAGCTCGAGCACCGGATCGCGCGGATCTCGGCCCAACTGCGACGTCGACGGGCTGCGCGTGGTCGCAGGCGGCGGTGGGCTCATGTCCATCAGCTCGAGCCCGGTTGGCTCGGCGCTGAGGGCGGGGCGGTTCTTGCCCGGGCGCGTCGTGGCGCTGGTGGGGCTAGCCGCTGAGTGCGGCGCGGCAGGTATTTCGGCGAGCGAGACGGCGCGACCGGCACGCGGCGCTTCCTGCATGGCCATCGGATCGAGCGGACGCACGGCGACGACGGGCGGCTCGCTCGCCAGGCGCGGCATTTCGCGTGAATCGGCAGGACGCTGGGCACCTGGTTCCGGCGGCGCCGACTTGGGCTGCTCCGACATCATCTGCTGAGCGAACATCTCCGCAGGCATCTCGGGGATGGCGGTCACGCGATCGAACGCGCTCTCCGACATCGGATCGTCCAGCTCCAGGCGGGGCATGGTGTCGTCGTCCCAGCTCGAGTCGAGGTCGACCGGGACCTCCGGCGGCATCGACTGAGGATGCGAGCGGCGCGGAGGCTTCCGGGTATCGTCGCTCATGGGTGGGGGCCCTAGCCGAGGCGGCACCCCTCAGCCGCGCGAGACCACTCCCTTGAACATGCGCTGGGTGCGCGCGAGCTGATCGACCTGTTCTTTCAGCTGGGTCGTATCCTTGGCGGCGATGGCGGCCCGCGTCTTGTCGACGGCGCTGCGAGCCTTGGCGATGGCGTCTCGGCCGAAATCGGCTCCGCCGACCACGCGCTCGATCTCCGGAAACATGTGCTCGATCTCGGCCATCAAGGTCTCGGCCTCTTGCTTGGCGCCTTCGAACTGCTCGTCGGAGCGGCGCTCGACCAGGTAGTCCTGCGCGCTCGACATCATGTTCTTCACTTCGTCTTGCGTGAGGCCGCTCGTGGCGGTCACTTGAATCGACTGGGCCTGACCCGTCTCCAGATCCTTGGCGTGCACGCTGACGATGCCGTCGGTGTTGATTTCGAAGGTGACCTCGATCTCGACGTGACCCTTGGGCGCACGACGCAGGCCGGTCAAGATGAACTCACCCAGCAGCTCGTTGTCGTCGGCGCGCTTGCTCTCACCCTGCATGACCAGAATCTTCACGGCCGTTTGATCGTCACGGCTGGTGGTGAAGATCTTGGTGCGGCTGGTCGGCACCGTGGTGTTCTGCGGGATCAGCTCCTCGAAGTAGCTGCCGAAGGTCATGATGCCGAGCGCGTGCGGCGTCACGTCGAGCAGGATCATGTCCTGCTTTTCCTGGACCAGCGCGGCGCCTTGAATGGCCGCGCCCATGGCCACGACCTCGTCCGGGTGCACCGATTTGTTCGGTTCGCGGCTGAAGAAGCTGGCCACCGCTTGTTGCACGACCGGCATGCGCGTCATGCCACCGACCAAGATCACGTCTTCGATTTCGTCGACGTCGAGCTTGGCGTCGCCGATGGCTTGGCGACAAATGTCGATGGTGCGCTCGACCAAATCTTCGGTCAGCTTCTCGAGCGTTTGACGTGACAGCGTGCGCTGCAAGTGCAGGGCTTCGTTCCTGCCGGTCGAGATGATGAAGGGCAGGTTGATCTCGGTCTCGCGCACGCTCGAAAGCTCGCACTTGGCCTTCTCGGCGGCGTCGCGCAGGCGCTGCAGCGCCATGCGATCCTGGCGCAGGTCGATCTGGTGCTCTTCTTGGAAGCTGCCGATCAGCCAGTCGATGATGCGCGCGTCGAAGTCTTCGCCGCCCAGGAAGGTGTCGCCGGTCGTGCTGATGACCTTGAACACCCCGTGCGAGCCAATCTCGAGGATGCTGACGTCGAAAGTGCCGCCGCCGAGGTCGTAGACCGCGACCGTGCGGTCGAGATCTTTGCCGTAGCCGTAGGCGAGGGAAGCGCTGGTCGGCTCGTTGATGATGCGGATGACGTCGAGCCCCGCGATGGCTCCGGCGTCTTTGGTGGCCTGGCGCTGGTTGTCGTTGAAGTACGCCGGGACGGTGATGACCGCCTTCTTCACCGGCTCGCCCAGGTAGTCCTCGGCGATGATCTTCATCTCCTGCAGGACGATCGAGCTGACCTCGGGGATGGAGTAGGTCTTGTCGCGCAGCTTGATGCGCACGTCGGCGTGCGGACCCTCCACGATGGAGTAGCTGGAGGTCATGATCGCGTTTTTGACCTGCGGCGAGTTCCACTTGCGTCCGATCAAACGCTTGGCGGCGTACACCGTGTTCTCGGCGTTGGTGATGGCCTGCCGTTTGGCGATGTGCCCGACGAGCCGCTTACCCGCTTCGGTGACGGCAACGACGCTCGGGGTCGTCTTGTAGCCGCCGCGGTTGGGGATCACGACGGGGGTGTCTCCCTCGAGGATCGAGACGCATGAATTCGTGGTCCCGAGGTCGATGCCGATGACGCGCTCCATATCGCCTTTTCGAAGCTCCGTTTGGTGAGGTCTAAGTGGGGGAAGTGAGCGGGGTGGGATCCCGCGGTGCAAGACGGTCAGCCCAGCTCACGCTTCAGCCGCCGGATCCAATCCGATACCTTATCATCGGTCGGGGCCAGCGTCGCTGCCCGGGAAAGCTCGCCTTCGGCGCTCTGTTTCATGCCGGCTTTGACGTAGAAACGGGCTAGGGTAACCCGGAACCGCGCGCTCTCGGGCGTCAGCAGCACCGCGCGCTTGGCGGCTTCCCCAGCCTCGCGCAGGTCGCCCTCTCCGTTCAGCAGGCATTGAGCCAGCTTGTCGAACACCCGCGCCTCCGGGCGGCCCGTGAGCGCTCGCGCGTAGGATTTGGCCGCCGCGAGCCATTTTTCGTCGCGCTCCTCGTACTCGGCCTGCTCCAAGTAGCTGGCAGAGAGCTCCTGCTTGGCCTTGTTTGCCACTTCGTTAAGTTGCAGGCGCAGCTCGGGGTCCTCCGGGGAGAGCGAGACGGCGATGCGGAGCGCGTTGGACGCGCCCACATGGTCCCCCTTGTCGAGCGCCTGCTTGGCGGCCTTCGTGTACACCTCGACCTGCCGGTCACGGGCAGCGTGGACGCGGTCCTGGTAGCGGCGCTTCAGCTCCTCGGCCGCCCACTCCTGACGCTGCACGCCTTCTTGGGCCGCGAGCTCGCGTTGCTCTTGCGTCTCGTCGGGCGTCGCTTCTTTCGTCTCGGGTAGCGGGCGGCCGAGCTTGCGAGCCAATGCGCGGCGGCGCACCTCTGGATCGCTCGGGCGCATGGACGACGACGGGCGCAGCGCCGGATTCGAGATGGGCCGCCGTGGGTCCGGGCTCGGCGTCACGCTCTGGTGCCCGTGCGGCCCCGGTTCCGAGCGCGGCGGGGGCGCCATACTGGGCGAGGGTGGCGGCATGCTGAGCCCGCGGTTCTCGGCGCTGGCCTCGGCCTGAATGCGCCGCATCACCTCTTGCAGCGCGTTTTGATGAGCAACGTTGTCGATTTGCCCGGCGTCGAAGGCGCGCGTCTTGGACTGCGCGCGCAGGTAAGCGTCGTACTCGGCGCGGCTCGCAGCGCGCGACAGCACGTCGTAGCTCTCGGTCAGCCGCGCGAACACCTTCTCGAGCTTGGGCCTGAAGCTGCCGACCTTTTTCCCGAAGTACCGGTCGGGGTGAAACACGTTCACGATCTCGAAATAGGCGCTCTTGATGGCCTTTTTGTCGACGCGCGGATCGATGTCGAACAGCTGGTAATGGTCGAGCTGATCGAGCCGGTAGTAGAGATCGAGGATGCGCCGGCGACGCGGCAGGTCGATGTCGACGTCTTCGTCCAGCTCGGCCGGGTCGTAGAGCGAAGCCGCCGGGTGCTGTTGCTCGCCGACCGCGCTCGTCTCGACGATCGGGCCGACCCGAAACGAGCCGGAAGGCCGCGCGCCAGGGACCGGCGAATGGCGCCGCTCTTGCGGGCGCGGCGGCTCGTCGAGCGTGATGGCGCCGAGCGTCACCAGCCGCTCCAGCAGCTCCTCGACCTCTTCCGGCGCCCTACCCGTCTCCTCGGCTATTTCGGAGATGTTGGTAGCGCCGTCGATGCGCGACACGACGAACGCCTCCGCGGGACTGATCGGAAGCCCCCGGAGATCTGTCCCGGGTACGAGCCGAGGCAGGCGGTTAGAGGTCGCAGACGTCAAGAGCTCGTCCCGTAACTCCCTTCGGACTCTAGCCTAGGCGCGGCTCGTTCCCAAACTCGAGCGCACGGCGCAAGGTTTGCCGCCAATCGCGCGGCTCAGGGCCTGGGTTTCGCCGAACCGGCCGGTTTGGGCGCCGCCGAGCCGATGACCTCGGCCTGGATCTTCATGGCCTCTTCGTAGGCGCCGAGCGAGCGCTCTCGCGCTCTATCGGCCTCCTGGCCGTGGCCCTGGCCGCGCAGCGCCTTTTCGCGCCGCTCTTCGAGCAGCCCGCGCACCTCGAACAGGTGGCCACGGAAGTAGCTGGGCGATTGGGCGTGCGTCAGGCCCTGGCCAATCTCCTGGTCGGCTTCGTCGAATCGCCCGGCTTGGCTCAGCAGGTCCGCGATACGCGCGCGGGTGTCGGCCAGCACCTCGTCGACTTCTGGCGCGCTGCCGGTCGGCACGGCTCCGCTCACCAAGCCGTTCAGGGCTCGCAGGGCGGCCGCGCGGTCGCCGGCGCTTTCTTGAAGGTCTGCCGTGTGATGAGCGCTGCGCGCCCGGCTGAGGAATGCGAGCAGCGCCGGATCGACGACGCGCTCGGTCGGACCGCAGTCGTCATTTCGCTGTTGCCGCGAACAGGCCGGCAGCGCCAGCGCGGCGCAGGTCAGCCACAGCACCGCGGCGCTCATCGCGCGCGTCCTCGTCATCGGACCCCCCAAGCGGCGTAGCGGTTGTCGCGCAGGTCGCGGCTGCGGGCGCTCGCGATCAGGTCCATCCGGGCCGTGGTGTCACCGGTCTCGAAGCGATCCGTGAACAGCGAAGCCGTGCTGCGCGGCTCGGCGTAAGCTGCTGCCCGCGCGGGGGCGGGCGCGCTGCTGCGCATGGTGCCCACGAACAGCACGGCGGCCGCGGCGGCAGCCAAGAGCGCGCTGCCAGCGCCGAACACGGCGTAAACCACGTTGCTGCGGCGCGCCGGACCCGCCGGCTCTGCCTGCTGGGCCTCTTGGGGCTGCGGTTCGAGCGCGGCTTGCAGGGCGCGTTCGACGGCCGCGCCCTCGGACGGCGGGGCTGCGGGGGCCGCAAACGGCGCACCGAGCGCGCGCAGCAAGGCCGCGTCGGCGTCGGGGGTACCCTGGTCCAAAGCGTCACGCAGGCGCGCTGATTCGATGAGCTCCTCTTCGCTGGGCGGCGCCAGCGGATCTTCCAGGGCCATCTCGAGCAGGCGCTCGCCCACGGCCGGGTCGAGCTCGCTCGGGCGCAACGCGGCTTCGAGCGCGGTGAGCCACGCCGCCGCCTCTTCGGGGGGCAAGAGCGACTCTTCTTCGTCAGCTTGGCTCACGTGCCAGCTCCTTTTTGAGCGCAGCTACCGCGCGGTGCAACACCACGTCGAAAGTCGCGGTCGAAACCTCGAGCAACGCCGCGCATTCTTCGCGCGGGCGCTCTTCCAAGACGCGCAGGGTGAGGGCCTTGCCGTAGCGGGGATGGAGCCGTCCGACCAGCTCGACGACGCGCTGCTTGGCGAACGCCAAATCGTGCGCCTCGCTCTGCGCGGCGTCCTTGGCGTCGCGCTCGCCTTGGTCGATCTCGCGCTCCAGATCTTCGGGCTGAAACACGGTTTCGCGCTTGCGTGCGCGCAGCTGGTCCAGCGCCACGCGCAGCGCCACCACGCGCAGCCACGGGTACACCCCGACGGCTTGCCAGCTGAACTGGTCGAAGCGCTCCACGACCTTCAGGTAAGTCACCGACAGCGCCTCCTCAGCGGCTGCTCGCGAGCCCAGGCGCGGGAGCAGGACGGCGCGAAACAGGCGCGGCCCGTGAGCACGCAGCAGTTGCCCGAGCGCCGCGCGGTCGCCAGCTCGGGCGCGTTCGCACAGCGCCTGCTCCTCGGCCAGCTCGGCGCTGTCCGGAAGCCCGCTACCCAGCGGCGGTCGGGTGGGCCCATCGGCTGACACTGAGCCCCGCCTTCTACCAGGAACCAGCCAGCCGTGGGGGATGCCTGGCCGGGGGTAGGCGAGCGGGGCTGGGCGCTTTTGGCGGGCACGGTTCGATAACGGGGCTGGGCCAGCCCTCCTTACGGTTGCCCCCCGGACTCGGGCGAGGCTTCAATTTGCGCCAGGCGTCATGCCGGGCTACCCGCGGGCATGGCTCATGGGTCTCGCGTCTGCCGCGGCTGCGGTCGTCTCAATTCGGTCGACGACAAGGCCTGCTACAACTGCGGCAAGCGACTGCCGGGGCCGATCGCCAGCTCCGCGCTGGGCTGGTTCACCAATTTTTCCGAAGACGGATTGCCCGCGACCA
Organism: Polyangiaceae bacterium; assembly: GCA_036261775.1. GTDB lineage: Bacteria > Myxococcota_A > Polyangia > Polyangiales > Polyangiaceae > PMG-095. The sequence goes on along the minus strand of DATAKF010000178.1, from coordinate 376 downwards.
AGCTGCTGATTGGCGCGTGCGTCATTGTCTACGCCTTGTGCATGGTGGGCAACGGGGCCAGCTTACCCATGCAAGGCGGCCTAGCTGAGCTAGCGTTCGGCGGCTTCAGACCCTCGACGTTGATCCGCGCGGGCGCGCTGCTCGGGCGCTACATGACGACCGAGCCGTGGCGGGTGCTATCGGCCGTGTTCGTGCACGGCTCGCTCCTGCACATAGGCATGAACATGCTGAGCTTGATGCGCCTGGGCAGCACGCTGGAGCCGCATTTTCGCTCTGCCCGGTTTCTGCTGCTCTACCTGATTTCGGGCGCCGCTGGGTTCGTGTGCACGCTCTGGTGGCGAGGTGAAATGGCCTTCTCGGTCGGAGCCAGCGGGGC
>DATAKF010000173.1:0-25177 GCA_036261775.1 Polyangiaceae bacterium | reverse complement strand
CCCCCGTCAATTTCTTTGAGTTTTAGTCTTGCGACCGTACTCCCCAGGCGGAGTGCTTAACGCGTTAGCTTCGATACTGAGTGCCTAAGTGCACCCAACATCCAGTTCGCATCGTTTAGGGCGTGGACTACCAGGGTATCTAATCCTGTTTGCTCCCCACGCTTTCGAGCCTCAGCGTCAGAAATGTTCCAGAGCGCCGCCTTCGCCACCGGTGTTCCGCTTGATATCTACGAATTTCACCTCTACACCAAGCATTCCACCTTCCTCTCCAGGACTCTAGCCCTGCAGTTTCGAATGCACTTCCATGGTTGAGCCATGGGATTTCACACCCGACTTGCAGGGCCGCCTACACGCGCTTTACGCCCAGTAATTCCGAACAACGTTTGCACCCTCTGTCTTACCGCGGCTGCTGGCACAGAGTTAGCCGGTGCTTGCTAAGGAGGTACCGTCATCAGGTTGGATATTAGCCAACCCTTATTCTTTCCTCCCCACAGAGCTTTACAACCCGAAGGCCTTCATCGCTCACGCGGCGTCGCTGCGTCAGGCTTTCGCCCATTGCGCAAGATTCCCCACTGCTGCCTCCCGTAGGAGTCTGGACCGTGTCTCAGTTCCAGTGTGGCTGTTCATCCTCTCAGACCAGCTACCCGTCTTAGCCTTGGTAGGCCATTACCCTACCAACTAGCTGATGGGCCGCAGACTCATCCTCAAGCGCAAGCTTACGTGTAGAGGCCTGCTTTGGCCGCAGCTTCAACGAAGCCGTGGTCTCATGCTGTATTAGCTCTCCTTTCGGAGAGTTATCCACCACTCGAGGGGAGATGATCTACGTGTTACTCACCCGTGCGCCACTGTACCGGGGCCGAAGCCCTTTCTCGTGCGACTTGCATGTGTTAGGCGCGCCGCTAACGTTCGTTCTGAGCCAGGATCAAACTCTCCAGTTTGAATCCTTCGGCGAATGTCAGTCGAAACCGACATTGCCATAATGCTCGCTATCATTCTTTCGCCCAATCGATGCCGCCTCGGGAAGAGACGAGCACGACTGGTGCGGGGACCACGCGATTTCTCGCGGGGTATTAGGACTCAGTTTTCAAGGACCGAGGGGAGCGGTTGCTCCCGGCAGCGGGGTCGCGGTATCTAGTTCCGGTTGTCTCTGGTGTCCAGAGATTTTTTCAGAACCTTTCGACTTTCTTTTCTTTCGGTATTCCGATTGAAAGGAGAGTCGCCGACCTCTCTCGTTTCGGGCCCGGGAGTTTCCTTCCGGGACCGGTCCGAGGGGGACCGGGATGCCTTGCGGCCTGCTGTCGACTGCCGCCGTTGAAGGCCGCCGTCGAGGGAGGGGCTATATGGTCGATCCCCTCGGACCAGGCAAGTTCTTTCGATCGCTTTCGATCGTTTTTTCAATCTTATCCACAAGTTGTGGATAACTCGGGGGCAGTTACTCCTTATACGCGTGCGGTTCGGACCGCGGTCCCGCCGCCGTTTAGGACGCCGGGCCAGCGGTTCTGGCGGCACCACTCGGCTCAGGCACCCCCCCGAACGGCCACCCTCGAGGTGGGCCTTAGGCCTAAAGAACTGCGGCGTTGTCGATGAACCAGATGCCGAGAGGCTCGCGGACGAGGAAGACTTCGGCGCCGGAGGCCAGGCGGGCGAGGTAGCCGAGCTCGCTGTGCGAGAGATCGCGGGCTTGGTAGCGGCCCAGAATCGTGATCGGGCTCCAGGCTTCTTGGAGCCAAATGGCGTCGGGGCGCCGGTAGAGCCGGGAACCGGGGGGGGTCCGGACCTTCACCCGGGCCCAATTGGCGGTCGCCTGGCCGCGGGCCTCCGGAAGCTCGATGCCGGCCTCGACAGCCAGCTCACGCATGGCCTGGCCCAGGGCGCGGCGGGAGACGTTGAAGCAATGCTGCGGCAGGCAGAGCGCGATGGCGTAGCCGTCAGGCATGGCTTCGATGACGAAGCTGCGGCCTTTGGCCCTTACCGTGAGCGTGCCCACGCTGTGAAAGCCGGGTACGCGCGATTCGCGCACGACTGCCAGCACGATGCGCCATTCAGCGGCCGCGACCTTGATTTCGTAGGGAGAAAGCAGCCCGGCGTAGTCGACGGTTTCGCCTTCTCCGTCGACCAGGGCGGCTGCCAGGGCGCCAGAGTCATCGCACAGGCGGCCGAGGATGGCGCTGAAGGCGGAGTCGCTCTGGTCGCGGACGGCGCCTCGGCGACGCCGCTTCATGGCACCGCTTTGACTTGGGCGGTCAGCTCGTCGAAAGCGCGCTCCAGCTGCACGCCCGAAGCTTTGCGGAGCTTGTCCAGGAGCTCGCTGCGGGCGCGGGCGGCGCGACGCACGAGAATGTCTGGGGCGAGCCGCTGACTGAGCTCTGGCTCGGTCACGGTGACCCCAGGCATGCGCTCGTCGAGCAGAATGACGTGGTAGCCGAAGGCGCTCTTGGTGACGGGGCCGCGCTGCCCCGGTTGCTCGAGGGCGCTGGCAGCGCGCGCGTAGTCGGGGTCGAAGGTTTGCGAGCTGCCTCGGAGGCCCTTGGGCGTTTGCTGAAAAACGCGACCGTCGGGCGTGACGAACGGTAGCTCCTCGGCGCGTATCTCGAAGCCGGCGGCGGGAAAAGCTTTGGCGCGACGAATGAGCTCTTGAGAGCTCGTGACCCCTTGCAGCTCTTGGGCGAGCTTATCGGCCAAGGCGTGCGCCTCTGCGTCACGCGCCGGCTTGTCGTTCATCACCAGGGCGTGCGTGGTGCGGGCACCGTTCGGCCGGTCGAGCTCGAGCCAGCGTTCCCGCACGATTTCAGCCAATTCCTGCGCATTGGGAGCTCCTTGCTGGACGGCGTCGCGGCTGAGTTGTTCGAGCAGACTGCGCGCTGCCGCGGCGCGCTCGATGCTACGCGTAGCCGCAGCGGGCAGACCGGCTTTGGCTCCCTCTGCGAACAGCGCGTCGGAGATGGCCAGCCCCAGAGCGTCGCGCGGTGAGAGGCTTTGGCTCTCGGCGATGCGAGTGACGGTAGCGGCGCTAATCAGCTCGGCCCCTGCGCGCGCTGCGGAGCCGGCAGGCAAGCTAGCGCTGGTAGCCGCGACCGGCGCGCTCTCGCCGCCACAGCCGAGCAACAGCGAGAAATGGAGAGCGGCAGCGACGCTCCCGACGGCCTTCATGCATCGCCCGCCTTGGGCCGCAGCAAATCGGTGGCAGCTTTCAGACACAGGGCGCCGACGATCAGCAGGTAGACCGCCACCAGATCTTTGCGCTCACCGAGCGCTTGCACGCCGCGAGCGAAGGCGAAGGCAGCGGCCAGCACGAGTAAGCAGGAGATGAGGTCGAGAGCGCGCGCCACCTTGAGGCGAGCGTACTCCGTCTAGCGCAGCGCCAGCCAGATCAACCCGACGCCAGCCGCCAGCGTAAGCCCACCCAGGGGCCAAACCGCACGGGAGCCTCGGGAGCGCCAGCCCGGAAATTGATGCGGCTTGCCGACCCGCAGCGCGACGTCCGTGGAAGCGCCGATGAGCAGCACAGCGGCGCCCAGCGCGGTGGCGTGCGCGAGCAGCGACGCGCTCTGCCGCTCGACCCCGAACGCCACCGCCACGGGCGCGAGCGCGGCCACGATACCCGCTCCCAGCACGAGGGAAGCGGCCCGAACCGGCTTGTGGCGTGCCGTGAGCGGCGTCCCGGGCACCAGATTGTCGAGCACGTCGGCGTCGGGATCGCGGGGGGCCGCACCCCAAGCCAGCGCGTGGAGCAGGAAGCCGACGGCGCCCAGAGCGCCACGCACGGCATCGAGCTGATCGCTGCGCAGCTGAGCGCCCATACACGCCCAAGCGCCGAAGCAGCAGGCAACGAAGACGTAAACGCCCAGAGCGCGTGCCAGACGCGGCCGGCGTGTGGCCAGCACGAAGGAGCCGACTAGCGCCGAGAAGGCCAGCAGCGCGAAGGTGCGTGCTGCTAGCGAGGCGCCACGCGGCACGGCCGGAGCGAGCACGGTGGCGAGCCAGGCGTACAGGCCGGGCACGATCCGCGACACCTCCGAGACGAAGAACCGGCGGCGCTGCGCGTAGATGGCGTCGCTCATCGACGCGGGCCCTAGCTAGCGGCGAGGCGATCGACGAAGTGGAGGAAGGTCAAGACAGCGTGGCCGGTGCCGCCCTTGGGGTACATGCCGCGCGCGCGCTCGGCCAAAACGGGGCCGGCGATGTCGCAATGCACCCACGGCACTTTGCCCACGAATTCACGCAAAAATAGGGCTGCGGTGATGCTGCCACCCCAGCGATCACCGGTGTGTTTGAGGTCGGCGACGTCGCTCTTCAGCTGCTCGGAAAGCTCGTCGAGCAGGGGCATGCGCCAGAACGACTCGCCGGCTTCCTTGGCGGCGGCTTCGAGCATGGTCGCCAGCTTGTCTTCGGTGGCGTAATAGGCAGAGCAAGTCTTGCCCAGCGCGACCAGCGCGGCGCCGGTGAGCGTGGCGGCGTCGACGATGACGTCGGGCTTGAGCGCGACGGCGTAAGCCAGCGCGTCGGCGAGCACCAGCCGGCCCTCGGCGTCGGTGTTGACGATTTCGACCGTCTTGCCGTCGAGCGAACCGAACACGTCGGCAGGGCGGTAGGCGGAGCCGTCGGGCATGTTCTCGGCGGCGCCGACCAGCACGTGTAGCTCGATGTCGGGCTTGGTGGCGCCGATGGCAGCCATCAAGCCGAGCACGGCGGCCGCGCCGGCCATGTCGCTCTTCATTTCACCCATGCCGGGAGCCGGTTTGATGCACAGACCGCCCGAGTCGAACGTCAAGCCTTTGCCCACGAAAACGACCTTCTTCTTCTTTTTCTTGGGCACGTAGCTCAAGTGAATGAAGCGCGGTTCGTTGCTGGAGCCTTGGCCGACCGCGTAGTGCAGGTGCATGCCCGCGGCCAAGATGCCCTTCTTGTCGAGCACCTTGACCTTGAAGCCGTGGTCTTTGCCGATGCGCTGCGCGAGCTGCGCCAAGGTCTCAGGGTAGAGCTCGTTCGGCGGCTCGTTCACGGCATCGCGCGCGATGCCAACGGCTTGGCCTACGGCGACGCCCAGCTCGAGCTGCTTCTTTTGTTCGGCCGTGGGCTTGCCGGCGAGCAGCACGCTCACTTTGCCGAGCTCGGCTTTGGGCTTGCGATCGCCCGTGAAATACCGAGAAAACCTGTAAGCGCCGAGCACGACGCCCTCACCGACTGCGCGCAGCGACGCCGCCGCCGGGGGTAGCGCCAGCGCCAAGCTCTTGGTGCTGCCGGATTGCGCGGAGCGCACGGCGCCGGCCAGCGCGGCGCGCACGCGCGCGGCGTCGACGTCGGCTTGCGGTCCCAAGCCGACGATCAGCAAACGCCGCGCTTTGACGCGACCGAACGTCGGCAGGTCGACCTGCTGCTCGAGCTTGCCGTCGAAGTCGCTTGCCTTGAGGTGACTGAGCAACCCGCCGCCAAGCGCGTCCTCCAAGCCGAGTAGCGCGTCCGAGTCCGCAACGGCACCGGCAAACACGCCGACGATCAGGGCGTCTGCCGCGATGTCTGCCGCCACTCCACTAACCAGCTGAACGGAGAACGTCATTTGAAGGGGCAAGCTAAAACAGCGATCTGGATGTGGCAACAAGGCGCATGCCCCGAGTGAGGCTGCGGCAAGCTCCTGGAGCGTCCACAGGGCCTCGCAAGGCGTCCTGGTCGACTCGCGTGAGCGGTGTTTCTGGCCTATCCTTCGCTCATGGCTTGTCGGGATATTCGCTTGCTTTGGGGTTGCCTCGCCCTCGCGGGGATTTGCTCGGGGGCTCGCGTGGCAGCCGCGCAGAACCCTTCGGGAGCGGCCTTTCCACCGGATCCGCCTCCTCCCCCACCCGCTTCGGCACCTGCTCCGCCGGCGCCGGCGCCCCCTCCCGCAGCAGCGCCCGCGCCCTCTCCAGCGCCTGCACCCGCTCCGGTTGCTGCGCCTGCACCCGCTCCGGTTGCTGCGCCTGCGCCTGCACCGACGCCGGCACCGGCAGCCGCACCGCCGCAGCAGCCGTACGCCGCCGATCCAGCGGCGCAGCCTGGCTACGGCGTCCAGTACGGCGAGCCGCCCCCGCCGCCTGCGCCGCCTGAGGAGGAGAAGTCACCCATCCCGCCGTTCTCGGTGCGGGTCGATCCGTTCAATTGGATTTTGGAGGGCCAGCTGGGCTTCGAGCTCGAGGTGGGGGTTACGAAGTGGCTGAGCCTCGAGACGGTGCCGACCTTCGTCGTCGACGAAACGCCGCCTTGGCTGAACTTCGGCGGCGGCGACGCTCGCGTGCACCAGCACAGCAATGGTTGGGGACCTCTGTCCGGCGCATCGATTGGAGTCAACTTCTGGCCGAGCAAGCTGTTCAAGGGCTACGTGATCCGGACGGGGCTCAACAACTACGCGCTGAAGTACGAGACGAAAGACGGCGATGCGGTTTTCGACTCGGTTTCGCACACCAAGCGACAGTTTTACGTGATGCTGGGTTCGGTATCGCGTTGGGGCGCTTTCACGCTCGGCGGCGGTATTGGCCTGGGCTACGACCTGAACAAAGAGACGCGCTGCTACACGGGCCAGACGAACCTCTTCGACGTCACCGCGTTTCAGCCGGGCGATTGCGACGAGCAGCAGATTGGCGTTCGAGTCGGCACCAACGGGGTCGTCCCCGTTGCCGTTACGCCTTTTACGTATCCGTGGGAATTTCTGGCGCGCATCTCGCTCGGCGTCGTGATCGACTAAGGCAAAGCATGGCTCAGACATCGAGAGAAGTATTGTTGGTGACGGGCGGCAACGGTGCGCTGGGCGGAGCGGTGGTTGCGCGCTTGGTGGAAGACGGCGCGCAGGTGGTGGCGCTGGAGCGCAGCAAGAGCGGTGAGCTGCAGCTCGAGCGGGTGAAGCCGAATCTGCTGCGGCTTAACGTCAACACGGCGGACGTTGCGGCCGTTGCCAACGGCGTCGCGAAGGCAGAGGCCGAGCTGGGACCGTTGACCGGCGCCGTGCTCACGGCGGGAGCTTGGCGCGGCGGTCACAAGTTTCACGAAGCCGCCGCCGCGGCCGACTACCGCACGGTGATGGACGCCAACCTAGAGTCCGCGCAGGTGGTGCTGCGAGCCATCTTGCCCGGCCTGGTTCAGCGCAAAGCCGGCAGCGTCGTGCTCGTTGGCTCGCGCTCGGGCGTGCGGCCCTACGACGCTCCGGGAGATGCTGCCTACGCGGCTGCCAAAGCCGCGCTCACCGCCTTGGCCCAAGCCATCGCGGCCGAGGTGCTGGGCGACGGCGTGCGCGTCAACTTGGTGCTGCCGAGCACCATCGACACGGAGGCGAATCGCCAAGCCATGCCCGACGCCGATCGCTCACGTTGGGTGACGACGGATTCGCTCGGCGACGTGATTCAGTTTCTGCTCTCGCAGCGGGCGCGTGACATCTCGGGCGCGGCGATTCCGGTGTACGGGCGCGCCAACGTCTGAGCGCGAGCCGCTCACCAATACTTTTCGGTCGTGATGTGACCGGGCGTGCGTTGGCGGTGACGCCGGAGGCCGCGCTCGGCCAAGAGCGCGATGGTTTCGTCAATCATCGCGGGGTTACCGCACAGCATGAAATGCACGGTTTCTGCCTTGATTTCGGTATCGGCGTGGCGCTCTAGCTCGCCCGTCTTCAAGAGCGTGGTGAGGCGCCCTTGCGGCAGACCCGCTGCGCTTTCGCGGCTCAGCACCGGCAGGTAACGAAACGCGGAGCCGCGCGCCTCCCCCATCGCCTCGAGCTCTTGACGATGCGCCAGCTCCGCGGAGCCGCGCGTGCCGTGGACGAGGATGACGCGCTCGGCGCGCTCGAAGGCTTGCCCCGAGCGCAGCATCGACAAGAACGGGCCGAGCCCGGTGCCGGTCGCGAGCAGCCACAGCTCGCGATGCGGTGGCACGTAGTCGAACGTGAAGAAACCTTGCGGCTTTGGATCGAGCTCTACGGTCGAGCCTTCTTGCAGCTCGAAGAGCGCAGGCGTCAGGGCTCCCTCGCCCACGCGCGCGAGCAGCACCTCGAGCGGCGCGTCCGGCGCCGACGCCAGCGAGTAGGAGCGCGATACGAAGCCGCTCGGCAAGTGCAGGCCAAGGTTCATGAATTGGCCAGGACGGAACGCGGCGCGAGCCGCCAAGCGCAAGGTCATGAGACCTGGCGCCCAATCCTGACGGCTGATGACGGTCGTAGCTTCGAGGGGCAAGGGGAACCGAGTGCTTATTGAAGCCGAGTTGCTGCAGCTCGGCAGTTAAAATCTGGGAAGGCGGCAAAACGACGACCGGACCGAAGCGGACGCCCACGACACCGACGCCGAGGACGGCTTTTGCGCATGGATGCTCGCAGAAAAGTGGCGGCGCCCCCCCGGAGAGCGTGTACGCTTGGTCGGGATGTCGTTTCCGATCACGTGTACGGCTTGCCACAAGACGTTCACAATCTCGGACGAGATCTACGAGAAAAAGGTCGCTGGCCGCGTCGTCACGATCAAGTGCAAATCGTGTAGCCAGGGTATCCGGGTCGACGGCACGAAGGGCGCGGGCCCTGCGGCTGTCGCGACCGCGGCGGCGGCACCCAGCGCGCCCGAGCCGGCGCCCGTGGCGACCGAGCCGCTTTGGGCTGTCGACTACCCCGACGGCCAGGACCGCGAGTTCACGACCGCCGAGGTCGTCGCCGAGCTCGAGCGCGGCGTGGTCACGGGCACCACGTTGGTTTGGCGCGATGGCATGGCCGAGTGGCTCGAGGTCACTCAGGTGCCCGAGCTGGCCGCCGAGCTGACGAAGATCGAGAACAAGCGCAAGGCTGCGGCGCTCGCGGCCGCCAAAGCTGCAGGACCGGTGCACAAGCCGCGCGCGCCCATGCCGACCGTGACGGGCCTGGCAGGTTTGCCCGGACCCGGTGTGGCGCTGAAGCCGAAGCCAACGCAGCCGTCGTCGCCCGAGCTGGCGAAGCCCCGCGCGCAGCAACCGTCGGCGTCCGAGCTGACGAAGCCCCGCGCGCAGCAACCGTCGGCGTCCGAGCTGGCGAAGCCGCGCGCGCCACAGCCGTCGGCGCCGGCACTGGGCACGCCGTTGCCCAAGCCGCGCGCGCAGGCGCTGTCGTCTTCCGACGACGCGACGCCGGTGCCGCAGCCGCGCGCCAAGCAGCCCTCGGCGCCAGTGTTGCCGTTGCCCAAGCCGGCAGCGGCTCCGCCCGCGCCGCCTCCGCCCATGGCGGCACCGTCCCCGTTCGGAGCTCCCCCGCCAGCGGCACCCGCCCCTTTTGCTCCGCCACCGTTTGCGGCTCAACCGACGCCGCAGCCATTCGCAGCTCCGCCGGCGCCTGCCGCTTTGGTCGACGCTACGCCGCCGTTGCCCGCCAGCGTCGCCAAGGTGGTGTCGCGGCCCCCGCAGCCCCAACCCGCGTTCCCAGCGCCTGCGCCGGTACCGGCGTTCAGCAGCGGGCCGGCGCTCGTGGCGGATCACGCGACCGTGGAGTGGCCCGAAGCCAAGAAGAAGACGCCGCTCATCGTGCTGGGTGTGATCGCGGCGGCGGCTATCATCATCGGCGCCGTAGTGATGTTGGGCGGCAAAGAAGAAGTGCCACCGTCGACGCCGATCACCGCGGCCCCGCCGAGTCCTGCTGCGCCCCCAGCGCCGACCCCGGCCTCCACGCCAACGCCCGCAGCCACCCAAAGCGGCGCCGACACGGCCTCCGGGAGTGATCCCGTCGCTACTTCGCCCGATCCGGGCGCGACTCCAGGCGCCGGCTTCGCGGAGCTGTTCGCGGCGGGCGCTCGCAAGGCCGAAGCCAAGGGCGCGACCGTCGCGCCAGCGAATCGCTTCGACGCCGCCACCACCAAGGTCCCACTAGCCCAAGCGGCGACCGACGCCCAAGCCTGCAAGCAGAACGGTGGCCCCACCGGCAAGGCAACCGTGGTCGTCACGTTCGATCCGAACGGCAAGGTCTCGAGCGCCACCATCACCGACCCGCCGTTCGCCGGTACCGCCACGGGAGTCTGTATCTCGTCTGCGTTCAAGCGTGCCTCCATCGCGCCGTTCAGCGGGTTGCCCGGCACCGTGAGCAAGACGTTCTCGATCTTGTGAACATGAGCGGCACCGCCAAACCGCTCGTCTCGCTCGAGGTCAGCTTTGGCGCAGCGCCGCCACAAGGCATGGTCACGCCCTTGTGCCAGTCGCTGCTCGAGCTGTGTCGCCCGATCTTTCAAGACGAAGACGCGGCGGCGCGCTTGCGGCTGACGGCGCACGAACTGCTGGAAAACATCGTCAAATACAGCGCAGAAGCAGGCTGCGACTTGAACTTCGAGTTGTCGCGGACGGCGACGGGCGCGCTTGCGGCACGAGTCCAAACCCGCAACGTACCGCGCGCAGAAAACCGCGCGGACGCCGAAACGCGCCTGGCTGCCCTAAGCGCGGCTGCCGACCCGCTGGAGCACTACGATTCGATCATCGCCGACAGCGCTCAGAAGCCGGCAGGCTCCGGCCTCGGCTTGGCGCGCATTCAGGCAGAAACCGAGTATCGCTTGAGCCACCGCTTCGAAGGCAGCGCCTTGTTCATCGTCGCGAGCGGCGAGGTGTGGCTCAAGAAGGGTGCGTTGCCGTGAGCGAAGCCTTGGAGCTTGCGACCATCGACACCACGGCGTTCAGCTGCGCGCCGCACTTGGACGCCGGCAAGCTGAGCGTCACGTTCGTGGGCACCGGCGACGTCGCGGCGATCGAGATCCTGGCGACCTACTTGAAGCAGGTGCACGCCGAAGCCGAGCGCCTGGGCCTGAGCGAAGTGACGTGCGATTTTCGCAAGCTCGTCTTCATGAACTCGAGCTGCTTCAAGGCGTTCGTGGTCTGGATCGACACCGTCAAGAACGCCGCGCGCGTCTACCGCATCCGCTTTCTGACCGATCCCGAGATGCACTGGCAGCGCCGCAGCCTGGAGGCCTTGCGCCGGCTGGCGACCAGCGTGGTCAGCGTCGAAGGCTGAGGCGGGCACGTCTTGACCACATTGGAACCTTGGGTTGAGGGTCGAGTCACTTCGGCGGGCGAGCGCCGTTGAACTTCTGCGTGGCCGAGCATTCGACGGCTTTGCAGTCAGGGTTGCCGTTGGTCTTGGGCGAGTACGTGATGGTGCCGGCGATGGTGTCACCGGTCTGCTTGGCCTCCACGGTCGAGTTGTACGTGTAGGAGCAGTTGCCCTCTATGGTGGTGCGCTCGCCGTAGTTGGTCAGGGTGAGCGAGCTGCCTTCGATCCTGCCGTCGAAGTCGGCCGAGCCGAACACCAACGTGAACCAGGCGCCCGTGAGCCCATCGAGGGTGCCGTGGATGTCGTTACCCTCCTGCGTGATGGTAAGGCCGATGTTGGTGGCCTCTTTGCCCTCTTCCCACTCGAAGCCACAGCTGCTCGCGCCGTTGGTGATCGCCACGCTGTAGCTTCCGGCTACGTCGGCTGTGAACTCGTCGCTACTACCGCACGCCCCCAGAGCCAGCACGGGTAGCAAAATGGCGAAGGATTTACGTGGGTGGGCCAACATGCCGGGCGGAATAGCAATCCGCGTGCCGGCCTGGAGCGTGAACTTTCGGGCGTCGTAGTTGCAGCGCCGCTACAAATCGTCTCAGCGCAGCCAAAGATCCAGGCGCGCGCGAAGGCTGCGCAAACGCGGCGTACTGGTCGAGAGCTGCGGCTCTTCGTCGAACGACAGATCAGAACGCACGCGGCTGACCGCGCTCAGCAGTTTTTCGGCGGACGAACCTGGTGTGGGCAAAGCGGGCCATTCTGGCGCGTGAGAGCTGCCGCGCAGGGGATCCGAAATGCCTTCAGGGGCGAGCCAATAGCGGCGTCCATCGGGGGTGAGCGGCGCGGACCCCAGGTAGGCACGCAGGAGCTCGGCGCTGCGCTCGGGCTTGTGCGCGCTCTCGGGGACGCCGCGCAAGACTGCTTCGGCGGCAGCGCGCGCCCGCCCGCTGCCCTCTTGCGCCGCGACCGACAAGGCCCAGGTCAAGAGCGTTCGCAGCGAACCCTTCTTGGAAGGCGCTAGCTCGACCACCACCTGCCCATCGTTCTTGCCGGCGCGCGCCTTGAGCGCCGCCTTGTCTTGCAGCGGGAATTTGCCGTCGAGCGCCTGCTCGATCAGCGAGCGCATGACCGTGCGGTTCAGGGTGAGGAGCAGCGCGTCGCCCGCGAACGCGTAGTACAGCGCAACCTCGTGCGAGTTGTCGCGCCCAAGCACGCGCACGACCTCGACGCCGCGGTAAGACGCAAACGGAGCCCACTGTATGGCGTCCGAGCCTGCGTCGACGACCATGTGGCGCACCGCTGCCAGCGCCACCGCGGTGGCGACGCGGCTCTTCAGGCCCACCACCGCGTACACCGGCAAGCCTGCCAACATTTCCATCTCGTCACGCGGCCCGTCTTCACGCCCTCGCTCTTCGGCCGACGCCGGGCGCTCGATCGGCATCTCGCGAGTTTCACGCGAGGAGCGCGCGGCGGCCAGCAACTCCGCGCGATCGGCGACACCGACCATCGCGTAGTCGCCCAGCCAGTCGAGCGTGATGCCGCGACCACCGCCCGAGGCCCAGCGCGCGAGCCCCGAAAGCTCGCGACGCAGCGGCGCGTCGGCGCCGATTCCCATCGCAAAGCGCGCCCCCGACGAGAGCTCGCTCGGCGCCACTCGGCCATCTCCGCCCAAATCGAAGCGCATGGCGGCTTCGGCCGGCACGAGCGGCAGCACGCGCAGCTCGGCGTGCAAGCCCTTGCCCTCACCGCGCCGCGCGCTGGAAAGCCTCAGCGCGATCGGATCGATGTATTGCGACCAGTAGTTTTGGTACGAGCTCGCGAAGCTGGCGTAGCTATCGCGCTCGGCCACCGACACCTGCGTGACGGGCGGCTGCTCGATGAGCGGCTCGAGCGCGGCGGGCGTGCCGAAGGACGAGCGCGGCGCCACTCCCGGCGCCCACTCGATTCGACCGCCGCCAATGTGCGAAAGCTCGCCCGCCGCGAGCAGGCCGGAGCGAACCAGCTCGTTCTTGTCGCTCGGGCTCTTGCCGTGCACCCAGCCGTACAGCAGCGCGGCGATGGGTGCCGCCGTCAGCTCAGAAAGGGCCACTTGCCGGCGCGCCTCGGCTATTTTCTGCGCGGGGCCGACCACGGTTTCGACGAAGCGATCGCCGATGAACGCCAACAGATCCGCAGGAACGTCGGCGTCCCGCGCCAGCATGTACTGAAAATCGGGCTCGTCCGCCAGCTTGGGCGCTTTGCCCTGAATGGTGGAGATCACGCGCTTGACGGCGGCGGCGCTGTTGGAAACGAGCTCCAGATCACCCACCACGGCGTGGTGCTGACGCACGCGGCCGTCGGCCGAACGCGCCACTTCGACGGCAACACCCTCATGGGTGAAGTTGCTCGGCTGCGTGCCGCCATGCGCCGCGCCGTGACTGGCCAGCGCCTTGAGCAGCGCGGCCCGGAACAGCAGCGGGCTCTTGAGCCGGAAGATCAAGGTCAGGTCCGTACCTTCGTGCACGTACGGATCACTGCCCGTCAGCGCGAAGTCTTGAACCACCTCGGGCCCCAACACCCGCGACAGGTCCGACGTTTCGACGCCCAGCTCGGCCAAGTAGCGCGGCAAGGTGCCGCGCTCGCTAGCAGCACCATCGGCCAAGTCCGCCGCCGGTGCGCCAAACTGCTCGACGAAGCCCAAGACCTCGGTAAAGGCGCTGAAGCTGCGCGCGCGCACGAAGTAGAAATCAGCGGGAACCGCCTTGGCCAGCGGCTCTTCTGGCGCTTTCGCGCTCAGGCGCTTGGAAAGCTCCGCCCAGGGGTGGCGCTGGAGCTCCGGCGGCTTGAGCTGGGCGATCGGCAGCTTGCGCGGCTGCTTGCTCAGCGAAAGCACGCTGCCGCGGTGCGTGGCCAGGGCCGCCTGCACCGCCGAGCGACCCGCGAACGTGTCCATCAAGTCGCCCAGCTCGCCGCCGGCGCCGTAGTAGCCCCCGCCCCAACCCGTGTTGAGCGGAGTCGTGAGCTTGTAGCGGGCGTGCAGGCGAGCCGCCGCAGAGGTCCCGAACACTCCTCCTTCGTTCGAGAGGTAGTTGACGGCTGCCGTTGCCCACTGAGCAGGCAGGTCGGCCGCGACGGCTCCCGTGGGCGCGGCTGCGCGAAAGCGGAAGTGATGCCCAGGCTGCGCGCCGAGCGCGGGCGTGTAGGCGTCTCCCATGATCTCTGCTGCCAGCTCGCCCTTCGGCCGCCGCAGCCACAGCACCATCTCGGCGCCCTTGCCGCGACTGATCAGCTGAAACGGCGCGCTACCGCCGCTGATGCGCGCCTCCGTGCCGAGCCAAAACGAATCGCCCGGCACCTCGGCTGCAAACTCGGGCAACACGAGCTCGAGCAGCTGCTCGTCGCCGTCGATGGCGTGACGCCGCACCTTGAGCTGGAGGGGAGCCTCGTGATCGATGGGCTGGATGCGACCACTGCGCAACTCCGCGCTGACGCTCGGCTCCGCCTCTTCCGTCAACTGCGCCGGCTGAACCGGCGCTGGCGCGTGGCTGGCGGGCGGAGCGGGCGCAGGCTTGGGCGGCGCTGGGGGAGGCGGCGCGCAAGCAGCCACCCAGAGCCCGCCAATCAGCAACGACCTTTGCACCAGCCGTGAACGCGACATGAAAAACGCGACGCTAGCACGCCCGCTTTCCGCAGGAACGCGGTCAGGGAACGAGCACGAGCTTTCCGACGCTGGTGCCGCTCTGCAAGGCCCTATGCGCTTCGGCCGCGTCGGCCAGCGGCACCTCAGTCACCGGCAGCGGACGCAGCACGCCGCTTTCCAGCTCGGCCAACATGCGCGTCATGGCTTCCTCCAGCAGTGCCTGTTCTTCGAACAAGTACGACAGGTTGAAGCCGATCACGCCTTTGTTCACGTTGAGCATCTCGAGCGGGTGAAAGCGCGGAGTGCGTAAGAACTCCCAGGCCAGCTTGAGCCAGTTCGGACGCGCGCTGCCGCGCGACAGCATGGTGGTAAAGCCGTAAACCACCAGGCGCCCAGTTGGCCGCAAGTGCCGGTAGCTTTGTTTCAGCGTCTCGGCGCCGTTGGATTCGAGCACGTAGTGCAAGCCGCCGGGCGCGATACGCTCGACCTCGGGCCAGAGCGACTGCGTGCTCTTGTCGATGACGTCGGCCGCGCCATAGCTGAGCGCGATGTCTCGCTTGTGGCTGGAACCGACGACGCCGATCGGCAACAAGCCGTCGGCGCGCGCCATCTGCAGCGCGGCCAGCCCAACGCCGCCCGCCGCGGAGTGCACCAGCACTCGCTCACCGCGGCCCGGTCGCGTGCGCAAGATTTCGCGGAGCGCGTAGTACGCGGTCAGGTGCACGGTCGGAAAGCTCGCTGCCTGCGCGTGCGACAGCGCGCTGGGAACTCGGAACAGCTGCCCGCGGGGTACGCAAAGATGGCTCGCGTAGCCGCCAAAGCGCGTCAGCCCAAACACACGCTCGCCGAGCTGCAAATCGCTGACGCCCTCACCCAAGCCCGCGACTTCGCCGGAGAATTCGAAGCCTGGCGTGATCGGCCAGCCCACGTACTTTTTGGCCGATTCGTACAGGCCGAGCCGCACCACGACGTCGGCAAAGTTCACCCCCGCCGCGCGCGAGGCCACCAGCACTTCACCCGGTCGGGGTTTCGGATCAGCGGCCTCCACGAGGCGCAGCCGATCGAAGCTGCCAGGCTTTGCGATCGAGATCAGCTTCATGTTCGTTCCGTCGCGGCGCGCGGCTCAGAGCCCGCTTTGCTCGATCCAGCGCTGCGGAATCGTCCCGAACGAAAGCAGCCAGTCGTTGAAGCGCTTCAAAGACCAACCGCCGGCGTCGACCTTACGCTGCTTGAGCCGCGTCACTTCCATCTTGCCGAGCAGGTAGCTCATCGGCACCGTAGGCGCTGCGGTGTACCAGTTGACGTCGCCTTCGGCGCGACCGCGCGTGAAGCCGACGTGCTTCATCAGGTGCTTCACGGCGGCTTCGTAGTCGAGCTCACCAGCGTGCAGGCCGCAGTCGACCAGGATGCGGTGCGCGCGCCACAGCGCGTCGTTGAGCAGGTTCAAGCGCGCCGTCGGGTCCTGATTCACGCCGTGGTCGACGGCCATTTGCTCGCACCACAGCGTCCAGCCCTCGTAGAAGATGGAGTGCGCGAACCAGCGCCGAACCGGGCTGGGGTGGCGATTGGCGATGCAAAACTGCAGGTGGTGGCCCGGATACGCCTCGTGCGCGCAGGTGGCTGGCACCCCGAAATGCTGCGCAATCTCGGCGGCGCGCTCTTTCTGTATCGCGCGCGTCAGGCTCAGGTCGTTCACCCAGAACACGCCGAGCTGCTTCTTGTCGTAGCAGCCGGGCGACGAGTACGCGGCCGTCGGAAACTGGTGCCGAAAGAAATCGGGCACCGGCTTGACGAGCAGCTCGTCACCCACCGGAAAGCTCACGATGTCGGCGCGACGAAAGTCGTCGGCGACGCGCGCGGTCTCGTGCACGTACTCGGCGAGCAAATCACCCCGCGCTGGCGCCCAGTCCGCGGCCGCGCGCTCCAAAATGTCGCGCGGTCGCTTGCGCGGCGAGAGCCGAGCCGCCTCGGCTTCCATCTCTTCTTCGATGCGGGCAACCAGCGTGCGACCGTACGCCAACGCTTCGGTGGCCGTCAGGTCCCAGCCCAGGCGCTCGCGCATCAAGGCTTCGAAGCGCGGCCGGCCGAGCGAGAAATCTCGTGGCTTGCCCGCGCCGACGCGCGACACGCGCTTGCCGTATTGCTTGAAGGCTGCTGTCGCGGCGTTCAGCAGATTCTCCAGGCGTTTTGGCTTAATCTTACCGGTCGCGGCCAGCGGCTCGCGGATGGCTTCGAACAGCGCGGGCGCGCCGGCCACGGAGCTTTGCGCGGTCTCACGCCACAGCGGCACCGGACGCTTCAACAGCTCGGCCGCGCCTTCCAGGTAGTCCGGCAGCTTGGCCAGCCGGGACGCGATGTCTTCAGCGACAGGCGTCAGGTCGTCGGCGTTGCGCACGACCAGGTGATGCACGCTGCCGAGCGCGCCCGACACCCAGCTCTCCGGGTTGCGCCGGAACGTCTCGCGCTCGTACGACCACGTCTCGGTGCGCAGCTCGGCCAGCAGCGCGCGACGGTCGAGCCAGTCGTCACCCTGCAAATCATTTTCGGGAATCGCTTCGACTTCGGCGAGCGTCTTTTGGAGCAGCAGCTGCTGCGCACGAATCAGCTTCTCGGAGGGTACCTCCAGCGCGCCGTCGAACTCGTGTCGCCCCATGGCGCTGCCCACGCTGGGAAAGCGCTCCATCGTCTCCTCGATGTAGCGCTCGCCGAGCGCCCGGAGTTTCTTCGCCTGCTGGCCTTGCGGCTGAGATCGAGCGGGCGACGCGGGCTGCTTGGCTTTGGACTTGCTCATGCCGGGGCCGCAGCAGCTTCCACGACTTTTTGTGTGCTGCGCAAGCTCACGGTATCGAGCGGGCTGGCCGAGCCGGCCAGGAGCTGCACTCGGACGGCCTTGCTCGGGAAACCCGGCCCGAAGAGCGCCTCGACCACCTCGGTGGCCTTGGCCGACCCGGTAGGCCCGAGGGCCACTACCGCGACCACGGGCAGCAGATCCCCCAGCAGCCCGGCCCGAGACAGGGCGGCCCGGTCTTCGTCGCCGCCCACGTACAGGCTGCGCACGAAGTGCCGGACGTCGACCTTCTTACCCAGGCCGTCGATGCTGCGGCGAATGATCAGCTCGGGCTTGGCGAGAAAATCGGCGATGGCCTGCTCGACGAACGGCAGACCACCACGCTCGGCAATGACGCGCTCGGGCAGCGCCAGCACGTAGCGCGCTGCCGTGATGACAGCCGTGACGCCCTTGTCTTGCTGCTCCAGCAGCTGTGCGCCCAAAAAGTGTAGGCCGCCCGAGGTGTGAGCCTCGAGCCGCGCCACCAGCTCTTCGGGCGGCGGAGCGTCGATCAACTTGACGTCGGCGTACTCGTCCAAGCTTGCCACGCCGAGCGACAGCGCAGGACCGAACGACATGTCCGGCTTCGGATGAAAGCCTTCGGTGTAGGCGGTCTTGATGCCGGCGCGGCGGATCACCCGCGGGAGCTCGCGGATCAAATCCAGGTGACCGAGCAGCGCGACCGCGCCCGTCTTGGCGAAGCGGAGCCGGAAGCGCACCGGCGTGCCGACGCGCACGGGGCGATACAGCTCCGGCCGCACGCGCTTGCGCTCGGCTGGCGGCTTGGCCAGCTCTTCGAGTGGTAGCTCCATGCCAAAGGCCAGCGGCTCGTGGGCTTTCGAGGCCTTTTGACGCTCTTCGCGCACGATGGGCAGCTGCACGCGTTGGTTCGGTACCAGAGCGCCCAGCTGGCCCAAGAAGTCTTTGCGATCGGTCCTCATCTTGGTGAGGTCGCAGGCGATGCCGCAGTCGTAGCAAACCAACCGCCGGTTTTCGCTCTCGGCGTCTTGCAGGTTGGTGGCGTGAATGAACTGGCCGACGACCTTGCCGCACGGCGGGCTCGGCCGGCTGGCGAGCGCCTTCCGGTACTCGCGCGCCAAGAAGCCTTCCTCGAGCCCGATGTCGAAGTGGTCCCAAGGCAGGCGCGCCGTGACCGGAATGGTGCCCAAGAACTGCGCGGGGTCGATCTGGAAATGAGCCAGCGCCTCGCGCCATAGCTCGAGCTTCACGTGCTCTTCCCACGACTCCATGCGCGCGCCCTCGTGGAAGGCGCGCTCGATCACGTCGGCCAGGCGGCGGTCGCCGCGCGCCAAAATGCCTTCTAAAATGCTCGTTTCCGAGTCGTGGGTGCGCAGCTCGAGCCCGCGCACCTTTTTGACCTCGAAGCGCAGCATTTGCTGCTTGCGCTGCGTCTCGGGCATCGAATCTTGCGCGCACCACTGAAACGGGGTGTGCGGCTTGGGCACGTGCGTGGAGACGCTGACCGTCACCTTCGGGCGGCCGCCGACGCGCTTGCCCACGGCCAGCGCGTTCTTGCCCACGGAGGCGATGCCGAGCACGTCTTCGTCTTCCTCAGTGGGCAGGCCGATGATGAAGTACAGCTTCATGCGATCGAAGCCGCGCGAAAACGTGCGCTCGGCGGTCTCGAGCAGCTGCTCTTCGGTGACGTTTTTGTTGATGACGTCACGCATGCGCTGGGTGCCGGCTTCGGGCGCGAACGTCAGGCCCGAGGCGCGCACCTTGCGCATGTCGTCCAGCAAGTCTTCGGCCAAGCCGTAGGCGCGCAGCGACGCCACGCTCAGGCTGACGCGCTCGGGCGCGGTCTTCTCGACCAGGCGCTTGATCATCGGCGAGATGCAGCTGACGTCTGCCGTCGACAGCGCGGTCAGGCTCACCTCGTCTTGGCCCGACTTTTCGAGCGCGCTCACGACGGTGTTGATGACCTCTTCCGGATTACGCTCGCGCACCGGGCGGTAGATCATACCCGCTTGGCAGAAGCGGCAGCCCTCGGTGCAGCCGCGCGCCACTTCGATGCTCATGCGATCGAAAATGGCCTCCGGGCCGCCCACCGGGCCGTCGTCGGGGAACGGAAACTTGGAGATATCCTCGAGCAAACGTCGCTCGATCGGAAACGGCAGGCCAGGCTCGGTGGGCCCCGTGACGATCATGAAGCCATCCACCGGGTCGATGGCGGTGGCGTACAACGACGGCACGTAGACGCCGCGCAGCTTGGCCAGGCGAATCAGCCGCTCCCGACGCGACAGGCCCTCGCGCTTGGCGGCGGCCCAGCACAGCGCAATCTCGCTGGCGCCCTCTTCACCGTCGCCAATCAAGATGGCGTCGAAGAACGGCGCCGCCGGCTCACAGTGCGTGGCCACGGGTCCGCCGGCGACAATCAACGGGTCGGCGTCGCTGCGTGCTTCGCTGCGCAGCGGAATGCCCGACAGCTCGAGCATGGTGAGCACGTTGGTGTACGTGAGCTCGTACTGCAGCGAAAAACCGACCATGTCGAAGTCGCACAGCGGGCGCGAGTTCTCGAGCGAGACCAAGAGCTTGCCGTGCTCACGCAGCTTCTTCTGCATGTCGGTCCACGGCAGGTACGCGCGCTCCGCCAACGTGCGCGGGTCGTCGTTCAAGATCTTGTACAGGATGCGATAGCCTAGGTGGCTCATCCCGATGTCGTAGATCTCCGGGAACGCCAGGCAGACGCGCGCCTCCACGCCCTCCCACGACTTGCGACGCACGCCGTGCTCGGCGCCGGTGTAGCGATTGGGCTTCTCGACCTTGTCGAGAAACTTGGCGTAGGGATGATCGAGAAGCTGCATAGCGAGCGTTTCTGTTCAGCGACGGAGCCGGCAACCTTTGCGAGCCGCCGAGCTGCGCGGGGCGCGAAACATAGCGCAACCAGGAAGCCGAGGTAATTTGCTCGAATTCGCCTCGATTTGAGCGTGCACGGCGGCACGGCGCTCGGTGTAGGCTGGGAATTCATGCGCCGCCTGACCTGGCTCTGGGCCGTGTTGAATGTGCTCGGCTGCTCCTCGGGCACGGACGAAGCCACCGGTACCGACCCAGCGCCGCCCGACACCAGCGTCTTCGACAACTGCGTGTCGTTCGCGACCCGGCTTTGCGCCGACGCAGAAGGTTGCTGCCAGACCGCCTACGGTGACTTCAGCGCGGCAGGCTGCCTCGACACCTTCAAGCGCGAGGTGTGCCGCCCGGGCGCCGACTCGGTGGCGGTCGGCAAGGCGACGTTCAACGAGGCCTCGGTCGAAGGCTGCTTGGAGGCGCACGCGGCCGCTCACGCCGTGTGCATTCCAACGTGGAAGCAAACGCTCGAGCTGCGCAAGAAGATTTACAGCGCCTGTCGAGTGCTGGACGGCAAGGCCGAGCCCGGCAAGAGCTGCGCGATCGCCGCGCAGTGCAAGCACCCGCCCGGCGCCGCCACCACCGAATGCGTGAAGAACAAGTGCGAGGTGATCGAGATCTTGGCCGAAGGCGCGGAGTGCCCGTTTCCGTCCGGCTCGGTCTCGGTTTGCGACGACGGCTTGGCGTGTGACGCGCCCGGCTTGGGCGCTACGGGCCACTGCGTGAAAGCCGTTTCTAGTGGTGACACCTGCGATGCCAGCGTGCTGGAAGGTACCGACTGCGGCCTCGGCAGCTTCTGCGATCCAGAATCCGCCACCTGCAAAATCGCCGAAAACCTCGGTGGCAGCGGCTGTGGTCAGAGCACCGAGTGCGTGTCGTTCGATTGCAATCGGTTGGCGAACGAGTGCGCTCCGGCGCCCGCCGTGCTTTCGCGGGATACTTGCTTGGGCGAGTAGCAGGTACCCCGTCCAGTCAGCCCAAACAGCCGCTACAGCAGCCGCTACTGAGGCTGCGGCGTGTACGAGTAGATCTTGCCGGCGGTGGTCACGACCCAAAAGCGGTTAGAAAGGCTGTCGTTCGCGGCGACGGCTTCCAGGTCTTTGATGGTGTGCCCCGCGGGCCCACCGACGTAATCCTCGAACATATCGCTGGTGTCGTTGAAGGCGAGGATCTGCGTGCCCGCCGTGCTGACGGCATAAAGCTCGCTGGCGCTGGCGGCGCTGAACTTGCTGACCGTGTCGAGATTGGCCGTCTTGTTGCTCATCGGGGCGAACGTCCCTGCTGCAAGATCGTGTCGCATCAGCTCGCCGCCCCAACGCCCAATCCAGCTCTTGTCGACTGCGGTGATCCAATTGGGCTGGTTGATTTTCACGAGCTGTGCTTCGTCGACAGGGTTCATCCAGCTAACGACGCCATCCGTGATGTAGATGTCGTTCTGGTTGGTCGAGTAAGTACCGCTCAAGGCCGCGAGCCAGTTTGCTGCCCCCGCGTCGAACTCGAGGAAGCCAGCGTTGAGACCCGTGTTGGCCCAGCCGCCGCCTGCCGCTGACAACTTCCAGATAACCCCAGCGTGCTGGATGAACGCGTTGCCGGCGTTGTCGACCGCCACGTTGGTCTCGTCGAGCGGATCGCTGCCGACGACTGTGAACTGTGAGTTCTGGAACTTGTAGGCTCGGCGTTCGCCGTTGAGCACGCCGATAGCGTAGACGGGGTTGTTCTGGGGGTTCGACGAGATGCTGCTGAAGACGACGCCATCGGGGCCGAACTTGGTCCAGGGCTCTGCCGGATCGCAGTCGGCCACGGTGAACTGAGTGGTGTCGCCAATCGCTGCAACGGGGCGAACACCGGTGAGCGAACGCACGGTGTAGCGCAACGGTACGGAGTTGAGGATATCGGCGCCGGCATAGAGCAACGACCATTCGCCGGTTCTGATCGCGTTCGAGACGTCTGCCTGATTGCCTCCGACCGACAGCACCTCGATGTCGAGCGAATTCATGAACGATTTTTGCTCGGCCGTGAGCGCCGTTTCCCCCTTCCAGTTCACGCCAGCGGCGTTGAGCTGCGCCTCGAGGTTCTGGGTGCTGGAGGCTTGGGTCGACGTGGCCGTGAACACGACCATTCGGCCATAGGTGACCGAACCGATGAACACTGGGGGATTGTCGGCGGCCAAGTAGCCTGCCTCCTCCGCCGTTTCGACCTGATCCATGCTGAGCGAGCTTGAGAAGAAGTCGCGCGCGGTCTCGAACGAGTCGTGCGAGAAGCTGATGGTGTACATCGTCTGCATGAGCTTCGAGTACACGGTGTACTTCTCTTCGCTCGACGCGTTCTCGAATGCGGTGCTGAACGAACCGCTAGCGAACGCGGCGTCGAACGATGCAGAAACACCGAGCTTGTACGCCATCTCCTCGACCGATTGCACCGAGTGCTGCTCATACGCGAGCTTGGCGGCATACGACCCCGTCGTTGCTTCCTCGGCGCGCGCTTGAAGCGTGGCAATACCCTGCTGAACGTTGGCGACCGTAGGGTTTTGGACTCGGATCGTGGGCTCTTCGACTCCTGGCACGTCGATAGACAGCGTGATGGGCGAGCGCGGCAGCGGGATCGGGATGAGCTCACCGTCCGCAAAATCGCTGCCGCTGAGGATCACGCCGGGCTTGACGTACTCCGCGGCGCTGTCGAAGTTCAGGATCTCATCACGCTCCTCGACGATGTCGTGCGTGACGAGCTTGCACGAAAAGCGCTGAACGCCGCCTTTTGCTGTCGTCAGATCGCGAGTTACCGTCGTGGGACCGGAAGGCGTATCACTCGCTGGCGGCACGTCGGGCCAGCTGGAAAGCGCGTCGAAGTACGCCTGGACGGCTGGATCACCGCCTGGCCCGCCGCCGCCCGCTCCGGCGTCGTTCGGGCCGCCGCCGGCTCCAGCATCGTTCGAACCGCCCGACCCCGACGTGGCGCCCATGCCGCCCTCACCTGGATCGCCGCCGGAACCCGTACGGCCCGCGGAACTCGAACCGTCTCCGCCTTCTCCCGCAGAGCCGCCTGTGCCCGGGGTGGTGCCGTCGCTGCCGCAGGCTGCGAATAGCGCAGCCGACACGGCAAAGAAGCAAGACAACGTGAGTGACGAGCGTGCTCGCAAGCTACGGCGCAAAGTCATGCAGTTTCTCCCACCCTTGGGAGTAGTCGTTTCTACCGAGGTTCGGAACAGAAATGTGCCGCGCTAAACGAACACCTATTCTGACAAGCATGTCCGTCGGACAGCAGCTCGCTGCCGAGCACACTCGATGAGCGTGCTGTATCGTTTGGCGCCGTGATGAATCAACCGAGGCATGTGCTGGGCGCATGGGAGGATTTCGAAAGCGTTCGGTCGACGCTGGCAAAGTCCGGGGACAGGTGATCCAAACGCCAACGAGGCGCCTAGCTCGGCGGCTGGAGTTGGCGGAATCGCTACCGATGCGCGATTTTCGGCCAAGGTGGCCGTGGGAGGCGCCGCTGAGCGATTCCAAAGCGAGGCTCCGCCTTGGCGCGCTTGGCCGCCGCGGGCAGGTGACCTGGCGCAGGGCCGCTCAGTCCCGCGCGGCGTCGTAGTGATCGGGAGCGAGCACGGGCGGTCGGCGGTGGTGACGAGGGCAGATGGTGCCGTCAAGATCGCGGAGGCGACTTCCGGCTCGGTGATCAGAGCGATGACGCGAAAACGGCCGCCGCATGGGCATGCAGAGCGTCAATGTCGTGGACTCGCCGGAGGAGCGTGGCCCAGTCGATGCGCGTATCGCGGGCGGGAGGAGCAGGCGTTGTGGCGGCGTAAAACCGGCTCGACCGCGCGAATCAAGCCTTCAGCGCCGCTCCCACTCGCGGTATTCGGGCAGCACGTTCTTGGTGCGCAGCCTGCGCTCGTGCTCGGGCGGTAGATTGAGCGTGGGCGGCTTGATGGCGAGCAGCTTCTGCTCGTCCACCGCGTCCACCAGCTCGGGCGGCAGCTGCTCTTGCGCGTATTTGCGGTAGACGCCCGAGGTGATGAAGAGATCGAACACCTCGGGATCGAGGTGGTGCTGCTCCTTCATCTTGCCCATGATGAACATGACTTCGCTCAGCTTCTTGGGCTGTTTGTAGGGCCTGTCGATGGCGGTGAGAGCTTCGAACACGTCCGCCACGGCCATGATGCGCGCCGGCACCGACATGTCGCCCGCGTAGATGCCGCGCGGGTAGCCGGTGCCGTCCATCTTTTCGTGGTGACCGGTGGCGTACTCGGGCACGCGCCGCAGGTTCGGCGGGAACGGCAGCGCGTTCAAGATGTTCACGGTGTGCACCATGTGAGCGTTGATGACCAAGCGCTCCTTCTCGGTCAGGGTGCCACGCGAGATGGACAGGTTGTGCGCTTCTTCGGCGGTGAGCAGCGGCACGCGCTCGCCGCCCATTTCGAGCGTGCGCTCCGCGATGCGCTTGATGCGCTCTTGACCTTCACGCGGCAAGAACTCGCCGCCAAAGTTCGTCTTCTCCAAGAATGCCAAGTCGTCGCGCAAGCCGGCGACTTCTTGCTCGAGCTCGCCGCGCACCGTCGCCGGATCTTCCCCGGCTCGCTCGCGCTCGTAGGCGCGCAGCTTGGCGTCGCGCAGTAGGACCTCGAAGCGCGCCTTCACGGTGTCGATACGGTCGTTGATGGTCTCGAGCTTCTTCGATTTGTCCATCACGTGGACGGGCGTCACCACCTTGCCGCAGTCGTGCAGCCAGCAGGCAATGTGTAGCTCGTACCACTCGGCTTCGGTCAGGTTGAACTCGGCGAAGGGGCCGGTTTTTACGTCACAGGCCGCGCGCGCCAGCATTTCGGCGATCACGGGCACGCGCTCACAGTGGCCGCCCGTGTAGTCGCTCTTGGCGTCGATGG
>DATAKF010000170.1:0-29631 GCA_036261775.1 Polyangiaceae bacterium | reverse complement strand
TCGTAATAGCGAAACAATACGACGGTGTCTGCTAGGTAGCTGATGTCTACCGGTGAAATCATGGCCGAGCCGATCAAGCCGGTTTGCGCCATGGTGATGACCGAGGCCACCTGGCGCTCGCCCAGAAACGCCAGCAGGTCGCGGAGCTGCAGGCTGAGTTGCCGCGCGTCGACCATGGCGTTGAGGTAGCCCGTGATGCTGTCGATGATGACGAGGCGCGAACCACCCTTCTCGATGGCACTCCTCACGAGATGAGAGAATTCGTCAGGTGCCAGCTCCGCCGGATCGACCTGTTGGACCTTGAGCCTGCCGTTCGCTATTTGCGTATCGACGTCCATGCCGAGGTGCTGGCAACGGTGGCGCCAGGTCCCCAAACGCTCTTCGAACAAGAACACGCTCGCCGACTCGCCGCGTTGGTTCGCTGCCAAGGCAAGTTGGGCCGCGAGCGCGCTCTTTCCGGTGCCCGCGGGCCCCATCAAGAGCGTACAGGTCGAGCGATCGATCCCTCCGCCGAGCATGGCGTCGAGCTCTTTGATGTTACTGCCGATGGGCTGCGCCGGCAGGTCGGTGCGGTGCTCGGCTGCCGCTAAGCGCGGGTAGACCTGAAGGCCCCCGGTGCGCAGGCAAAAGTCGTGAAATCCGCTGCGGAATGGCGAGCCGCGCAGCTTGACGACGCGCACGCGCCGGCGGTCGGCTCCGTAGGTCGCGGGAATCTGCTCGAGCGAAAGAACACCGTGCGCCAAGCTCTCCACCTGCAAGTCTGCTTCGCCGGCCGCATGATCGTCGAGCAAGAGCACGGTGCAGCGGCGTTCGGCGAAGAACTGCTTCAAGGACAAGAGCTGCCGCCGGTAGCGTACGGGGGATTGCGCGAGTAGCCGAACCTCCGAGAGCGAATCGAACACGACTCGCTGTGGCTCCACGGCTTGGACTCGCTCGAGCAATACCCGCACGGTCTCTTTCAGATCCACGTCTTCCGCGGCGTACAACGTATTCTCGTCGGCCAGCCGTAGTGTTTGCTCGGCGCTCGAGAGCTCGAACAGGTTCATGCCGTCGAGTGACCAGCCGTGAGACGCGGCCACTTGTCGGATCTCGGCTTCCGTCTCAGAAAGCGTGATGTACAGGACGCGCTCGCCGGCTCGTAGCCCCTCCAAAAGGAACTGCAGCGACAGCGTCGTCTTGCCAACGCCCGGGTTTCCCCGAACGAGATAGAGGCGGTGCACGGGGAGGCCGCCGCCCAAGATGTCGTCGAGGCCGGCTACGCCAGTCGCCGCTCGCGCTGCTTTACCGTCGCTGAGGTCCACCAACGCACGGTGCCATGCTGTCTGAGCGCGTGAATCCGGCAAATTGTCCCGCATTCCGAGCGACTGGGCCCCAAAGCTGCGGCGCCTGGGCACGGCTGCGCTCCGGATTGAGCTGACTGTCGGCGGCCGCGTTAGCGCCACCTGGCGACGCGCTCGCCCGAGCGCGCCAAAGGTCCTGATGCACTTGATTCGGGACTGTGGCGTTTATGCACAACGCATCTCGCACTGGGACTCGTACAAGCGCGCGAGTTGAACTGCTGTGAGGTGCGCAGAAAGCCGTCAGGCTCTGTTCGAATCTGGTACTTTCGGGGGAGCGCTCTGTGGTGTGCCGAGTCGTATCGGCGCGCAGCGGGGCGCTGAAGGGGAACAGCATGGATACCGTCAGGCCCACCTATGCGAGCCCGTTGCTGCGCGTTCTGTTGATCGAAGACTCGCCGAACCACGCGCAGCTCGTAGGTCTCGAGCTACTCAATCAGGGATACGAGGCGACCATCACCCGCGTCGACAACATGCACGGCCTGTCGCGTGCACTGCACGAAGGTCCTTGGGACGTCGTGTTGTGTGAGCACCGACTGCGCGCCCTGGACGCGATGTCCGCGCTGACGATGGTGCAGGCGAGCGGCTTCGATCTGCCTTTCATCATCGTCGCGAGCAGCATCAGCGAAAGTAGCGCGATCGAGGCCATGCGCGCCGGGGCGCACGACTTCGTCTACAAAGATGCCCTGGGCAAGTTGGGGGCGATCATCGAGCGCGAGACCTGCGAGGCCGAGCTTCGAGCAGAGCGGAGGCGCATGCAGAAGCAGCTGGTCCTGGCCGATCGCTTGAGCTCGATCGGTATGCTGGCGGCTGGCGTCGCCCACGAAATCAACAACCCGCTGGCTTACGTGCTGGGCAACCTCGATTTTGCGCTGGCTCGACTGGCTGACGGGCAACCGCTCGAGAGCGGCGAAGCTTCCGAGCTGCTTCAGGCCTTGGAGCAGGCCAGAGAGGGCTCCGAGCGCATCGGGCGCATCACGCACGAGCTGAAGGTCTTCTGCGGCGGCCGCAGCGAGCCGACGCGCGGACCGGTCAACGTCCGCAGGGTCATGGAGTCGTCCATCAGCATTGCCTGGAATCACATCCGGCACCGCGCTCGGCTGACGCGCCGCTTCGAGCACGTGCCCGTCGTCTTTGGCGACGAGCATCGATTGGGCCAGGTGTTCTTGAACCTGCTGGTGAACGCCGCGCAAGCACTCCCCGAAGAGGACGTCGCGCAGAACGAGATCGTGGTGGCGATTCGAGCCGATGGCGGCAAGGTGTTCATCGAGGTTCAAGACACCGGCAGCGGCATGTCGCCCGAAGACTTGTCGCGCGCCTTCGAACCGTTCTTCACGACCAAGCCGCGCGGTACCGGTAGCGGCATCGGCTTGTCGATCTGCCGGAGCATCGTGACCGACATGGGCGGCAAGATCAGCTGCGCGAGTCGTCGCGGCTTCGGCACCACGTTCTTCGTCGAGCTGCCGGCGCAAGAAGCGCTCGTGAGCGCGACCTTGCCTCCTCCCGCCGAGCTGCCGGAGCTGCGGACCGCGCGTGTCCTCGTCATCGACGACGAGCCGGCGCTGTGCGCCGTGGTGCGGCGCTTGCTGCGCGGGCGTCACGAGGTCGTTGGCTTGGGAGGCGGGCGCGAGGCGCTGAAGCTGCTGGAAGCCGACGCGGCTTTCGACGTCATCATCTGTGACGTGATGATGTCGCAAATGTCGGGCGTCGATTTCTTCGAAGCGCTCGGCAAGAACCACCCGGGGCTGAAGCCGCGCGTGGTGTTCATGACGGGCGGGGCGCTGCACGCGCCGACCCAGCAGTTCCTGCGCGCCAGCTCCAATCCGCTGCTGGACAAGCCCTTCGAAACCCGGGCCCTGCACGAAGCCATCGCGCGGGTGTTGGATGCCGGCGCGGTGTCGGGCACGTGGCTGGCCGCTGACGTCTCCCAAGCCGTCTGAGGGGTGGCGTCCCTGATTGACCAAGCGGCCGAAACGGAGTAGGTTGCGCGTCTCAAGGTGGTTGGCGCATCAGCGCTGCCCCAGCAAGCGTTCGATCCGCGCGGCGGAAGGGCCTGCTTCTAAGTGCCCCCGCAAATGGCTCGAAATCTCGAGCCGCCGAAGATCGAATGCAAAACCAGTCGTCGCATGTGCTGAAGCCAGCACGCTCGAAGCTATGTGCGCTCGATCGCGGGATCAGAAGGCTGCTGGCGATAGCGACCGCGCTCGTCGCGTGAGCTTCACCGCCTTCGCCGCTGTGTACTGGCCTGCACCGCGACGAAGATACTGCTTCAGGGCCTTGATCGAGGAATGACATGGGAAATCGTTTGTACGTAGGCAACCTCTCTTTCCACTCCACCGAGCAGACCCTGCGCGATGCGTTCGGCGCCTTCGGCTCCATCGTGGACGTGCACCTGGTGGCCGATCGCGTAACCGGGCAGTCGCGAGGCTTTGGCTTCGTGACCATGGGCTCGCGCGACGAGGCGGAGAGCGCCATGCAGAGCATGAACGGTGCCGATTTGGATGGCCGCGCGCTGAAGGTCAACGAGGCTGAAGAGCGCTCGAGCGGTGGTGGTGGCGGCGGCGGCGGCGGTGCTCGTCGCGGCGGCGGCGGCGGTGGCGGCGGACGTAGCCACGGTTGGTGATGAATCGTGACCACCAGGGCAACCCGCCCAAGCTTCACGTCACGAACCTGAGCTCGTCGGCCACGCTGGCGAGCTTGCGTGAGCTGTTTCGTGCAGCCGGGGACGTCGTCGAGGTCGAGTTTGCGGCCGAGCGTGTCCCTGGTGGTCGGCCTTCTTCCGCGTTCGTGACGATGGCGACTGCCAGCGCCGCGGAAGAGGCCGTGCGCCGATTTCACGGCCGGCTCTTTCACGATCGCTCGGTGATGGTCGTCATCGCCGGCGAGGGCGATTACGAAGCGGCCCGGCGCGCCAACGCCAAGCCCAAGGCCGCCCCCAACGTCGCCGTCCAGCAGCAGTATCGCGAGCGAAACGGCATGGCCTACGAGCTCGACTGCATGGGCCTGCGCCTGACGGTGCGTTTTTCGTATCAAGACGCTGGCTGCAAAGAGCACCGCGTCGAGGTCAAGGCCACGCTGCGCTCGGACTACGTGGCCGAAGCGACGGCTGCGACCCGCGAGCTAGCGCTCGTGGCGGTCGCCGAGGTTTGGGGGCGCCCGGTCGATGGCCCTCCCGCCCCCACGCTCGATTGGCCGGCTATCACGACGGCCTTGAAGTCGATCCGCGCCGTCTGAATTGCGGTCACGCCTCGGAAGGGCGATCGTCCTTCTGCAATGGCAAGGCTTCTTCAGAAGGTCGTGTCCGTGGCGTGTGGGGCGCTGCTGTTCGCGGGTTGCCGCGAGCGGAGGCCGGAGCCGGTAGAGCCGCAGCCTAGCGCTTCGGCGCGCGCCAGCGCTTTACTGCCCGCCGCTTCTGCGTCCGTCGGCACGAGCGCGCACTCGCCCGCGGAGCCGACAGACCCTGTGCTGGTATCGGCTCTCGAGGCTTGGAATCGCGCTACCAACGCGGCCGATGGCGCCGAGCTAGGGAAGCTGTACGCCGCCAACCTGAGTTTGTACGGGCGCATCGTGAGTCGAGCAGACGCGGTGAAGCGCAAGCGAAGTTACGTCGCGGAGCACACCGGCTTCGCGCAAAGCGTAACGGCTCCGGCTTGGGAGGCGCGCGGCGACGACCGCATCGTGCGCTTTCGCAAGACCACGACGCTGGGGGACGCGACGTCGCCAGCGGTGGACGCGTATCTGGTGTGGCGTAAGGACAAGGACGGCTTTCGCATCATCGACGAGGGCGACGTGCAGAGCGCGCGCAAGCTCGAGGCCAAGTTGGAGGCACAGCGCGCCAACTGGAGAGAGCGAACCTACGACTGTCCGTTCTGCAACGACCCGGAGTTTGGAGACGATCCGCCGACGGCGCGGGCGCCGCTCGGGCCCGACACCGTCAAAGCCAGCGGGCTGGTGCCCCCCGGCGCACCGGCGGTCGTGGAGTACGGTCGCGCCACCTTCAACCGCTTTGCCTCCGCGGTGGACGTGCCGCTGTTCCTGAAAGCGACGCCGCAGTCGACCAACGGCGACGGCCGTTGGTTCTACTACGACGCGCCCGACGCCGTGGCGCGTCCTGACCGAGAGCCCGAGCATCTCCTGTACTGCGCGATCGGGGGATTCTTTGCGTACGCAGGACCGCCTGCGAACGCCAAGCCCGATCCGGGGCACGAGGGCGAGCCGAAGATCCTGTTCGCGACCCACTTCGAGCGCCGCGGCA
This sequence comes from Polyangiaceae bacterium, assembly GCA_036261775.1. Taxonomy (GTDB): domain Bacteria; phylum Myxococcota_A; class Polyangia; order Polyangiales; family Polyangiaceae; genus PMG-095. Next base: position 24,039 of record DATAKF010000170.1, on the reverse strand, counting down.
GCGAGCTCTATTATGACCGCTACATCTACGGCGCTGACGGCGTGGAGAACTTCGACTACTCGCACCTTCTCGCCCGCGTACGAAGCCTATTTTTACGCGATCGTGCAGCGCATGGGACGCTCGATGCGAGCGCTCAGCGGCGGACAAGCCGAGCGGGCACCGCGCCAATCGCTGCCCTACGTTCCATTCGACCCTTGAGCGATTGCCCGCTAGGCTGGCGCCATGAACATGTGGGCGTACCTGGGGTTCATGGGCTTGGTCATTGGCTATTTGGCGTACCACCGCGTCGCCAACAAAAAGCCCGACCGGAGTTTGCTGGATCGGCAAGATCCGCGGAAGCATTGGGTTCAAGCTGCCATGGCGCTCTATCAAGGGGACGTGGGTGACGCTGGCTACTGGAGTGGCAACGACGCGCGCGAGAAGCTCAGCGGCGGCTGGAGCACCACCACGCGCGATGAGCTGCTGGAGTTGATTCAGCGCTACATCGACGGCGAGTGCAACGTCGGCTTCGACAAGCTGCGGCTGATTTGGCTCGCGCGTTTGGGATTCGCAGCCGGTTGGATCGACGAGGCCACCTCGTGGAACTACGCCTTCTCGGCCGTCGCCGAGCTGCAGCGCGCGTATGGCTCGTGGCCCGAGCTGTACGAGGCTCAGAATGCCGGGCGCACCGAGTGGTATGGCGGCCCTGACCAAGTGCCATCCGGTTCGCAGAAGTTCGCCGAGCGGAACTACGCCTACGCCAACAAGCAGTTTTTCGGCGTTGTTCCGTATCGCTGAAGGTAGGCGACGCGCGTCCGGCGGCTAGGTTACGATGGGACATGCGTTGGGGTCGCCTCGTAGGTTCGGTCGCGCTCGCGCTGCTAGCGGGCGTAGCCTGTGAAGACGACGCGGCGTCGCCGGAAGGCGCCGCGAGTTCTGCCGGTGCTGCTGGCGCTGGCGGTGCTGCTGGCGCAGCGGGTGTTTCAAATGCGGCGGGCGCTTCGGGTGAGGCTGGGGCGCCCCATCTAGGTGGCGCAAGCGCTGGTGGCGCTGGTGGCGGTTGCGAAGGAGACGCTGCGCTGTGGGCTGCGCTCACCGCGGCGCCACCCGCTTGCGAGAGCGACGACGATTGCTGCGTCGTCGTGAACTCGTGTTTGGCGGAAGCTCAGGTGGTTCACGCCAATGACTTCGAGGTCGCACGGACGGCGTGGCCTTACTGTGAAGCCGACTGCGCCGACTGCATTCCCCCGGTGGTCCGCGTCTCCTGCGATAACGGCCACTGTGTCGGCAAGGTCGACAGCGAAAGCTTGGAAGACGGCGTGAGTCACTGCGGCGATACCGCTTCCATGGCTGGCAGCCCCGGACAAAGCTTCACCTGCAGTGACCACTGAGCTTCACTGAGCTTCTGCGTCTGAGGAAACCTGCAGCAGCGCTTCTTCGTCGGCGTTGATGCCGTCGCCGAGAAGCAGCAGGCTGTCGTCGCGACGGAACTCGACGTCCCACAGCGTACCGTCGAGCTTGTGCACGCCGGATTTGATCGCCTCGGCGTTGGCGGGGCCGATGTAGAGCGCGTCGCGCGCGAACACCGCCACGCGGCCGTCGCCCGCGAAGCGCAGGCCAACAGCCTTGAGGTCTCTGATCAGCGCCGCTTCGACTTGCCCCGTCTTCAGATCGAACACCGCCACGCCTACGTCGAGTAGCGCGCCCAGCTTGCTGCCGTCGGGGCTGTAGCGCAGATCGAGCACGTTGGGCTGCTCGGCTTGCCAGCCGTTCTCGGTTGGTAACGTCAGCCGGCGCGTCTCTCGGAGGTCGGACGCTCCGTAGAGGGTGATGCGCTTGCCGCCGACCGCCAGCTCGCGGTCGTCTCTCGAAAAGACTACGGCGTTGTCGTTGGTGTCGACGTTGGCTTGCTTGCTTTTGCTGCTGTCGACCTCAGTGATGCGCAAGATGCCGGCCGCCGTGACGGCGAGCCGCTTGCCGGTGCTATCCCAAGCCAGGCCGATCGGCGTCACCAAGCCGAGCTCGGCGTTGGGCGCGCTCGGCAAGACCTTCAGCTCTCCGGTTGCGGTCTCCGAGATCGCGAGCACTCCGGCTCGGTCCACCGTGGCCAGGCGCTGTCCGTCCGCCGTCAGGGCTAGGTTCTCGATCGCGTTGTCGTGCTGTCCGCGCGACAGCACGTGCTGAGGCGCCGGCGAGCGCACCTCGAAGCTGCCGTCTTGGTAGCCGAGCGCGAGCAGATCCAGATGTGCGGAATAGTCGCTGGCCGTGGGGCTCTGGCTGGTTGCTGCGGCGGCTTGAGGACCTTCGACCGCTACCAGCGATTGGACTCCGCCAGCGCTACTGCAAGCCAGGAGACAGAGACACACCCCGAGCGTCCAGAACAATGCCGTAGAGGTGGCGCGCATACCGCCCTAGGACCCCCCGTGCGCTCGGAGCTTGGGTCGAATTCGGCGGCGGGCATACCCCGTAGCCCGGTGAGCCCGGTGAGTCCGGTGAGTCGCGAATCAGTGCGAGCTTTCCGAAATGGAAACGAGCACGAAGCCGTCGCCTTCGCGCTCCCAGTCGTAGGTGACGTGGTAGCCGCCGCCGTCGCAGCGGCAGGTAAAGCCGGCTGTTCTTTCGTCGATCTCGCTGCAAGCGGTCACGTTGTACATGAGACCACAACTGGGAGCGTCGGCGAAGCGGCCGTTCGCGACGTCTTTGCGTGAGAAGGTGCTCGGCTTCTCGCCGTTCACGACCGACGAGAGTTTCTTCTTGGCTGGTACCAAGAGCGACAGCTCCTGCCAGTTCTTGGCAGCGAGCAGCGACAGGTAGCGCAGGTTCCAGCCGTCAGGTCCGCGGCTGCATTGGGTATTGGGGCAGCAATCGTCACCGAAGTGATCGAGCTCCACGGTGAGCTCGCCGCCGGTCTCGTACTCGATTAGGTCCAGCTTGCTGGGCCCCTCGTAGCAGACACCGTCGCCCTCCGTGTGGCGGAGTAGCAACAGCGAGGCTGCGTTGGAGACGACGAGAGTCTCTGTAACGGCCGCGTATGGCGGAGCCTCTTGGGCGCTGAGCCACGCGCGAAAGCGGGAGAGCCAAGGCTCTGGCAGTGCTTCGTCACCCTTGAGGCTGGTCAGTGTAGGCTGGCTGATCGTGATGGCCTGGGATCTCGGTTCCGATGGAGCTGGCGGGGTTGGCGCAACGACGGGCTCTACCGCCGCCGCTGGCGTAGCGCGCAACGCCGGAGGCGCGTCATGAGCGCAAGCTAGGGCGCAGCTCCAACCGAGCGTGAGCAGCCAAGCCAACGACCTGCCGGTGTGCTTCACTAGCCTCCAGTGTGCTCGGCCGTCGCCAGCTCGCGTTTGATCGACCGATCGAACGCAAAGGTTCCAAACGGAACCAGCGAGCTCAAAAATGCCAGCCCCCAGCGCCGCGCCGGCCACTCGCGCTCCACGGCTGCCCGAAACAACGCGCCGATGAACAGCACGAACAGCAAGCCGTGCACCATGCCGACGATCCGCACCGCCAGCGGCAAGCCTGCCCAATACTTGAGCGGCATCGCGACGAAGAGCAGCAGCACGAACGACACCCCTTCGAGGAACGCGACCCAGCGAAACTGCTTCAGCTCTTCCATTGACGTTTGCTTAGCGCGTTGGGCTCGCGTCGGGCGTGAAGAAAGGTGGTGTTGGGGAGTAGTGAGGCGTGAGTGGGCAATTTGCGAGAAACTCACGACAAATCGTGCAGATCTTTGCCGAGCGGTGCAGTGAGCTGAAACTCCGAGAAGCGCACCGTAAGGCCTGCGCGCTCGGGCGTGCAGCACATTGGGCCAACTTGATACGCTGCGGCTTCGGGGAACGGCGCCAAACGTACCAGTGGCCAGTGACGACCATCGGCCGACACTTGAACGCGCAGCACGCCTTGAGCGACGGTGAGCCGCATCCAGAAGTCCTTGGGGTCGTGCTCGTAGGGACCCGTTGCCCAGTCCGAGCGCCCGCTCGTGAGCACACTGCTCAGCATGGCTCGGCCATCCGAAAGCTCGATGCCGGCTTTGAGCCAGTGCTGCTCGTCGAGCAGCAGCATGATGCCGGCTTGGTCGTAGAGCGCCTGGTAGCTGGCCTGAACGCGCAGCTGAGCCGAGAAGGCGCTGCTGGTCGGCAACGCCAGAAAGTGCCCGCTGTGGCGCGTGAATCCGTAGTGCGTCTCACGCCAAAAATCAGTGCCGTGGTCAGTCGTGACCTCCAGCACGCCGTCGGCTCTCTTCCAAGTTTTGGGTTCGTTCAGCCAGGTGCCGGCGTCTAGGGTCGTCATGCTGCTGGCGCTAGCCTAGCAGTCGAGCGGTCAGTCGGTGGGGTAGCGGCGCCAGGGTGCAGGGCTGCCGTTCACAAAGACGAAAAGAACTTCCAAACGCCGTGGTGGCGAGCGTGTTCTCGCGGCGATCGTGGTGCTTGCCGGTGGTCTTGCACATCACGATCGGCATGCCAGCGTCACAGCCTTAGTGGCGAGCGCACGGCGCCGGAGGACCGGCGATCGCTGCAACGCGCAGCTTGTCTGTGTCTGCGACTGTGATGGCCAGCCCAGCGCCGCCGCCTGGTGTGACACCGACGACGATCAGACGTGCGGCGACTGCAGCACGTCGTGCGGGGCGGACCAGAGCCGTGTGTCGCCGCTGTGTAAATAAGCGCGCCGCCCTCGCCAGACGTGAGCCAGTTTGCGCGCTCGGGACCACCGAGGGCTCGTTGGCTGACGTTGGCGCATTCCGCGCCAAGTCTGGCGCTTTTGTGGAAGCGGTTCCAGGTTGCGTGAAAATCTTCGCTGGTCGACGGCTAAATCTGCGACAGACGGGCAAAACTGGGCAGAAAGCTGCGGCAAAGTCCCACGCCACATGGCACTGTTTCCACATACTGCCGAGGCGCAGCCTGCGCCTTGCCTTTTCGCCCTGCCAACATGCTGAACAAGGTCCTGCGTTTCGCGTCTTCGGTTTCCGTGCTCGGTCTTTTCCTGGCTCAGCTCGACGGCTGCTCGTCTAACGACGGCGGCGCATGCGGCTCGAACGCCGAGTGCTTGACCGGTCAGGTTTGCTCGTCGGGCAGCTGCGTCGCTCCGGGCGCCGCGGGCGCCGCTGGTGCGCCGAACGGCTCGGCCGGTAGCGCAACCGCGACTGGCGGCAACGGCGCGCCCCAAGCTGGCGCCGCCAACGTCGGTACTGCTGGCGCGGGCGTCGGCACCGCTGGCGCGAGCAATCTCGGCGGTTCGCCGGCGTCGGGCGGCCAGGGTCAGGGCGGCGCGCAGGGCAACGCCGGTTCGTCTTCGGGTGGCGCGGCTGGCAACGGCTCGGGCGGCAGCGGCATGGGCGGCAGCGGTGGCGGTTCGGCTGGGGGCCCCAGCGTCGTCGTCGGCCAATGCAAAGACGACTTCTGGCCAGCCGCGAACAACGGCTCGGTCACCCGCTACGACTTCAAGCAGGGCACGTCACTACCCGCCTGCGCCTACGCCATCACCCACACCGGCAACGGCAGCGACGGTGATTGGGACACGGTCGAAGGCATTTCGACCGGAGAAGGCGGCTACTTTGGCGCCATGAACACCAGTGACTTTGCTCAAGGCGCCGCCTGCGGCGCCTGCGTCGAAGCCAGCTACAGCGGCCGCAAGGTGGTGCTCACCATCGTCGACGAGTGCCCCATCGGCTCCAATCCGCTGTGCACCAAGGGCCACATCGACCTGAGCCGCAAGGCGATCCGCCAGCTCGAGCCGAACGGCAGCCTCGAGAACTTGAAGGGCGTCTCGTGGAAGTACATCAAGTGCCCGGCAGCCGGCAACGCGAAGGTGCGGCTACACCCGAACCAAAACGCCGATTGGCAGCCCGTCGTGATCGAGAACGGGCTCTACCCGATCAAGAGCGTGACGTTGAACGGCGTGAACGCGACCCGCACTGGCAACAACGCGGGCGGCAACGCCTGGATCGCCAACGGCAAGAAGGCGCCCTACACGGTGAGCGCTACCGACGTAAACAACAATGCCATCACCTTCAGCTACGCTGGCGGAAGTGGACTGAAAGACGCGGGTCTTCAGTTCAAGTGCCAGTGAGCCGCCGGTGATGGCATTCGTCGTGGCAGCAGCGGGCGACGCTTAGTTCGTCCCGCCGTTGCCTGCAGTAGCGGCGCCAGCGGTGCCCGTGCCACCGCCGCCGTTGCGACCGCCGCCGCCGTTGCGACCGCCGGTACCGAAGCCGCCGGTGTTGTTGCCGCCTTGAGTCGGGATCGTGCCACAGTTCCACGAACCCTCAGCAGGAGCTGCGTCGGCGCCGCCGTCGTTGCCCGGGCCGCCAAAGTCGGGGCGGCACGTGCAGCGCTCGGTGCCATACGTGCACCGTAGGGTGTTGCCGCCGTTGGTGCCGCCAGTAGCGGCCATGGGCGTGCACGGGTCATCGTCCATGGGCGCGGTGGCGGGGCAGGCTGCCGGGTTGGCGCTGCCGCCTTGGCCTTGGGTGCCGCCCGACGACGTGCCACCGGTGTTGTTGCTGGTACCGGCGGTGCCCGTGTTGCTGCCGCTGGTGCCGTTGCTGCTGCCAGCGGTGCCGTTGCCTGAGCCGCTTGTCCCGGTTCCGGTGGTGCCGGCCGTGCTGGTTTTGCCAGCGGTGCTGCTGGTGCCGGCAGTGTTGTCAGTGTCGCCGTCGTCCGAACCGCCGCAGGCGACGAACAGGCCGACGAGCACCAGGGGCAGGCCTAAATGGAATGGTTTCATCGTATCTCCGTAGGGTGGCTATTTTTGGCAAGAGGAAGGCTTTGTCGGCAGCCATGGGTGGCGTGCGACGGTCGCGAGCGAATGCCCTCCGCGAGTTCGTACGTGCCCAGTAACCGCGCGCCTTCGCCAGCAGGCAGCGAATGCGCCTGGCCGAAAAACAGGCACTCTTGCGGTTGAACGCGCGAGATGGCCTATTGCGCCGCCTCACCGTGGTGTGCTGAGGGGCATTCCCTTCAGATCATTCGCGGCCACCGCCTGGCGCCCTGGGGCCAGCGAAACACCCTTGCTGAACGTTTCGGGCGACGGTCGCCAAACGGTGTTCGCTTTGGCAGCGGTGGCAGCGGCGGCAAGGAGCTTTCTCTTGGGGTGATCCGACGCAAGAGCGTGACGCGCGGATCGGGCGCGGCGGGGGTTGGTTCGACCGGGGTTGTTTTCGGGTCCGAGGTTTCGGCAGACGCGCTCACGCTCGGCAGCTGGCTGCCGGTGACGTGTGACGAAACCCGCGTGACGGTCAGCTGAGGGCCACCGCGCAGCTCGACGGGTGCTTGGTCGACGGGAGCGCAAGAGCTGAGTTGCTCCGCTCCCGAGCTAGCGACGTCACTGAGGCTCGACTTCGACGTGCAGGGCTTCACGGCGGTCGAAGCTACGACCGCGAGTGGGCACGTCTACGAGCTCGGGGCGACCAGGCCTTGATGTTAGGAGGCTCGCGTTGGGCTTACGATGCGTGGAGGAGTCGCTCGCGCCTCACTCCCACTCTTCGACGGGTTGCGGGCCAGGAATGATACCGGCGATATCTGGATCTTCGCCGGGAGCGGCCGCAGGGCGGTTGACCTTTTCGGCCTTGCGCTGTTCGCGCTGGATAGCCTTGTCTTTCGCCTTGTCCTGACGGGCCTTTTCTTTGAGTCGCTTGTTGGCAGAAATGGGCATCGAGGGCTTTCTAGCCGGAGCCGGTCGGTGGTCCTAATAGGGCCCTACGGACCCGGAAACCACGACGCTCACGGCGGCTGAACTATGGAACAAACCAGCCAGAGATGCCAGCACGCCCGCCTCGCTGGAGCGGTCTGCCACGCGTCGTTTCAACCCCACGGGGTGCGCAATTGCTCGAAGTGCTCGCAAATTCTTGCTGGCCGAGCAGCTGGTCGTGCCAGCAAGATTGCTCGCCCGCATCGTCGTCAGTGAAGCGGTTTGCGCAGCGCCGCAGTTCGTGCTGGGGCGCTCGGATCGCGTGATACTGCCAGTTGCGCGGTCGTGCTCGCTATGGCGCAGGTCGCGAGCTGCCGATGAAATCCAGGCCCAGGCTGATGTTGGCCTCCACGCCATGGTCGAGCACTTGCCAGCGCAGCGCCTCGGCGTCGCTCTTGTCGAGCGGCCCGAGCAGCAGCACGAAGCGCTTGTCGCCAGCCTGGGAGGTTTCGTGGAGCCGCGGCTGCAGGCCGCTCACGTCGAAGCGCCGCAGCAGTTTCAGCAGCTCGGGCACGGCGGCGGCGCGGCCCAGCTCGACGAAGTGCGTCGGCTCGATGAAGACCGACAAGCGCCCCAGCGTTTCCGTGCCGTCGCTCAGCGCCACGGCCAAGCCTTTGCACATCAGCTCTGGGGTCGGCGAGACCGCGTGCTTCCAGCTCGCCAGCGTCGTGGTTTCGCCGCGCTTGCGCAGCTCGATGGTGAGGCCCGTCAGCAGATCTTGCAGTGGGCTCACGGCTTTCAGCTGGCGCCAGGCTTCGCCGCCTGGCTCGCCGAGCGCGGGCAGACAAACGCTTTCGCGCGTCGAGCCGACCACGCACAGCTCCAGCGGCGCTTCGAGCGGCAATACCTTTTGCCCCGCTTCACTCGGGATCATGCTGCCCAAGCGGAGCCGGTACGGCCCACCGTTGACGTTGTCGGGCACGCAGGCCACGCAGCTGATGCCCGATGGGCACGAGGCCAACGCAGCGGGTGCCGACTTGCAGGCGCTGCCGGCGCAGCACTCACGCTCGCAGCGGCTGTGAAAGACCAGCGGCACGGCTGGTGTTGCCGCGCGGGCGCTCGGGCGAACGAGCTCTCCGCCTGCGCTCGTGACGGGCGTGACTGCGGCTGGGCGGAGCCAAGCCAGCGCGCTGGCTGCGGCCAGACCGCCGAGCGCTGCGGCCAGTGCGTAGCCGGCGACGCGAGGCTTGCGCGTCAGCGCTGCGACGTTGCTGGTGGTGCTTTCGCGCGGCCGGTAGCGGCGTAGGCCTGCGGGCAGCTCGAGCTCGGGAAGCGCGGCCTCCGCGCGTTCGACCTCGGCCTCGGTGGTGGGCAAGAGGTCGTCGCCCGCTTTGAGGGCGCGCCAGGTGCCGTCGTCGAGGCGCGATTGGTCGTCGTCGTCGTGGCGGCTCATGCGTCCTCCGTGAGCGCGCTCAGGCGCCCTGCCAGGTAGTCCTTGAGTTTCTTGGTGGCGCGGCTGCGAATGGCGCGGATGTTTTCGCTCGTGGTCTGCCAGCGGCGCGCCAGCTCTGCCGAGACTTCGTTGGGCAGCCGTTGGTGCTCTTCGCCCGGGCGAAAGTACAGCGCGGCGACGCGCAAGACGTCGCGCTCGCGTTCGTTCAACGTGTCGAGCGCCTCGCGCAGCAGGCGCAGCTTGGGCGAACGCGACGACGGCGGCGGTGGCTCGGGCTCGGCCAGCGTGTCCAAGTAGGGTGACGCCGAGATCTCGCGTGAGTCTTGCAGCCAATCGGCCAGCAAGCGCTCGGCGATACGACCGAGCCATGCGCGCGACCGACGGCGTTGGCTGGCCTCGTCCCAGGCGTCACCTGCGCTGTAGGTGCTGGCGCGCGCGAACGCTCGGAAGAACGTCTCCTGTACCAAGTCTTCTACCTCACGACCCGAGAGCGCTAGCGGGCGGCGTAAGCGCTGCATCAGGACGCCATACAGGTAACGGGCGTGTCGATCGTAGAACGCTGTCTCGGCGGCGCGCGCCGCCGCGGCGTTGTCGGCTCGCTTGCTCACACGCTCGAGGAGCTCGGCGTCCGAGACGTGATCGACGACTGGAGGGGGCACGAGGGCTTGCGAAGATAACATGCAAAGGGCTGGGCCCCCTGTTCTACGCCGAAGCGTGACAGCCCGCTTTCTCGAGAGATTTGCGGATTACGGCGTCACGCAGCGGCGTAGTTGCGAGCACGATGAACAAGGTGGTTTGGGTTCGCGCCCGGCTCTGGGCGCTGGTGCTGTGGTGTGTTTGCGGCGTGGCGACGCCGGCATTTGCGGCCGATGCTGCGCCGTCGGTAGCGCCGCCTGCCGTGTGCGTGCTCGACGACGCTGCGTACCAAGGCCTGCGCCGCACCGATGTGTTCGCGCCGGGCGAGGTGGTGCTCACCTTCGACGATGGGCCGCAGCCGGTGCCGACGAAGAAGCTGCTCGACTTGCTCGATGAACATGGCTTCAAGGCGACGTTCTTCGTCGTGGGCTTGTGGGTGCGCGCCGACACTTACCAGTTGATTCAGCGCATGGTTCAGAGCGGCCACGACATCGGTACGCACACCTACAGCCACGACGAATACCTGACGCGGCGCGGTTGGGGTGTCGACTACATCGAAGGCCAGTATGCGCTCACTCACGTCATGGTCGAGCTGGCGCTCTTGGCGACATCGCCCAAAGACTTCAAGCAGCTGTTCGAGCGCGTGGTCGGGCGCAAGCCGGGCGTCGTGCTCACGAAGGCGCAGGTGCGCGCCCAGTGGCGTGGCATCGAGAAGAATCACCTGAAGCTGCTGGCTGAGCGCGGCTTCGACGCCGAGCATCGCCTGTACCCGATGCTGTTTGCTCGCCCGCCCGGCGGCATTCCCTACGAAGGCCACTGGCCCAAATCCATGCGCGACGAGCACGAGGCTGCGCTACGCAACTTGGGCCTGTTGAACGTGCTGTGGCACGGCGGCTCGGGCGACACCGTGCGGGGCAAGCTGAACGACTCAAGCTTCTTGCTCGACAACGTGCGCTACCACACCAAGAAGGGCGGCATTTTGCTGATTCACGATCGCATGCGCCACGACGCCTTGAAGGCGGCGCTGGAGCGCTTGGCCAAGGATCCCAAGCTTTCCGTGAGCACACTGAAGAGCGCGGTCGCGAGGAAGTACAGCTGCGACGCTGGGCAGCTGTACGCTTTGCTGCGTTAGGGAGCGGGGAAGCTACCGGAGCCGGTGGAGGGCGAAGGAGTGGGAGCGGGAGTGGGAGCGGCAGCGGGCGCCGGAGCCGCACCGGGAGTTGGAACGGGCGCGGGAGCGGGCGCGGGCAGAGAGGTGGGAGCGGGGGAGGAGCCGGGCGCGGGCACGGGCTCGTTTACGGGGGCAGCAGGAGCTGCTCCGCGTTGTTCCGGGGAGAGCCAGGTGCGCGAGATGGGGCACGCGCGGAAGCGGCGTTCGGTGGCTTCGCAGCTTTCGCGTTCTTCGCGCTCCACCTTCGGCAGCACAGCGGGCACGATGTCGTCCCAGCGCACGACCAGCGCAGCGCCGACCGTCTTGACGGAGTCGCCAGAGAAGGCCCCGCCGATGGTCGAGAACATGCCGTAGAGGTTGAGGTCGGCGCTCTTGCCGAGGTGAAACGCCGTCTCCAGGCCGAACCGCATCGGCACCGAGACGCCGACGTCGATGGTCACGCCCTTGGAGAGCGCGTTTTGAACCGCGCCCGGCTTCAGCGAAGCCGTGCCCGTTGCTGGATCGATCTCCACCGAAGTCGAGTCGATGGTGACGCCCTCCGGACGCACGATGGTGTCGACGTTGACCGCGAACGCCGCCTCGTACCAAGGCGTGAAGGTCACGAAGCGCGACGGCGACAGCGGCAAGCCGAAGCCGAGCACGAACGGTAGCGTGAGGAAGTTGCGCTCGCCGCTGATGTACGCGGTGGGCACGCCGCCCAAGTGCATCGCGACCGCGACCTTGGGCACACCGTCTTCGAAGCGGCCGGCGACGGGAAACACCAGCACCGCCACGCCACTGCCGCCGATGCCGTGCGCGCGTGTGTCCACGCCGCTTTGCAGGAAGTTGACGTAGTGAATGCCGAACTGCGCGCTCAGCCTGCCCGAAGTGGAGGTGAAGTTCGCGTTGTAGCTGAAGGTGTTGAAGCTGCCGGCGTCGCTGAAGCCGTGCCGGTAGCCGAACACGATGCTGGAAGCGCGCGTGTCGTACGTGGACACCGCGGCCGCGTGCGTGCCGCCCGTTGCCGCCGCAGGGCGCCCCAAGACAGTCGTGATTAGTGCCGCAGCCAAGCCCAAAGACGCTCTGACCCGAAACCTCATCCCCCCGAATACGTTCGGTTTGCGGGCGAACTTAAGCGGCCGCGGGCTACTTGAGGGGAACGCCGCGCTTTTGCGAGTTTTGCCGCTCCAGCATCCAGCCCGGATACTCGCGCGGCAGCGCGCTGGCCACGTCCAAGGCTGCTAGGTGCTCGGCCGAAAAGACCACCTCGGTCGCAGCGAGGTTGTCGAGCAATTGCTCTTTCGTCTTTGCGCCGATCAGCACGCTGGTGACGAACGGCCGCGTGAGTTGCCAGGCCAGCGCCAGCCGCGCGACCGAGTGCCCCGTCTCGGCCGAAACGTGACGCAGCGCCTGCAGCACGATGCGCAATCGCGCGTCGTCGACCGGGGGAAAGTCGTATTTGGTGCGGCGCGCGCCCTCGGGACCGGGCTTGTCCGGATCGAACTTGCCCGACAACAGCCCGCCGGCCAGCGGACTCCACGGCAAGATGGCGAGCCCTTCGCTCTCCGCCAGCGGCACCAGCTCGCGCTCGATGTCGCGGCCGGCGATGGAGTAGTAGACCTGCGCGCTCTGGAAGCGCGCCAGGCTCCGTGATTCGGCAATGCCGAGCGCTTTCATGGCCAGCCACGCCGGCAAGTTACTGAAGCCCACGTAGCGCGCCTTGCCGGAGCGCACGACGTCGTCGAGCGCGCGCACGGTTTCCTCTATTGGCGTGACCGGATCAAACCCGTGAATTTGGTACAAGTCGACATAGTCGAGCTGCAAGCGCTGCAGGCTTTGCTCGATGCTGGACAGAATGTGCGCGCGCGACAGGCCGACTTGGTTGACGCCTTTGCCAACGGTGCCGCGCACTTTGGTAGCCACGACGACCTGCTCTCGCGGTCGGCCGAGCGCCTTCAGCGCCGCGCCCAGCAGTCGCTCGGACTCACCTTCCGAGTAGACGTCGGCGGTGTCGATGAAATTGACGCCGCCGTCCAGGGCGGTGCCGACGAGCGCTTCGGCTTCGGTCTGGCCGAGCGTGCCCACCACCTCCCAGAACCCCTTGCCGCCGAAGGTCATGGTACCGAGGCAAAGCTCGGAGACGTAGAAGCCGGTGCGACCAAGCAGGTTGTAGCGCATGCGCCACTACTAGAGCCGGAGGTTGTGCGCCGCAACCGGACGCATTGTTGCTACGCTCTGCCTCTGCCGTGGCGAAGTCATTTGAACGCATCGAACGCGTCGTGACGAAGATTCCGCGTGGTCGCGTCATGACGTATGGCGACGTGGCCAGGGCGGCCGGCATGCCCGGCGCCGCCCGCACCGTCGGCTATGCCATGCGAGCGCTGGGCCGGCGGGTGCCCTGGCAGCGCGTGCTGGGGCGTCGCAACGCCCGCTCGGCCCAGATCACGATTCAAGACCCGACTGGCCGGGCAGAACAAAGGCGCTTGCTGGAGAAAGAGGGCGTGCGCTTCGACGCGCGCGGCGCCGTGGCGCTGGATATTTACGGCTGGTCTCCGGCTCGACGTTGAGCGGCGGGGGGCACTTCTGCCACCATGCCGCACCGATGGGCAAAGCAGCGAAGCGCGAGACCAACTCGGTCGTCCTCAGACAGGCGATGATTCGGCGCTTGCCGCGCCGCCTGCAGTGCTCGGGCGAGCTGGGGCTGCCGGCCGTGCCAGCGCTGCTCGAGCACTACGTGAAGATCTTCGACGGTATCTGGGAAAGCGTGGGACGGAAATTCACGCCCCCCGAGCTGGACGAGTTTCGTAAGTCGCTAGCTGCGCGGCTCGACCAAGCCTTTGCGGCGTCTTCGAGCGCGAAGGTGGTCGTCACTTATCAGACCGATCCGTCACCCAAGACGAGCCTCACCTGGAAGATCGTGGCCATGACGGCCGACTTCACGGACGAGTACAAGTATTGGGTCGACACGCGCACGCCGCCGTTGTTCGGCAAAGACGCGGACGCCAAGGCCGTGGACAGCGCGCGCTCGCTGGGTGCGCCCGCAGACGTGACGATTCTGGACGTGGGCGCAGGTACGGGCCGCAACACCTTGCCGCTCGCCCGCGAAGGCTTCGCGGTCGACGCGCTGGAGCCAGCCAATGCGCTGTGCACGATCTTGCGCGAGACGGTGACGACCGAGCAGCTCTCCGTCGGCGTCGTCGAGGGCAACATCTTGGACGGCGCGCTCGAGCTGCCGCGGCCCCAGTACCGCATGATCTTGCTGTCCGAGGTGGTGGCGTCGCATTTTCGCAGCGTCGAGCAACTAAGGCAGCTGTTCGAGGTCGCGGCGCGGCGCCTCGAGCCCGGCGGTTTGTTCGTGTTCAACGCCTTCCTGAGCGACGGCGGCTACAAGCCCGACGACCTGGCGCGTCAGTTGTCCCAAGTGCTGTGGTGCTGTTTGTTCACCCGGAACGATCTCGAGCTGGCAAGCAAAGGCTTGCCGTTCGAGCGCGTCGCCGATGAGTCGGCCGCCGAGTACGAGCGGGCGCATCTTCCGGAAGGCCAATACCCGTCCACCGGTTGGTACGAAGGCTGGTCGGGCGGGCAAGATCTGTTCGAGCTACCTGCCGAGCGGCCGCCCATGGAGTTGCGCTGGCTCGTGTATCGAAAGATGAGCTGACTTTCGCGCAAACCTGTTGGTAGGTTCGGCGCCATGCCGACCGAGTCGGTTCGGCCGCCCGCCGAAGTCGTCCCACGCCTAGCCATTCGCGACCCTGACCAGTGGCTCGCGATCCTGTGCTGGCTGGTGGTGGCGTTCGCGTCGCTGTCGATCTTGCTGTTCTCGTTCGGCCGCGACCAGGGCATCTACGGCTTGGTCGCCGATACGATCCTCAAGGGCGGTATGCCGTACCGCGACGCTTGGGACTTCAAGCCGCCAGGCATCTTCCTAGCGTACACGCTGGCGCAGGGCTTGTTCGGCAAGTCCATGCTGTCGATCCGCTTGCTCGAGGTCATCGGCCTGGTGGCGACGGTGTTCGGACTGCAGCGGCTGGCGTTGGTTTTCTTCGGCAAGCCCAAAGCCGGGCTGGTGGCGGGCGCGGTCGCGGCGCTGGTCCACGCCGAGCTCGAGTTTTGGCACACCGCCCAGCCCGAGACGTTCGGCGGCTACCTGACCATCGCCGCCTTGGTCGTGATCACGCTCGAGCCCGAAAAGCGTCGACGCTGGTTGATACCATTCGGGATGGGCGCGCTGTTTGGCCTGTGCGCGCTGCTCAAGCCGCCGCTGGGTGGAGGCATCTTGGTGTGCGGCGCGTACCTTTTGACGCGCGAGCAAGCAGCGCAGGCCAAGCTGCCCAAGCAAGTGCAAACCGTGGCCTTGATCGGCGCGGGCTTTGCCACGCCTATCGCGCTGGTGTTCGCGTGGATCGCCGCGCGCGGCGCTTGGCCGGCGTTTTGGTGGACCTTCCACGACTTCGTCCCCGGCTACACCAAGCTCAATTGGAGTGAGGCGCACGCCTCGGC
This sequence comes from Polyangiaceae bacterium, assembly GCA_036261775.1. Taxonomy (GTDB): domain Bacteria; phylum Myxococcota_A; class Polyangia; order Polyangiales; family Polyangiaceae; genus PMG-095. The sequence continues at coordinate 8,695 of DATAKF010000170.1, read as the reverse complement.
TTGGCTGTACTACGCGCTCGAAGAAGCCTTCTGGAAGTTCTCGGCGCTGTCGGCGTTCGGCTTCATCGCGGCCATCGCCATGTCGCCGCTGCACGCCCGCGAGCGCGAAGGCATCTACCTGGTGCTCGGCATCGTCGCGATTCAGGTCACGGGCATCGTGATGCAGGGCAAATTCTTCCCGTATCACTACGCCGCTACGCTGCTGATGATCGCGTTCATGTCCGGCTTGGGGCTCTACAAGCTGTACCGGCGCTGCCTGCTCGCGGGGCCCGGCAGCATGCTGGCACTGGCCGCATTCGTCGTGGTGGCGGTCGACATGCGCGACGGCGCGCGCGACTTCGATCAAGGCTTCTGGGAGCGCACGCGCATGCGCCTCGCGTTCTTGATGCGCCGCGCGCCCTACCAAAGCCGCGCGGAGCTCGACCGCGCGCTCAGCGTGGTCGCCGACTACAACCTCGACGCGGATCGTCAAGTCGCGCTCGACATCCGCTCGCGCAGCGGCAGCAACGACTCGGTGTTCATCTGGGGCTTCGAGCCCTCCACCTATTTCCTAGCCGAGCGCCCGCTGGCGAGCCGTTGGACCTACAACGTGCCGCAGCGCTCGCCGTGGCAACAGGGCTTTGCGCGACGCGAGCTGCTCAAAGATCTTTCGGTGAACCGCCCGAAGATCATCGTCGTCCAGCACTGGGACGTCTTTCCGTCCGTGACCGGCAGCAAGCTCGACTCGCGCGACGAGCTACCCAACTTTCCCGAGCTCAAGGCGCTGATCGACACGCAGTACCGCAAGGTGCGCGAAATCGAACATTTCGAGATCTACGAGCGCTCCGAAGTCGGCGGCTGAGCCGTCTCGCATCGGCTGGTGGCTGCCAACCCGCAGCCCCAATCGCAGAAGCTTCTGTGGCGTCCTTCGGTCGCGACGACGTGGCGGTTGTGGGCCGTTGCGGGTGATGCGAGTCGCGGGGAGCCCTTGCTCAGTGTCGAACGAAGTCGCATTTGCGACACCCATTCTTCAATCATTTCAAAGGCCACATTGGGCGCCCTGACGCTATCCAAATTGCGACTGAGTCACGTGCCTAGGCGTGGATTAGTCGCAATTTGGACAGCGTCATGCCACGGGCTGGAGCCCTCGAATTCCTTCGGAATTTCCAGTCGCAAAGGCGACTAAGAGGCGCGGCGCGAAGAGGGCTTCTGCGACGATCGGGGTTGGCATGCGAAGGAGGGCTCCCGCGCAGAGTTGCGGTGTCGAGCTCCGAGGCGACTCGCAGGTGCGCTCATGCGACAGGAAAATATTTCCTTGGAAGCAAGCAGGACAAGCAAACCAACCAATCCGTTGTTGCTCGGGTCCGTGGCGCGAAGCGCGCGAACCCTAAAAATTCTCGCTCGCGAACCTCCCCGCCTCCGCGCCTCCTGTGAATCTCGAAGGCCCTTGAGACCAGCGTTCAGCATGGCAGCAGCCCGAGACGCGTCGCTCAGTGCGACCAGGTGCGCCACGTGAGCTTCTGCAGGTGAGCTGCGGTTGGGCAGCCAATGGATCTGACGTTGCGATGACGGTGAGAGCGGCGGGCGGAGATCAGCGTGGCTGGTCGCGGACAATGTCTTTGCGTCCGCCCGACGCCGCAATCGCCTCAAATATCGTCCACGGTGAAGTTTTTTGATGGAGCGGCCAATAGCTGGACATGAAACCGCGCCGTTCCAGGAGTTCCCGTGAAGCAAAACCTTCGTAATTCTTTCATTTTGGGTTCGTTCGCTCTCACCTGTCTCCAGGCGGGCGTCGGTTGCTCCGGGGAGGACGCTGGGCCCGCCATTGGCAGCGGCGGCACGTTCAACAACACCGCCGGCACTCCGGCCACGACGGCCGGGACCAGCAGCTTCCCGACCGCCGGGACCCCCAGCACGAGCGGCTCCAGCTCTGGCGGTACCAGCTCCTTCGGAGGGACGTTCTCGACGTCGGGCGCTTTCAGCACGGCTGGCACCGACACGGCCGGCACCGCCGCGGGCGGCACGACGGCGGGCAGCGGCGGCGCGGGTACGGCCGGCACCGCGACTGCCGGCACCGGCACTGGTGGCACCGCGCCGGTCTCCGACTTCCCCGCGAACTGCCCGGCCCCGACGGGCACGCACTCCGCGGACAAGCTCACCCGCACCTGCTGGAAAGCTTCGGCGAGCTCCTGCTCGCTCGGCAACGCGGCTGGCCTCGTCAACCCGCCCAGCAACGCGCTCGACGCCGACCTCACGACCCGCTTCTCCACCGGCGACAAGATGGTGACGAGCAAGCAGTTCACGTTCGACATCGACATGGGCAAGGCCGTCATGATCAACGGTGTCTCCACCGCGACCGTGACCGCCACCGACATTCCGCCCCAAGTTCAGGTGGCGGTTTCGACCGACGGCACCACGTGGACGCCCGTCGCGTGCGGCACCAACAGCCCCAACGCCGACATCTCGTTCGCGGCCGTGAGCGCTCGGTACGTGCGCCTGATCGGCCACGGCACCGCCGACGCTTGGTGGTCGATGGTGGACGTGAACGTGTACCGCTCGGGCGCCGACGACACCTGCGGCGCCGGTGCCACCACCACGGCCTGCACGTCCATCGGCACGGCCTTCCCGGACACCTGCTGCGGCGCCGACAAGAGGCTCTGAGCGCGCGTGACGCGCGGCGCGAAACGGCTCGCGCCGCCGCGGTCGCCCCTTCGGTAGTCGTTGGGCGCCGCTTCCGCTAGAAACGCCGGGTGACTTCGCGCGCCGTCGCTAGCCAGCTCGCGCTCGCCGCGTTGACGGTGAGCGTGGGCGTCCTGGCTGAAGCCGTAGCGAGCGCGAGCCGCCTGGCTTCGGGCTCGCTCGGCGCAGCGGCTTGGTGCGCGCTGTGGACGCTCGGCTTGTGGGCGGTGCCGGCTGCGTTGATGACGCTGCTGCTCGCGGGCGCGCTGGCCATCGCTTGCGACGAAGACTCGCTGTTCGAGACGCTGCGGCTCGAGTGGTCCGAGCCCGCGCGGCGCGACGCCTGGCTCGCGGCCGCGTTCGCGGCGCCCGCGCTGCTCGGCTGGGTGTTCGTCGTGGCTCGCGAGAGCGCGCGCTTCCACAACCGTGAGCTAGCGGCGGCGCTCACGGCGGTGACGGTGCTGGGCGGCGTGCTGGCGCTGGCGCTGGGCGCGGTGTTCGGGTTCCGAGCGCTGCGACGTCGGCGTGAGGCGGGGCGCAAGCTGGCGGCGCTGCCGTATTTGGCGTGGGGCTTTTGGCTGCTCGTGCTGGGCTGGCTGTTTGCGGAGTGCCGGAGCGGCCTGGTGCAGCTGGACCCGCGGCTGCTGGCGGCGCCCTTGGCTGCTCTGGCGACGTTCGCTTGGCTCGACCGCGTCGACGGTTTGCGTAGTCGTGGTCGGTTGGTGGCCTTGGTCAGCGCCGGTTTGCTGCTCGTAGCCGGCGTGTTCCTGGGCCTTGGGGGGCTGCGCGCTCAAAGCGTCGTCACCGCGCAAGGCGTCTGGTCACGCGTGTTGGTTGGCGCCGTGCAGCGCCTGACCGACTTCGATGGCGACGGCTATTCAGGGCTGCTCGCTGGCGGTGACTGCGCGCCGTTCGAGCCTGCCATCAATCCCGGGGCGGTCGAGATCCCGGGTGACGGCATCGACAACAACTGCATCGCCGGCGACGCCGGCAAGAGCAGCCAGCCGCGCAGGCCGATCTGGGGCGCGAGCGCTCACGGCTCGCCGACGAACCAGAACGTCGTGGTCGTGACGATCGAGACGCTGCGCCACGACCATGCGTCGTTCCTACGTCCCGGCCGGGACACTACGCCGACGCTGCGCGCCTTGGCGCCGGAGTCGCTGGTGTTCGAGCGCATGTACAGCGCGGCGCCCTTCACGCGCCTGGCGGTGGCGTCGCTGTTCAGCTCGTACGCGCCCTCGGAGATTGAATGGCTGCCGCAAGCTCCCGAGAAGCGCATGCGGCGCTTGGGGCCGACGACGCCGTGGTTCCCCGAGATGCTGCGCGCGCGCGGCTACGAGACCATCGCCGTCTTGACCGATTTCTCCGCCTTCACGCCGCAAGAAGACGCCGGCTTCGAGCGTGGCTTTCAGCACTACGACATCTCGACCAAGCTCGAGTATCGCGGCGGCACGATGTGGGGCTTTCCGGCGGCGCAGCAAGTGGACAAGGCGATCGGCTACATCGAGCGCGCAGAGCGCCCGTTCCTACTCTGGCTGCACCTGTTCGAGCCGCACTTTCGCTACGAGCAGCCGCCGGGCGCGCCGGTGTTCGGCAAAGACGAACAGTCCCGCTACGACGCCGAGATTTGGCACGCCGACCACCAACTGGGTCGGCTCATCGACGCGCTTCGTCAGCGAAAACTCTGGGACCAAACCGTGCTGCTCGTAACAGGCGACCACGGCGAGGCTTTCGGGGAGCACGCCGACCGTTGGCACGGCACGAACCTGTACGACCCGCAGCTGCGCCCCGCGGCCCTGCTGCGGGTGCCAGGCGTCACCGGCAAACGCATCGAAGCCGGCGTCACCTTCACGGATTTGGCGCCGACGTTGGCGCGCATCTTGGGCGATCGCCCATCGTTCGAGCAGATGCGCGGTCGCAGCCTAGCGCCTTTGATGCACCACGCGCGTCTACCCAGCGGCGACAACAGCTTCGTGGCCGAGACCTTCGCGGTCGAGGACGGCCGCGCCTACCAGGCCGCGCTCATCGCCTATCCGCTCAAGTTGATCTACGTCGAAACCGGCAAGACCTTCAGGCTTTTCGATCTCGAGGCGGATCCGCAGGAGCAAAATCCGCTCGACCCGACGACGGATCCGCGAGGCATGCCGCTGCTGCGCGAGCTCGTCGGCTACTTGGAGCGCACGCGCGCGCGCTGAGGCGCGGCTCAGCTTTGGCGCTTGGGGCGCCGACCACGCCACAGCGCGCCGAGCAGCAGCAATCCCGCCCAAACGCCGCTCGGTGACTCCGACGAGCTCGCAACGTTGGCCACGCTGCATCCGCCACTTTGCTTCAGCTTGGCCTCCGGAACGTCGGCGTCGCGCAGGCACGCGCCCAGCTCCAGATCGCACGAAAATTCGGCGGGGCAGGCGGTTTGCTGCGCGTTGCATTGCGGCACACAAATCCCGGGCGGCGTGCTGTCCGCCGCCCAACAGACGTAGGCACCCGGGCATTGTCCGGTACAGCTCAAGCCCAGGGCGTCGATGACGGGCGACATGCTGCCGCTCGCTCCGCCCGTGGTGATTCCGCCGCTGCCGGTTTGACCGGGACCGCCCGCCAGCGGCAAGGCGCTGGTGCCACCCGCGTTGTTCGCGCCGCCGCTGCCGCTTCCACCGCTTCCGGTGCCGCCCGCAGGAATGCCGGGGTCGAAGCCTGTCGGTGGCTCGCCGGCCCAAGTGGGCGGGTTGTAGTGCCCGCTCTTGGCAGCCTCGAACGTCTTCTCGACGATGAACTCTTTCCAGGCCGCGACGCTGCTGTAGATACCGACCGTGCACTTCTCGTCGCCGCGCGACGTCACGCCGCTCACGCGGCCGCCCTCGTCCAGCGCCGGGCCGCCAGAGTCGCCCGAGCACACCGGTGCATCGGCGATGAACTCGCCTTCCAGTACGATGTCGGTCCCACACGCGCTGCCTTGGCAGAACACTTGTGCGTTGCTCACGACCATGCGGTGGCCGGCCGTTTCTCCGGTTTCATCGCCCGGATTCTGCAGGCCGTAGCCGATAGCCTTGAACAAGGAGTCCGCGGCGAGATCGGCCGTCAAATTCGGTTCGATGGGGGTCGCGGTGTTGGCCGGCACACCGGCACCGCTCAGCAGCAAGAGCGCGATATCGCGCCCGCAGACGGCATTACTGCCCGCCGGCACCCAAACCTGCGCCACGCGAAATGGGTCGAGCCCTTCGCTGCCCACGTTGGCCTCGACCGAGACCAGCATGGTCGACGCTCTTTCCGTGGCCTTGAACTCGGTCTTGCCGCACTCGACGCTAGCGCCGTCGGGTGAGTCGAGCGACGCGACACAGTGGTGGGCCGTGAGCACCAAGTTTTGCGTCAGGAGCGTTCCCGAGCAGGCTGGGTAGAAGCCGCCGTCCACCTGCTTGAGCAGCGAGACGACTCCGCGGTGCGTGGTGTCGAGCTTGCCGCCGACAATCGACCCACTCAGCGAGCCAATACCCTCGGAGACGGCCGGCTCACACCCCGTCACGGCTGCGACGAGTCCCAAGGCACTGGCTGCGAGTAGCAGACCCTGACCGACGCTCCCGCGCAGACGAACCGACATCATCCCCAGGGTACGGGCCTTTACGATCCCCGGCAACCAGCCTCGTTTGCGCCCCGCTTGGCGGAAGATTGCACCTTGAGCGCCCGAGTCCGAATTCGAGCGGATTCGTGGTTGCCAGATGAAATGAGTTTGCGACTTACTGGCACTCACCATGCTGGTCTTGCGGGTTCCTCAGCGTTGGGTCGGTCAAGCATGCGCGCCTTACCAGCTCCTGGCTTCCTAGCTTCCAGTCTCGCGGTGCTCTTCGCGTTTGGCGTTGGCGGCTGCCAGGGCACCGTCGATGGCCCGCCCGGCAGCACCGACATGTCGCGTGCTGGCGCACCCGCTGGCGGCAACGGCGGCGGCGGTCCTGCGCCAGCGTTGCCCGCGACCGAGGTCGCTTCAGTCGCGGCGACGTGTGATCCGGCGGCGCCTGCTTCGGCTGAGTTTGCGCCGCTCGCGCGCCTGACGCGGCGTGAGTACGCGCGCACCGTGAAGGACCTGCTCGGCTTCGACTTTCCGACCGCGAACCTGCAGCCCGACGGCATCGTCGGCTTGTTCTTCGCCAACGTGTCCACGCCGGTCAGCGAAGCTCAGGTCGACCAATACCGCGTCGCCGCCGAGCAGATCGCCGAAGCCGCCACGCAAGACGTCGCGGCGCTGACTGGCTGCGCCCCGGAAGCGGGCGAAGCGTGCGCCCGCTCGTTCATCGAAAGCTTTGGGCGGCGCGCGTTTCGGCGGCCGCTGCTCGCCGAAGAGGTCGATGGCTACCTGGCCATCTTCCGCACTGGCAGCGCGCGCGATGGTTTTCGTGGCGGCGTTCGCCTGGTGCTGACCGGCATGCTGCAGTCGCCGCGCTTTTTGTATCGCGTCGAGCCGTCACCCCGCGCGGCCACGGGCCCCACCAAACTGAACGGCTTCGAGATCGCGGCGCGGCTTTCGTACCTGATCACCGCGTCGACACCCGATGCGGCCTTGCTCGACGCGGCAGCCAACGGCTCGCTCGACAGCGAACAGGGGCTCTTGGACCAAGCCGCGCGGCTGCTCGAGTCGCCTGCCAGCGCCGCCGCGCTGGGCGCGTTTCACGGCGAATGGCTCAAACTATCGGGCTTGGGCGAAATCGAGAAAGACGCCACGCTTTTTCCGAGCTTCGACGCCACCAAGGCCGCGCTGGCGGCCGAAACGGAGCATTTCGTCAGCTACGTGCTCGGTCAAGCCGAGGGTCGCTTTGCCACGCTGCTGACCGCCCCCTACTCGGTCATCGATCCGATCTTGGCCCCGCTGTACGGTGTAACGGCGCCCGCCAGCACGGGCCGCGTCGACTTCGATCCGGCGCAGCGCAGCGGGCTGCTCACGCAAGGCGCCTTCTTGGCCGTCAAAGCGCACGACCTCGAGTCGTCGCCGGTGCGGCGGGGCATTGGCCTCTTGCAGAGCGTCGCCTGTATCAACATGCCGCCGCCACCGGCTTCGCTGATGGTGCAAGAGCCGAACATGGACCCGAACGCCACCACGCGCGAGCGCTTCGCCGCGCACAGCGCGAACCCCACTTGCGCGGCGTGCCACACCAAGATCGATCCGCCCGGCTTCGCCTTCGAAAACTACGACGCGATCGGCCAGTACCGCAGCACCGAGTCAGGTAAGCCCATCGACACCGCCGTCACCCTCACCAACGTCGCGCCCGATATGGACGGCACTTACCCCAACGCGCGCGCCATGTTGGAGAAGTTGGCGGTCAGCAAGACGGCCGGAGACTGCTACGCCTTGCAGTGGTTCCGTTACGCCCTCAAGCGTGAGCCGGTAGCGCGCGACGCCTGCACCTTGCAGCGCGCGCTGAGCGCCTTTCAAGGCAGCCAAGGCGGCATCAAAGAGCTCGTCAAAGCCATGGTCAGCAGCAACGCCTTTCGCTACGGGGTAAAGGAGGCCGACCAATGACGCAGCGCGGCGCAGGTTTGCCGGAGCCGCTGCGGAGAGACAGCCGGCCCAGCCCGGCAGAGAGGCGCTACCGCCTGAAGCGCCGTGCGCTCTTGGCGGCGCTCGGCGGTGCGAGCTTGGGCGCCTTCGTGCCGCGGCTCGGCATCGCTCAGAGCGGTCCGCCCATCAAGCGCCTGGTGCTCGTGTTCCAACCCAACGGGGTTATCATGGACAACTGGCGCCCCGCGGGCGGCAGCGTTGCCGGCGCCGCGCTGGGCGAGCTGAGCCGCTCGCTGGCCGCCTTCGAGCCCATCAAGTCCAAGATTTCGGTCGTCACCGGTCTGAACAAGAAGTCGTTCGGCTTCGACAATCACCAGCAGGGCATGGGCGGGCTGTGGACTGGTTCGCGCATGCTGCCGCTCGAAGAGCTGAGCAAGCCGGCGCCGGAGAACGCCGCCTTGGCCGACGGCATGTCCATCGATCAAGCCGTGGCGCAGGCCAGCAAGGGCAAAACTCGCTTCGATTCGCTGCAGTTTCAGGTCGATCGCACCTCCACGG
>DATAKF010000166.1:0-10001 GCA_036261775.1 Polyangiaceae bacterium | reverse complement strand
TCATACAGGTGCACTGAGCAACAGCGCGTCACGGTGGCTGATTCTTGAGCCTGCTGGTGACACGCCAAATCACGGCCCAGACGACAGCAGCCACGACCAAGTGTGGCGTGACCGCGAGCACCCCAGCGCCGAGCAGCATGTGGAGGGCACCGCCGCCGACTAACAGCGAGACCACCCCGATGAGCCAGCCTGGGATTTGCCATTCACCACCACCCTCGGCCATGAGGCAAGCCTACACGCGCGCAGCACCAAGGCTAGTCCGATGGCTCCAACTGGACATCGGCTGCAGCTTCCGAGCACACGCCAGCGGCGGATTCTTTGACACAGTACTTTGCGAGAGGCGCGGCAAATTCTCGGTACCCGGCGCTTCTGACGAGCAATCGGCAGCTCGTGGCACAGCCTCTGCGCTCGGCACCTCGGAAGTTTCCCGCGTCGTCTCTAAGCAAGGTGTAGGCGCACAAACCTGGGCATTGGATACGGACCTCGGCGGCGCGCACTGGTGTGCCGGCCGACGACGTGACGCGCCCCTGGATCGTAATACCTGGGTCGCATCCGAGGACCAGGCCTGATGCCAAGAGCAACGAGCCTCTCACCAGGACAGCATAAAAGACCTCAGGCTTTCTGTGGTGCCGCAGCAACAGTGTCGCCGATAGTTCGCAGATTGACGCCTCGAAAGCTTCGAAAACCACGAGATTGCGCGGGCACGAGGCTTGCTCTTTCGGGGGTGTGCGCACCGCGCTGTTCGCCCTCTTGTTCCTGACCGCTGCCGCTTGCTCGCCGGCGCAGCGTAGGGCTGCGGGTGTGGGTGTGGGCCTCGTGGGCGCCGGGGTGACCTACGGCGCGATCGAGTGGATGGTGCCGCGCTGCAATGGGCGAAACGAGCAAGGCCAGGGATGCGTGCAGCATCCGGAGCCTTTGCCGCCGGAGGTTGGCATTCCCGTCGTGTTTGGCGGAATCGGCGTCGTCGTCTTGGGCGGCCTGATTGTGGCGACGGCGGGTCAGCACCACGCGCGCTCACCCAAGGACACCAGCGCCGCACCTGCTCCGCCGGAGGAGGTTGCGGTGCTCGACGAGGGAGAAGCCGTTGGGATGGCTGTCGCGGAGTACATGCTGGTCGGCCTGCACCGCAACGCGAAGCCCTCGAAGCTGCTAGACGTGGACGAGACGCAGGTCATCGTGCACGCCAACGAACGGCACGCGGAATTGTTCAACCTACGCATCCGTGCTGGTGCGGACGAGACCTGGCGCGTCTTGGGCGCCTGTTACGAGTACGAGCACGCATGGCGCGTGACTGCGGTCGGCACCACCTTGGAATGCCCACGGTAGCTCAGCCGGCAAACGCGCCGCTGAGCGGGGCCGTCGCGGAGACGGATACCACCTAATATTGGGTGAACCCGACGCTTCGAAACCCGTTTCAGAAACAGCTAGCCACGCGTTGAAACGCTGCTCGCCTGGCGTATGCTGATGCCTATGGGGTCGCAAGTGAGCGCGCGGCGTGAGCGGTTTCGGGCTTTTCCGCTGGATGGGGCGTTGCTGTTTTTTCAGCCGGCGACGGGCCGTAGCTTGCGCGTGGAGAACGAGCGGACACGCGGGTTGCGTCGACCGGCGCCGCGCGTTGCGATGTTTGGGATCACCAATGGCTGCAACTTGCGTTGCAGCTTTTGTTCGCGCGATACGCAGCGAGCGAGCGGCTGGAGCGTCGAGACGGCGGCGCAAGTGCTGCGCGGGTTGGCAGTGGCAGGCACGCTGGAGGTCGCGTTTGGCGGCGGTGAGCCGTTCACGTTTCGCGGCTTCGCCGAGCTGCTGAGTGAGTTGCAGCAGACGACCGAGCTCGCGCTGCACGTCACGACGAACGGCACGCTGCTCGACGCGCGCAGTTTCGCGCCGTTTCGCGGCTTGCTCGGGCAGGTGCGCGTTTCGATCTACGACGACGAGCGTTGGCTTTTGGGCGCGCGAGCGTTGAGCGACGCGGGTCAATTGTGGGGCGCCAATGTGTTGGTGGACGAAGCGCGCTTGGCGGCGCTGCCGGCGTTCTTGGCCGAGCTGGCGGCGCTCGGGTGCCACGACGTTTCGCTCTTGGGCTACGTGGGCGCCGATCCGTCACTGCAGCTGAGCGCGGCGGGGCGGGCGCGTCTGGCGGCGATCATCGCCGACGCTCCGTTGGCTTGCCGCTTGTCGGTGTGCTTTGGCGATGGCGTGCCGGCGCCGCGACTTTTTGCGGGCATGGACGACAGCGGCGACTGCGGCGCGGGCTACGATTTCTTGAGCGTTACCCCCGACCAACGGGTGCAAAGCTGTTCGTTCCAGGACACGAGCTTGCCCGCGCGCACCGCGGAAGAGATCTTGGCGATCTGGCGGGGGCGGCAGGCCCAGTTGGAGCAGGCGTCGCCGCGCCGCGGCTGCGCTCGGACGTTGCCGTTGTCTCGCGGACGCACCGCGCAACGCGACGCCAACACTCTCGCCTTGTGGCGAGCCTTCTCGGGCAACAACAGCGGCGAGTGCATCCTCGTCGGCAAGTTCGAGTCTTCAGCCGACGCGGAGCGCTACCTGGCCGAGCTTCAGCCCGGGTGGGCACCAGACGGCCAGTACTCGGAGGAATGGCAGAGGCTGTTCGAAAAGGAAGCGCTGGTACTGACGACCGAGCGCGAAAGCGGCGAAGTGTACGGGCAAAGTCCGAGCGCGCTGGTCGCGATTGGCAAGAGCGTGCTCGCGCTGTCGTACGACGCGGGTGACGCCTTCCCGGAGCTGCGCGCGCTGACCTGGAAGCGCGCTGGCTTCGTAGTGCCCGGCGGGATTCACTTGCACGAATCGCCTTCGCTTTTGGCGGCCATTCGCGGTCGGGACGCTGACGATGCAGCCAAGCTCTTGGCGGGCGCCGTCCTGCCCGCTGGCTGCAAGTCGTACTTGCACGGCGAGGTGGCGTTCGTCTTGGTACCGAGCGCTACTGGCGAAGAAGGCGGCGGCTTGCCCGAGTGCGTGAAGCTCTTGAAGCAACTTGCAGGTCAGCGCGCGCTCGGCGCCGAGTTGGTACTGGACGATTGGAGCGAGTCCGAATTTCTGGCGGCCAAGCAGCGTCTGGGAGATGAGCTTGCCCAAGAGCCTCGCTTGCTGGTGAATTTTCACGGCGGCGAGGCGCCAGCGCAGGCGACCCGCTTCGCGGCGTCGTTGAACGAGGCGGATGCACGAGCCGCGGCGAGTTGCGTCCTCGTCGAGGGACTGCAGCGGCGCAAGCGCGTGGCCGTGCTGGCGCTCAGACAAGGTGCAAGCGTCACGGCGCTCGATGGGCGCGAGCTCGAGGCGCAAGGTTACTTTTGGTTCTTGGAGCCGCCGCGGCAGAAAGGCCAGAAGCGACCCGACCCGCCCGTCCTCGATGGCGAGCAGCTCGCGCGTGAGCTATCGCAAAGCTTGGGCCAAGCCGTGCAGGTCGAAGGCCGCCCCGATTTCTATCGCGGCGGCTCGATAGCGCGCGTCACGACCACCGAGCCGGCACGCGCGCTGGCTGCCATGGTGGCGGCCGCCGGTCGCTTTGGCACGCAGCTCAATCCTTGGCTGCGCGACGTGCACCCGTACGGCTTCCTCTTGCGGCGCCTGCTCGCAGACCTTCGAGCATGAGGCGCGGCACTAGCGGTACTCGCCGTCTTTGAAACGGAGCGTAAGCTGTTCGCGAGTGGACGGCTCAGGCTCGTCTGCGGCTTTGGTTGCGTCGATCGCGATGTCGGCGACGCCGTCGAGGCGCGGCTCGAACTTGAAGACTTCTTCGTAGAAGACCTGCGAGCCACTGTAGTCCTTGATGCGGCGGTTCGAGATGACTTGAATGCTGGAGCCGTCCCAGGCGTACAGAATGTAGTCGATGCTGCCGTGGCCGCCGATGCTGGTGTGGCCGTAGCGCCGCGCGATGACTTGAACGCCGTGGCCGAGCATGACCATTTCGAGCTTGTTGTCGAAGTAGTCGAAATCGCCTTCGTCGGAGTTGCTGCCGATGTGCTCGGAGGCCAACACGAGCGAGCTCGAGCCAATGCTCAGCGTGGTCCCACATATCGCGGCGTCGTCGCCTGAGCGCTCGCAGCACCGTTGTAGGCTGGCCCAGACTTCTGCAGCACCCGGGCAGGGAGTGAGCTTCGTGCTGACCGCTTGGCAGTCGTTGGGAAGCTCGACATTGAAGTCTTCATCCTCGGGAGGCGGGGGCGGCAAGCGCAACGGGCAGAAGGGCCAGCCTTGAAAAACGGGCGCGCTCTCGTTCGCCAACGTCGCCCTCGGCGCCAGCGGCGGCGCCGCAGCGGAGCTCGCGGCCCGTGCGTCTACCGACTGCCCAGGTAGGCGTTGGGCACACCCCACGGGGCCTGCAGAGGCCAGCAGCAAGACTGCCAAAGCTCCACCAAACAAGGACGCCTTAACCCTCCGGGCCACGCCTTCTTCTACTCCAGCGCGGCCCTGGTGGCGCTGTTTTGCCGTGGTTTCGAGAAGTCGTAGCCAGAGGCTTCGCGGCTGGCTAGCCTGAGAAGGCTGGGCATGTTTTCGCCAGAAGCTAACGACGCTCTCGCAGTGCTGTTGCAAGCGCTCACACAGCAACCCGAGCTGGAAGAGTACGTGCACGAGCGCTGGCGTTCTCGCAGCGGTGCGCAAGCGCTGCCGCTGTCGGAAGAGGTGCTGGCCGCCACCGACCGGCTGGGCCGAGAGCTGGTGGAGCTTTGCTTGCCGGGCCAAGATCCTGGCTCGCTGGCAAAGCCCTTTGCGGAGCCAACGGCGCCGGTGCTGCTGCTCTGGTGCTACGCCAGCACCTGGCGCCGCGACATTCAGCTTTCGCCGATTTTGTCGTTGGCTGCCAAGCAAGCCGAGCTGCGCGAGCGCGTCGCCGCCGTGGCGAGCGGGCGCGTGCTGGAAGGGCCGCTGCTCGATGCGCTGGCTTGCGCGCCTTTGATTGGCGACGGCGACCAGCTGGCGCTGCCGCAAAATTCTGAAGCACGTGCGCGCCTCGAGATCTTGATCTGGGAAGCCGGCGCGAGCGCGCTCGAGGTTCCGAGTCTCGGACGTTGGCTGTTCAGCTCCAGCTCGACCTTCGAGCAAATGGTGCACGCGCCGGCCCGCGGCGCTCTGCGCGGCCGCGTGCTGGCCGCGCGCTGCCTGGAGGTGAGCGTCTCCGGCTTGCCCGCCATGGCCGATCCGGAGCTGGTCGGGCGCACCCTGCAGGTGTTGCAGCCGCTCTTGCTGCATCCCGAGCCGCTGGTCTGGATCCACGCAGCGCGCGCGCTCGGGCGACTCACCGGCAAGCTCGAGCAAATGGAGGGCACGCTGCTCGACTGGGTGCTGGGCGAATCCGCGGTGCTGCGCCAGCGCGCCATGACCGCTTTCGCTTCGCTGCCCGAAGAGCGGCTGAAGTTCCTGGGCGGTCAGTTGATCGCGCTGCTCGAATCGCCCACCGACGCGGTGTGGGCCCTGGGCGCGGCCGCGGCTGCGACGCCGTACCTGTTCTTCGAGCGCCGCTCGCTTTGGGACAAGCTCGCCAAGCGTATCCTCAAGGGTGATGGTGGCGCCATCGCGGCTCGCGCGTTGGCGCGTGGTCTTGCGACGATTTGGCGGCGCGGTCACCAAGCCGTCGAGATCGAGCAGCCGCTGCTGGCTTTGCGCGAAATGGCTTGGGGCGCGCGACCGTCTTCGCTGGACGAGCAAAGGCGCTGGATCGAAGTGACGGCCGTGACCGACGCCGTGGAGCGCGCCGAGCGCGATCCGCTCGACGTCGAGCTGGGCCTCGAAAACTTGATTCGGCTCGCCGCGCAGTACGACGACGAAGAAGCCGACGCGCGCGCCGCGCGCTTCGCATCGTCCATCTCCGCCACGTTCGTGGAAGCGCGGCGCATCGCGCTCGGCACCGGCCGTCTCCGTCAACGCGCGGCCGCCATGAACGCGCTGGAAGGCTGCGCCCGCGCCTTTGCGCTCCGCTTGTGGGGCCCGATGTTGGCGACCAGGCCTGCCGGTCACCCCTTCGACCAGCCGGATTTGGAGGAGACGTGGTCCCTGATCGCCCGCGCGCCGGCTGAAATCTTGGATTTGGTGAAATCACGACGCCAAAGCGGCGGTGAGTTCGACGCCGAGCTGCAGCTCGAGGTGTTGGCAGTCAGGCTGGGCGGCTACGCCTTGGACGCATGCGGAGAAAGCGCCGAGCTGGGTCGCGGTCGCGGCCCCACCGCGCACGACACCTGCTTGTGGCTGCGCAAGGTCGAAGGCTTGACCGACGGCGGCACGCGCGAATTGCCGGCGCCGCTCAAGAGCGCGCTGTCGGCGCTGTTCTGGCGCTTGGTCGACACCACGCGCGGCACGGCGCTCGGTGAGGTCGACGACGTCGAATGGCTCGGGCCGTTCGCCGCTTGGTGGGCGCTCGTCATCGATCGCCCCGCCACGCTGCTGCAGCTCGCCAACGCGCTGCCGATGATGGCGCCAGGTGCGCTAGCCAGCTGCTGCGAGCGCGCTGACGTACTGCGGGCCGCGGTTTCGTCTGCCGCCACCGAAGGCAGCTGGGGGCCGGCCGCTGCCGAGGCGCTCGAGTCGCTGCACGCCGCCAACACCGAGCTAGCGCAAGCGTTGGCCGGCCTGGCGAATTCGCTGCAAAGCTTCTCCAGCGCCGCCGGTCCCAAGCCCAACCTCGAAGAAATGTGCCTCGAGCTGGTGCTGGCCGCCGATCGGCTGCAGTCGGCCCTCGCTGATCCAGTGAAGGCCCTGCACCCCGTGCACGAACAAAGCACCGAAGACGCACGCACCCGCAGCTTTGCCGACAACGCACCCCGCATCGCGACGCTGGTCGCGCGCGCCATTCGGGCTCGCGAGCTCGCGCTACTCGACGTCTGGTTCGCGGCGCTTGGTCCTATCGCTTCCGCGCTGCTGGAAGACGCCGTTGGCGCCGCCATCAAGCGCACGCCGCCACCGCCACCGAAGACCAAGAAGCCGGAGCCCAAGGTCATCGAAGGCTACGAGCTGGTAAAGGCCATCGGCGAAGGTGGCATCGGCTCGGTTTGGCTGGTGCGCAAGCCCGGCGCCGATCGGCTGTTCGTGCTCAAGATTCCGAAGGCCGAGGCGCTGACCAGCGCGACCGACGTGGAGCGCGAAGGCATCTTGACGTCGTTCGTCGAAGAAGCGCGCGTGTTGGCTGGTCTCTACCACCCCAACGTCGCCAACATCATCGATCGCGGCGTGTCCGACGGCATGCCGTTCTTGGTGCTGGAGTACCTGATCGGCGCCGACCTGAAGCAGTACTCCCAGGCGCGCCTCATGTCGCTGTTCGAGTTGCGACAAGTCGTTCAGGAGTCGTGCGCTGGCTTGCACGCGCTGCACGCCGCCGGCCTGGTGCATCGCGACATCAAGCCCGCCAACATTTGGCTGCGCCTGCCCCTCGCTGGTGGCGAGCGCTTCGACCCGCACAAACACCGGGATCCAGCGCACGTGCAGCCGTTGTCCTCGGTGGTGATCGATTTCGGCATGGTGCGGGCGATTCGAGTCGCGGCCGAAGCCGGCGGTCGCTTCGTGGCCGGTACGGCGGGCTACATCGCGCCCGAGCAGGTGCTGGATCCAGTCGAGCTCGATCCGCGCTCGGACGTGTACGCCCTCGCCGGCACCATCTACAACGCCACCACCGGCCGCGCATTCTTCGACGACATCGACAACCAACGCGATCGCATCATCGCGCACATGCGCCGTGATCCGTTCGAGTCGGCGGATCGGCTACAAACCTACCCGCCCGCCATCGCCAAGCTGCTGCGCGAAGCCACCGCCCTGAACCCCGCCGATCGCCCGTCCCCGCTCGAGTTCGGCAGGGCCTTCGCGGCCGGCCTCTGAAGCTTTCGCGGCGCGCCTTCGTCGACTCAAGCCGAGCCGACGAACGCGTCAGCGTGGATCTGGCTGAGCGACGCGCCCCGGAGAAAGACCTGGCGCTTCAAGCTCCGAACCAACGCCGGATCGCCGCACAAGTAGACGCGGCGCCCCGCGAAAGATGGCACGCGCTCCAGCAGCAGCGCATCCAAGCGGCCCACGTGTAGCTCACGCCCCGCGTCGCCCTCCAGCACGCAGCGCTGGTAGGTGAGCTGCGGGTGGCGCTGAACCATGCGCGCGAGCTCTTGGTCCAAGTACAACCCACTGGCGTCGCGCGCGCCGTGCCAAAGCTCGATGGCCCCGCTGTGTCTCGCGGCGAGGGCGTCTTGCAGGACACCCCAAAGGGGCGCGAGCCCCGTACCGGTGCCGATCAACGTGAGCGCCTGCTCGGGGCTGCCCGGCACATAGAAGCAATCTCCCAACGCGCCACGGACGCGGACCGGGGCGCCCACCGCGCTGTCACCCGCCAACCAGCCGCTCATGCGGCCGCCGGCCAGCACGCGCACGTGCAGCTCCAACAACTCCGGAGCGACCTGCGACCTGCCGACGATCGAGTAGGCTCGAGCCAGCCCGTCACTCCGCGACAGCGTCAGGTACTGCCCGGGACGAAAGGCGAGTGGCGTCTCCGTTTCCACCCAGACGCGCAGCACGTCTTTTGCCAGGCGCTCTACGCTCGAGACCCGCGCGGGCAACTCGAGCGAGCGCGCTCCGGTCAACGACACCTCGAGGGGAGCCTCGGGGCGCGCCTGACAGGCCAAAAAGTACCCCTGGAGCCGCAACGACTCCTTGAGGCCCTGCTGAGCCGCAGGCGGAGGCGTACCGCGCGTCGCTTGCACCAAGCATGCCTGACAAGCGCCCGCGCGACACGACGACGGCACCGAAATCCCCGCGCTGAGCAGCGCGTCGAGCACGGTTTCTCCTGGCTGAAGCTCGAGCCTGCGCCCTTCACAGTCGACGTAGGGCATGTGAGCTCTAGCGGCCGAGCACGTCGCCGCGCACTGAGTTGGCGATCGCTGCGACCTCCGCGATTTGCTCGGGCCTGGCGCCCAGCTCGGCCAGCGTGCCGCCCAGGTGCTCGATCACCACGTCCACGTGTACGTCCGAGAGCCCGCGCTTGACCAAGTGGGCGTGGGCCGTGCGCATGTCGCGGCCCGTGTACTGGTTCGGGCCGCCGAGGACCATGGTCAGAAACGCCCGCTGCTTGCCGATCTGCCGCTCCATGTCGACATCGTCGAAGAAGCCGGCCACTCGTTCATCCCCCAGCATTTTGCGGTAAAAGACCTCAACCGCTTTGTCGATCGCCGCTGCGCCACCCAACTGCTCGTACAAGCTTGTCATGACTTTCTCCTGGAACTTTCGCTACCGGCCAAAACACGTACCGCACATACCTGTATTGCCGATACCTGTTTTAGCCGCGCCGAGCAACAGAAAAATCTCATGCAGCTGACCCAGTTCTCCGACTACTCCCTGCGCGTTCTGCTCTACCTCACGGCCCGACCCGAGCGCTGGGTGCCGCTGCCCGAAATCAGCCGCGCTTACGGCGTGTCGCACAATCACATGGCCAAGGTGGCGCAGCTGCTGCTCGAGCGCGGCTACGTGGAGAGCTTGCGCGGGCGCAGCGGTGGGCTGCGCCTGGCAAAGCCTCCCAGTCAAATCAACGTCGGCAGCGTGGTGCGCGCGACCGAGCCGCACTTCGACTTGGTCGAGTGCTTCGACGCGAAGACCAACACCTGCCCGATCGACCCCGTGTGCGGCCTCAAGGGCGCGCTCGTCTCCGCCCAAAAAGCCTTCTTGCAGGAGCTAGACCGCTTCACCCTGGCGGACTTTCTGCCGCGCGCTCCAGCGCTCGTGAAGCTTTGGAACAAGAACTTGCTCTAGCCTGGCCAACGAACCACCCTACCCGCGCCATCGGCGCGTCCACCGCCACGTGCCCGCTCGCGCCGCAGGCGCGGCGTCCACCGTCACCTTTCACCTCTCGCGCCGCTCATCTGTACCGAGAACCGCCCTCATCCTTCAACGCGGCTTCGGTGAAGATTTGCGTTGTGAAAATAAGATCGAGTGGTGCTCGAATTTGCGTGCGACGGCGGGGTGTTTTGTGATCTTCGGGTGGGATGCATCTGGACAGCAAGCGCGTCGTGACTGAG
>DATAKF010000164.1:0-7709 GCA_036261775.1 Polyangiaceae bacterium | reverse complement strand
GATACCTTGCAAGCCACGAGCTTTGCCGGCGGCAGCCCGTGGGTCGCGCTAGGCCCCTACCGCTTCAGCGTGACGGACGGCACACTGAAGCTCACGGCTGACGGTGACCTGCGGATCGGGAGCGTGGAGCTGCGGCTGCTGGACAAGTAGGGCAAAACGGGGCGCGTCGGGGGGCCTGAGCGGCCCGAAACCGCGTGACAGACTCGGGGCGGACGTAAGCCCTGGGGGTGGCGGTTCGCTAACGAAACACCTATGAAACATATTAAGTGCCGTAGGTGCGCAAGATCACTCACGAATCTTGCCCGTAATTTCACCCACTTATGCGGAGAACCTAAGGTCCGTAGTCTGGGGTGACCATGAAGTTGATCCGTCTGCCAAGCGGACCCCTCGCCTGTGTATTCCCCGTAGACCGGGAAGTGGAGCAAGACTCACAGCGGGGCAAGGATTCTGGCACCTACCGCGCGTTCTCCGGTTCGGTTCAAGCTGACGGCCCGTCAGAGGACCAGGCGATCGAGGCGCTGGACGCAGAAGTGCGCCGCTTGAGCGTGCCACCACCTGCGGACGTGGAAGAGTTCGCCGCCTCGCGCAGCGCTGCCAACGACGTCGCAGATGGTCCAGGCATCGCCGACGCCACGGGCCGCTTCCGTCGCTTCAGCGAGCACCCGACGATCCCGGCGCCCGTGTCGTCGTCGCGACGCTGAGCGCAATCAACGATCGGGCGCCAAGCGCGTCAGCCCCACGAGCGGCGCGCCGTCAGCGCGCCCGAGCAGCACCGCGCCTTCGAGACCCAAGCTGTCGACGAGCCCCGCGTCGGCCATGGGCTTCGTCACCAGCTCGACGCCGTCTGCGATGCGCAGACGAATCTGACTCGCGAGCGCGCCTTCCATCAGCGTGCGCGCGAGTTGATTGAGCACGCGACCCATCAACGCGCCATCATCGGGCTGGATGAAGCACAACAGCTCGGGTCGGCCGAACTTGCACAAGCCGCGCGTGTGCATCAAGTGAGCGCCGTTTTCGGAAGGCTCGCTCTCGAGCACCAATTTGACGTCGCGTTGCACGTCACCTTCCGCAAACCCCAGCGCTTCGACGTCTTGGCGCGTGCGAAAGCGAAAGGCGTGGACATCGAGCACGACGTCGATCCCACGCGCGCACAGCCAGCGCGCGAGCCCCCAAACGGTCTGCTGCGGTGCCAAATCCGCCTGGTCGGGCAGCTCCAGGTTCAGGGTGAAGCAAACATTGCTGGTGGTGAGCAGCGGCAAGTCATCACCCAAGTCGGCCTCGGCGATGACACCAAAGGCGCCGCCCCACCAGTTTTCGAACCAGGAGCGTTTGCTGGCGCGCTGGTGCTCGGCCAGCGCGACGCTCTTGGCGAGCGCGGCGCTCGGCAGCCCAAAACTCGCCAGCGTCAGCGGCACCTCTGCCAAGGGCGCCTTGCCGAAGCACACGAACAAGAGCTTCGTCGGTTGTTCGCCCTGCTTGAAGTAAGGCCGCGGCCACACCGCCACTTGCTCGTCCGCCATAGCTCCGACGCTACCCCAAAACCTGCTCGCCTTCCCGCCTTCCCGTGATCCCGGCCCGCAACTTTAGTAGCCAGCCTCGACGCCAATGCTGGGCAAAGTCAGCGGGCTTCGGGTCTGAGTCCGCAAGCCACCACGCGCTACGTCCCAGTAGCGGTCCATGGTTTCGCTGGCCAAGAGGGCGTTGAACCACTCGAAGGTGGCGGCGACGAAGCTGCCAGAGGCAAAGCGCCAGCGCTTCTCGAAGCGCACGTCGAGCCGAAAGAAGCCGGGTACCCGCCCCTCGAAGACGTAGGCGGCGTCGCCCGCTGAAGGTGGCGGAGCACCCGGCATGAGGGCAGCGCAGTCGGGCGTCGGGCACGTCACCCGGTAGTGGCGGCCCGAAGCGTAATAGGCGCGACCACCGATGCGGAAGCCGCGGCCCAGGTCGTAGCCCAAGACCGCAGAAACGACGTGCGGCCGATCGAACGAGCTAGGGCTGGTAACGGGACCCGCCGTACGCTCCGTGCGTGACAGCGTGTAGCTGAGGAAGCCGCCGAGGCGCTCGGCGAAGTCACGGCGCAAGAACAGCTCTAGCCCGTAGTTACGCCCCGTTAGCTGGAGGTCGCGCGTCTCGAGCCAGCTATGAAACACGGTGGCGCGGCCGTACATGGCCGAGGGCAGCGCGAGCTCGAAGCCTTGAGTCGCTTGGTAGGAGCGCTGCACGCCCAGCTCGAGCCCGCTGGGTCGACCGCCAGGCACGTACACGCGGTACGTCGGAAGCTGGTGCGCGAAACCAAAGCCAGAAAGCCAGGCCAGCTTGGGCACGACGCGCACGCGGGTCGACAGGCGTGGCTCCGGAAAGACGTAGCCCTCTCCGCGGGAACGACTCGCGTCGAGGCGGAAGCCAGGTACGATTTCGAAGCCGCGCCGCGGCTTGAGCGAAAGCTCGCTCCACACGCCCAGGTTGCTGTCGCTCCGGGCCGCGTAGGTCACGTTTCCGCCGGGTAGCTGCTCGAGCTCGGGCTCGTAGTGCTCGACGTTGCCGTCCGTACCGAAGCGCAGCTCGGCCTCGCGAGAGAGCCGCTCCGAAAGCTCGAAACGCAGGCCAATCTGCTTGGTCTTGGAGATGCCGCTGGGAGCCGGGTCGCCTTCGTCTGCGTTCAGGCGCTTGTCGGTGCCGAGCGTCAGCGCCAAGCGCGAGCGCGTCGCCTCCGAGCGGTGATCCCAGCGCAGATCGAGGCGGTGGAACTGTACGTCGAACAGCGTGCGGTCAAGCTCGCTGTTGCCCAGGTGATCGAACGCGCCGAAGCTGAAGGCGCTGATGCGGTCGCGCTGCGTCAGGTTGTAGGCGACGCGCGCTTGGTAGTCCCAGTAGCCCAGCTCGTACTCGGGCGCGACCAACGCGAGCAGCGCCTGCGTGTAGCTGTAGCGGCCTGCCACGAGCGCGCTGCCACGACCGCTCGCGAACGACTGCTCGACCATCGCGCCAGCGTCGAACACGCGCGCCTGCACTTCGGCGCGCCCCACCGTGCTGGGCGCGGTGGTTTCGCCCGCCATGACACCACCGGCAAACCGACCGAAGCGCGCCGGGTACGCCGAAGGCACCAGCTCCACGCTGTCGACCAAAGCCGGCGCCACCACCGAAGGCCCCGCGCCGACGTGAAAGAGCAGCGGCACACGCACGCCGTCGATGAAGTAGCCAACGTCTCCAGGAGGCGCGCCGCGCACGAAGAAATACGGCAAGCCGGACAACACGGGCGCCACGCCCGGCAAGATCTCGACCACCCGGAACGGATCGGCGAATGCGCCGGGGATGAGCCGAATGTCGCCCTTCGGAATGTGGATCGCCGCCAAGTCTTCGGGGCGATCGCCTTCGACGGTGATCTCGACCGGCGGCGGAGGCGCTGACGTGACAGCCACCGGCGCAGACGACGGCGCAGCCACCCCACCGGACGCTGCCGCGCCATCCGCACCAGCCGCCGCCGGCGAGGGCTCGCTCGCGGAAACGGGCTCGGGCTTGGGTCCCGGCGCAACGAACGACACCTTGAGTAGGACGCGCGACTTGACCGGAACGTTGTCGCGCATGGCGGGCACGAACTTCCACGCCGCGACGGCGAGGCGCGCCGCGTCGGCGAACGGCGCGTCACCCCGTCGCACCTCCACCTCGGTGACCCGGCCGTCTTCGCCGATCAACACCGACAGCTCGACCTGAGCGTCACCTTGCGCCCCTGCTGGGTAGGCGGCCTCCACCGATTCCAGCAGGCGCGGCTTCACGACTTCCGCCGCGACGGCCGAAGCCGCCGCGAGGAGAAACGCCATCCCGAGCCACCAACCCGACGCGCCACGCCGCTTCACGGCGGGCGAGTCTAGGTCATTGCGGCCAAATCGCCGGCCACTTTTTTGCGGGCGTGCGGGTCCAAGAGAGGGCGCGCTACACTCTGCGTATGCCGAGGGAAGTCCGCCCGCGCTTCGAAATTCGGCGAGAGGAGCCAGCCGGCCCCTTGTTGGAGCGCGTCAGCCTCAGGCTGCGCGCTCGCGAGTGCCCGCTGTGCGGGTTCGTCGCCGACGATCGCATCGCTCTCTACGTCCGTCCTTCGCGCCAACGGCTGTGGTCACCCGAGCTGCGAGTCGACGTGACGCAGCAGGGCGAAGTCACGGTGCTGCAGGGCATGTACGCGCCTCACCCGCATGTGTGGATCACTTACGTCGCGGTGCTGGCGATCGTGGTGGTGGGGCTCGTGAGCGCCGTCACCTTCGCGCTCGTCGAGGCGTCGATGAACCAGCGCCCCGTTGCACTCTACGCACTGCTGCCCCTGCTCGCGATCGGCGGAGCGGCCTACGCGCTGGCATTCGTTGGCCAAGGGTTTGCGGCTGACGAGATGGACGAGCTGCGCGCGTTTCTCGACGACGCGCTCGACGCCGGGGGCGCGCTGTCCTCCCACATTCGCAATTTGCGCCCGAGCGGCGCCGAGAGCTCGTCGTCGTCGCAGCTAGGCTGAGGCGCGCAAGTGGCCTCGCCGCGTCGCGCGACGCGGCCACGAGCGCGGTCATTGGCCGCCTATTGCGGCGGGATCGACGGCACTTTTTCGCTGCCGTGCTTGATTTCGAGCCGCTGACCCTTGGGCTGACGGATCTCGCGAAGCAGCTCGCTGAACCACGGCGTCTCGATGTCGAAGGGCTTGCCGCCCTTGACGCGCGGGAACTCGATGGCACGCAGGCGATTGCCCTTGTCCTCGTCGTGGCCCACGACGCCCGACTCGCCGCGCAGACCGCACTCCACGGCATGGTCGACCATGCTCTGGATGAGGCGCAGGTCGTCCACGTTGGCGGCCGCAGAGCGCGCGAAGTAGCCGGACTTTTGCACGAGAGCCTTTTCGGCGCCCAGCAGCTTGGAGAACTGCTTGGCGAACCATTGGCCCACGTTCACGCTGTCGAGCTTGTAGTGACCGAAGGCGTCGCGCGGGATCGACTCGCCCTTGGCTTCCATCTCGAGCACGATTTGATCGAGGCAGGCGCCTTCGGAGACGAACACGTTGACGCAATCTTGCTCGTCCATCACGGCGCGCAGGCGCTTTGCCTCGGCCTCGATGTCGAACTGCATCTCCGGCACGTATACGGCGTCCAAGTCTTTGTGGGCACGCGCCAGGTTGAAGCTAGGCAAGAAATCCGGGCTGCGCAGGCGATCGCGGTAAACCTTGGCGGTATACGCCGTCAGCCAGCCGCAGTTGCGGCCCATGACCTCGTGCACGATCAACATGCGCGGGTTGGCGGAGTGCTCGTTGACGACGTTCTCGAAGTAGATGGCGCCCTGCTCGGCGGCCGTCCACGCGCCGAGCGACTGGCGGATTGGGTACACGTCGTTGTCGACTGTCTTCGGCAAGCCGACGACGGTGAGCTTGTAGTTGTTCTTCGCCAGGTACGCGGCCAGATCTGCCGCCGTAGTGTTGGTGTCGTCGCCGCCCACCGTGTGCAAGATGGTGACGCCGTCTTTGGTGAGGCGCTCTGCCGCGACCTGCAGCGGGTCTTGCCCGTCCTTGACTAGGCCGCGCTTGATGCAGTCGGCGATGTTGGTCAGCTTGACGCGGCTGTTCTTGATCGGGCTGCCGCCGTGCTTGTGCAGCACCTTGGCGTTGGCGCGCACTTCAGCCGTGACCGGGACGCTCTGGCCCAAGAGCAGGCCCTTGTAGCCGCCCAGGTAGCCGATGATTTCGACCTCCGGAGCGAGCTCCGAGTAGCGTTCGATGAGTCCACCGACCGCTGAGGAAAGGCACGGGGCGAGTCCGCCCGCAGTCAAAATCGCAACCTTCGGCTTCTGGCTCACGCTCATCTTCTCCGGGTATCCTGGGGTCTATGGGGAGTTGTAGCCGCGCACAACTACGCTAAGTCGGGCGGAACGCAAGCCGATTCCGGAGCCCGTGCGGACTAGCAGCGGCCAGCCGGGTAAATTTGCCGCAAAAGGCGCAGCGCGTCAGGGGTAAGATGGAAGTTCCCTCTGCCGTTCGAGCTGCCCTTGATCGCCCGCACCTCCTGGCTCCCACCCGACCGCTCTCGTCAGCGCTACGCGCTGTTGGTTGACTCGCTGGACGACGAGCACGAGCAGGCCGTGGTGCACGGTACCCTGGCGGCCGCGCGGGAGCTCGACGCGCGGCTGGTGGTGGTGGCTGGCGGCCCGGTCGATACACCCGACGAGCGCCTGCGAGCGGGCAACTTTGCCTTCGACCTCGTGGGCCGGGACAACGCCCTGGGCATTCTGGTGCTGTCGAGCGCCTTGGGCAACGCAGCGGGCCCCAAGCGGCTCGCGGAGTGGCTGACGAAGTACGATGGCATGCCGCTGTGCTGCATGGGCGTGCCGATCCCCGACCACGTCAGCGTGCGCGTCGACAACGCCGCCGGCATTCGCGAAGCCGTGAACCATCTGATCGAGGTCCACGGTAAACACAACATCGGCTTCATTCGCGGCCCTGCGCAGAGTGACGAAGCGGAGGTGCGCTACGCCGCTTACCGCGACGCCCTGTTCAAGCACGGCATCAACCCCGATCCGCGCTGGGTGGCCGAGGGCGACTACAACCGCCCGAGCGGCACGCAAGCCATCCGCACCATTTTGGACCAAAAGCGCGTCAGCGTGCACGCGCTCGACGCGCTGGTCTGCGCCAACGACTACATGGCGCTCGGCGCGCTCGACGAGCTGGGGCGCCGCGGCATCAACGTACCGGAGCAGATTGCGCTGGTCGGCTTCGACGACGTGGCTTCAGCCGCAGTGTCGCGGCCGTCGCTCACCACGATTCGACAGCCAGCCAACGAGCAAGGTCGGGAGGGCCTGAAGCAGCTGGTGCTGCTCGTCGGCGGCGCGCGACCACCGGGCGACAGCGTGCTGCCCATCGAGCTCAAGGTCCGTCGCTCGTGCGGCTGCACCAGCCTCGACTTGGGGCTCGCGCCTCGGCAGAGTACGCTCGGTGCAGCCGGGAACTTCGAGGCGGCGCTGATGCAGCGACGACAGGTGATCGTGGCCGAGCTGGCGCGCGCTGCGTACGGCTCTTTCGGCGCCGCCGGGTCCGATTGGGAGAGCCCGCTGTTGAGCGCGCTGATCGAGGAGATGCGCGACGCCAAGCAGGGCGCCTTGAGCAGGCGCGTGCAGCGCCTGCTGCTCAAGCTGGAGCAGGGCGGCAGCGACCTGGCGGCAGCGCCGCTGGTGCTGGCTACGTTACGGCGCCAAGCTTTGGCCTGCGTGCCGCCTCACACCGAGGCGCGCGATCGCTTGGAAGACGCCATCAGCGACGCGCAGCTGTTGACCACGGCCATGCTGAGTCAGGCGGCGGTCACCTTGACGCGCGCCAGCATGTCGCGCGCCCGAGCGCTGGCGCGCCAAGTACAAGAGCGCATGTTCGGAGAGCGCGCTCAGGTCTCGCGATCCTTGGCCGAACACTTACCGGGGCTAGGCGTCGACGCCTGCGTCGTGGCCGCTGTCACGAACGCGGCACCGGGGACGTGGCAAGGCCAGGTTTGCTTCGGCTTCGCGCCCGGCAAGGGCCATCCAGACACCGAGACCCTGCCGCTGGCGCGGTTGATCGACCATCCGCTGGTGCAGAGCAGCCGTAACGTGTTCTTGCTGCCCATCACGCTCACCGGCGAGGCGCTCGGCGTGGCCGCGTTCTCGGTGACGACCCAGCTCGCCAGGAGCGACTTGCTGGAAGATCTGCGCGAGCTATTTTC
>DATAKF010000339.1:0-41982 GCA_036261775.1 Polyangiaceae bacterium | reverse complement strand
CAAGTTTGGGGCGTGTACGTTTTCAACGCGAGCGCGTGGATGGGCCCGTGCATCGCGTCACCAAGAGCGCGGTACACGAGCTGGTGTTGCTCAATCAGCGTTTTCCCCTCGAAGGCTCGCGACACGACCCGCGCTTGATAGTGATCTTCGGTGCCCGTCAGGTCGACGATCTCGACATCCGCGTCGGGTAGAGCCGCAAGCAACATCCTTCGAACGCTTTCCGGAGCCATGCCAATCCAAGCCTAGCGCGAGGCTATCTGACTCAGCCGCGTGGGCTTGTCAATGTGGGGGGTTACTGGGCCGCTAATCCCTCAGGGTCTGCGGGGAGTTGGCAGTGACTGCTGCCAACTCACTCTTTCGGGGGTAGCGGCCCGGGCAGCAAGATTTCGCGGATGGCTTCCTTGAAGCGGACTTGGGCCTCTCCCAGAGCGAGACGCACCTCGATCAGCTTCTTGGTGATCTGGTCGAGCCGGGTCGTGACCTCGGCGAGGCGCTTCGTGAGCTTCTGGCGCAGATCGGCGGCCTGGTTGTTCTTTTCGATGGCCTCCAGGCTGAGCCGCGTCTCGCGGGACGACTTTTCGAGTTCCTGTTGCTCGGTTTCCAGCGCGTCGACCTGGTCTCCAGCCTTTTTGAGGCCGTCCCGCAGGCGCCAAGCCTCGGTCAGCTTCTGCGCGACGCCTTGATTGGCGCGCGGGTCCGCCACGTAGGCTTTGACCGCTTCGTCGGCGAGCGGGTGCAGCCAGTCGAGGGCTTGCTGTACGGCCTGGCGCTCGTCGACGACCAGCTCCAGCTGCCCGTGCGGCTTGAGCGGTACGGGCACCAGCGCGCTCGCGCTCGCCAGATCGTCTTCCGTGCCGACTGGCGGCTTGAATAGCCGGGCGCTGCTCATGCGCGGGTGGCGCACGATGAGCTTGCTGCTCTCGTCGCTGCCATTCACGACCTTGTACGTCGTCTTGATCACGCTATCGCGCTCGATGAACAAGGCGCCGCCTTCGATGCGGAACAGGCGCGCGCCCTGCTCGGTGCTCTTTTGCTCGCTGCTGACCGCCACGCTGCGATCGAGCGCGAACGGCACGGTAGCTTTGCCCTTGGGCGGCAACGGATCGAGCATGCCCTGCCCCAGGAATTGACCCTGACCAAAGACCGCGATCGGCCCGCGCTCGAGCAAGCCGGTCGTGGCGTTCTCGAAGCGCACGACTCGAAATGGGTGCGCGCTCGAGTCGGGCACGCCGCCGTCCGGAGCGAACAGGAACACGCTTTCACCCGGCACCTTGCGGCTGACCAAGAGCACCATGGTGGCGCTCTCGTCCGGCACCGTGACCTCTCCCGGGATCTTGTAACGAGTCGTGCCACCGCCAACCGCAACCGCCGCCAGCGCCGACACGCGCCGCGGAGCCGACAAGCCTTGCTGCTGCAGCTCCAGCATGGCTGCGCGGCGCGCCTGCTCGCGCTGCACGGCGGGCGGTGGAGGTGGCGGAGCGGCGGGAGCCGGCGCGCTCGTGGGGCGCGACGCCTTCTTGGGCGCCGCACCGCCGACGGCGCCGCGCTTCGTGCGCATCGCCGTGCCGGTAGCCGCGCTGTCCGCCAGCGGGTCGTCGTCGTATTCGTAGCCGTAGCCGTCGGCCGTCGCTTTGGGCGCCTCCGACGGCGGGGCTGGTGCGGGAGCTTCTTCGGCTTCGTAGCGCTCCACGGGGCCACCGGGGCTTTGCGCGAGCGTGGTCATGCCTTCCGGCACCTGCGCGATGATTTCGCCCGTGTCGGTGATGACCGGGCGCGTCGGCGTGATGGCCTCGCCCAGCGTCGATTCGAACGCGATCGGCGCGCCCGCCACCAGCGTGAGCTCGACGTTCTTCCAGTCTTCGCCCGATAGGTTTTGAACGATGCCCCACACCTGCAGATCCGCGCCGTCTTTGCCGACGACCACGCGGTACGACGGGCGCCACAACGGCGTAGCGGCGACGTAACCGATCGCGAGATCGTGCTCCTTGCCGTCCAAGCTCAGCCGCACGCGACGCAGACGCTCGTTCGAGGGGTCCGGTGCTTTGGGCGGCTCGCCCGGGTGGCTCCAGGCTTCGAGCATGCGACCAAAGCGCGGGTCTTGCGCTACCGGATCGTTCTTGTCGACCTCGAGCGGAAACGAGGCCGCCTTCAGCGAGCTGCCCCCGCGCTCGACGATGGCCAAGGTGGCCAGAAAGTCGCCGACCATGCGCTGGCGCATCTTGAACGACACCTGTTCGCCATCCACCTCACCGCCGCGCTCGAAGTAACCGACGCCATTCCGATAGACCACCACACGCCGCAACGGCAGCTCCGGACTTGCGATGTCCGGCCCGCGTGCGCAGCCGAAAAGCGCCGTTGTAAGAGCAAAAGCCGCAAAGCTACGCGCAAAAACCCTCATGGCCGATCCCTATACTCTAATGTCGGTGAAACGGGGAGGCACGCGCCTCCCCGCCCCGCTGAGCGAGGTTACGAGCGACTCGAGACCGGGAATTCGGCGGGGCTCCACCCCACGCGGCTCGTCGCGGGTGCTCCTCGCGGATGCGACTTGGTATAGGCTGGTAGGCCGTGACTGAAGCCGCGCCGCCGAAGCCGCCACTCGCTCCGCCGCCCGTTCCTCCACGCCGCCCCCCCCCGGCTGCGCCCCGCTCCATGAGCGACGGCCAGAAGGAGGCCCTGGCCATCCAGGCGCTCGGTCTTTTGAACGAGCAGGTGCAGGCTCGCATCGTTCACTACAAAGGGGAGATGGAGACGAGCCCGGAGCTCGACGCCATCACGGCTCAGGTCGTCGCCCAGCTGAAGGCCATGCAGGCCGCTGTCTCGGCCGACGCTGGCGGGCAGAAGACGCCCGAAGAAATGGAAGAGCAGCAAACGCGAGCCTTGGGCATGCTGCTGCCGCGCTACTTCTCGGGTCAGACCCAGTTTGCGACCCGCATCTTGAAGCCAATTGGCAAGAAGGTCGCCAAGCTGTTCTTCGAGAGCGAGCTGCACGAAAAGTCCAAGGCCGACAAGGACAAGGTCATTCACCACGCCGAGCAGGGCGTGTACTACGTGCTGTCGCGTTACAAAAACCGCCTGCGCGCCGAGCTCGAGGGCTTCGAGTTTCAAAGCCCCGAGGTGCGACAGGCCACGCTCGATCTGCTCGCCAAGACCGAGCGCGATTTGCAGGTGGCGTTCCTGTCGCGACGTTCACCCGAGCTGAACCGAGTGATGACCATCTACACGGCCGTGCTGGGTGATTTCTTGCAGAAGCACCTGCCACCACGGCTCGAACAGATGGGCAAGGTCACGATCCGCGTATGCAAGTCCGCGCGGCGGCCCAACAGCGTCGGCTACAAGGTGCTGGCCGACGCCTTCGGCGACTTTCGCGCCGAGTGGGAGCGGCTGTTCATGCAGCAAATGGTGTTCTTCTGCGGCGACGAGCTGCTGGAGCGGCTGACCCAAAGCAGCGAAGAGTTCCAAGAGGAAACGGTCAAGTTCTTCACCGACCCCCACGTCTTCAGCGAAACGTGCGCTGTGGTGTGCGAGCAGCTCTACGACTTCCTGTGCCTCGAGGGATTCTTGGATTTGCCTGTCGACTGGCGGGTGTCGCTGAACGCTGAGGGGTGAGGATTGAGGGGTTAGGGGTTAGTCGGCGGAGGGAAATCAGGGGGGCGAGGGCGCCAGATCTCGAGTCGCGCGGATCCCTACGCCCGCGCGTCTCCGTCGGCCGCCGCGCCAGCGAAAGGCTGCCCGCGTCAGCGCCCTCGATCCCTAGCCCCTCCGCCGACTAACCCCTAACCCCTCGCCCCTCACCCCCAAGACTTAGAACGTCGTAGACGCGTCGCCGAGCTCTGCCGAGTATGCGACCACTGCCGAGTTGCCGCCGACGATCCCGAGTGGGCTCCACGGCGGGGCAATGGCGCCCATGCGTTGGCTGTTGTCGAGCACGACGTAGTACTGACCGGGCGGTAGTGGCACGACCTGCCGGGCCTCTTGGCCGGGTTGAAGCGTGAAGGCGCTGAGCGGCGCCTCTGGCGGCGGGGCTAGCTCGGCGCCGAGCTGAAGCCCGCTGCGCCACAGATCGCCTGCGCCACGGCGAATCACCAGCACGTCCAGCGCCGGGCCCGTCACCTGAAAGCGCAGAAAAAGCGCTTGGCCGGACGACGACACCTCGAGCGGCCCGATCAGGTCCATTTGGTCGACTCGCACCTCGGTCGTGTCGCGCTCGAGCGACGCGCGACCGCTGCCGCTGCCGAAATAGCGCTGCGGGCGCTGCGGCGGCGCCAGCAAGCCGAGCGAGAACTCATCCCCGTCGTCGGTGTGCACGACCGTGAAGCCGCTCGACAGCTGGCCTTCGACTATCTGCGAACCAAACGTCGACACCATGTAGCCGGCGGGCCCCTGCGCGGCGAAATCGACCAGCTTGTTCTCGATCGCACCCATACGAAAATCAGGACCGTAGGTGATGCGCGCGGGCCGAGCCCAGACGTAGGTCGCGTCTTCGGCCAAGAAGAAATCCATGCGGTAGTCGACCGTGGCAGACACCGCGAAGCCGACTCGCCCGGCCAGCGGCGTCCACGCGAAACCGGTGCCCGAGAAAGCCAGCGTGACGGTCTGAGCGGCGTCGTTCACCTGGGCCGTGCAGCGCTCCGGGAAGAAGCGACCGATGGCGTTGCCGTTGGGCGCCAGCTTGAGCGGCGCGCCACGCTTCAGCATTTCGGGGCACATGCGCTGCGCTCCGAAGTTGGAGAACAAGAACCAACGCAGCTCCGGACTGGCGTTCACCGAGCCCCGGAACAGTCCGCACCCTGTCGTGCCGAACAGCGAGAGCAAGGTCAGCAGACAAACCGACCATGCAGCGATCGGCCTTTGGACTCGCGTGGAACGAAAGCGCATTTTCCCGTTGGGAGCCTAGCCCGGCCGCTACGCCGAAATCGAGCGAATAGCCACCGCCGCCAGCGCCGAGGTCAGCCCCGGGTTCAGGTTCAGCGCCGGAACGCGGGTCAGCGACAACGAAAGCTCCGTCGCCACAGCACGCGCCTCGATATCCAAGTCGTAAAGCGTCTCCACGTGATCCGCGAGGAAGCCGAACGGCGCCCACACCACCTCGCGCCGGCCTTCCGCAGCCAAGGCGCTGAGCGTTTCGCGCACCGTGGGTCCGAGCCACGCGCCCCCGTCGGCGCCCTGACTCTGGTAGCAGAGCCGCACGGGCCGCCCGAGGCCCGTCGACACCGCAGCCGCAGCCGCTGAGACCAGGCGCGCGTACGGATCTCCCCGTTGAATGGCGACCTCCGGCAAGCTGTGCGCCGAGAGCACGATCGCGGCTTCGGGCGACGCGTGCTCTTGGATGGAGCGCACGTGCGCGGCAACGAAATCCGGCTCTTCAGCGTAGGGCGCGCTAGGCACCAGCTGCAGCGACGTCTTGGCAGCGACCGCCACCTTCTGCGCCGCGTCCCAGTACACGTGCTGACTGAACGGCGCCAGCGCGATCACGACCAAGCGCTGAAGACCCAGCGCCGCCGCGCCCGCCAAGGCTTGCTCGACGCCCGGCTCCCACAGGCGCATGGCCACGAGCACCGGCGCTTCGAGCCGCTTGGCCAACGCCTGCGCTTGCTCACGCGTGGTCTGCAGCAGGGGTGAGCTGCCGCCGATAGCCTCGTAGCGATGGCGCAGCTCGGCGACCAAGCCGGGTGGTGGCGGGCGACCGTGGCGGATGCGAGCCACGAAGGCTTCCAGGTCGTCCAGGTTTTCTACGGTGCCGTGCGCCACCAAGAGCACGCCAGCATTGGCGGGAAAATTCATGAATCGGGGTCCTGATACGGATACTTGAAGGACAGCGGCGGCGCGAACGTACGTTTGATGGTGCGCGGGCTCGCCCAGCGCAAGAGGTTCCAGGGGGAGCCGGCCTTGTCGTTGGTGCCGGAGCGCCGCGAGCCGCCGAACGGCTGCTGACCGACCACGGCGCCGGTGGGTTTGTCGTTGATGTAGAAATTGCCGGCGGCGAAGCGCAGCTTGTGCGACAGCTCCGCAATGGCAGCGTCGTCTTGCGCAAAGATGGCGCCGGTCAACGCGTAGACCGAGCCTCGATCGCAGAGCCTGATAGCGTCGTCGAGCCGCGCGTCGTCGTAGACGAACGCGGCGACCACGGGACCGAACAGCTCGCGCTGCAAGAGCTCGTGACGCGGGTCTTTGACTTCGATCAGCGAGGGCTGGACGAAGTAGCCTTGGCTGTCGTCGGCGGTACCTCCCGCCACGACGCGACACTCTGGATCTCGAGCGGCCGCGTGGAGCGCGTCCGACAGGCGCTCGAAAGCGGCCTTGCCGATGACGGCGCCCATGAAACAGCTAAAATCAGCCGGATTCCCGACCTTGATCTGGCTGATGAGCCCTGCTGCTTCGTCCAGCACCTGCTTGGCCAAGCTGCGCGGCAAGAACACGCGCGAGGCCGCTGAGCACTTCTGCCCCTGATACTCGAAGCCCCCGCGCACGATCGCCACCGCTAGCGCGGTGACGTCGGCGCTGGGATGGGCGAAAATGAAGTCCTTGCCGCCGCACTCGCCGACGATGCGCGGGTAGGCCCGGTAGTCCGGCAGGTGACGGGCGATGCGCTGCTGCAGCCCATCGAACACCTCGGACGAGCCGGTGAAATGCAGCCCCGAAAACTCGGGGTGAGCCAGCGCTTCTTCGCAAATGGCGGCGGCGTCGCCCTGGACCAGGTTGATGACACCCGGCGGCAAGCCAGCTTGCTCGAACAGCTCGAGCACCGCGAAGGCCGAGAGCGCGGACAACGGCGATGGCTTCCACACCACCGTGTTGCCGAGCAGCGCTGGCGCTGCCACCAAATTGCCGGCAATCGCCGTAAAATTGAAGGGCGTGATGGCCAGCACGAAGCCGTCCAGCGGCCGGAGATCGATGCTGTTCTCGACGCCGGCGGGGCTCCGCAGCGGCAGCTGCGCCAGCTCCTTGGCGTAGTGCGAGTTGAAGCGCAAAAAGTCGATCAGCTCGCAAGCCGCGTCGATCTCCGCTTGATGCGGCGTCTTGCTCTGACCGAGCAAGGTAGCGGCGTTCAAACGTTGACGCAGCGGGCCCGCCAAAAGCTCTGCGGCGCGATCGAAGATGGCCACGCGCTCGCTGAGGGGTAACGCGGACCAAGCCGGCTTGGCGCCCAGCGCCGCCGCAATGGCGCGGTCGACGTGTCCGCGATCACCTTCGACGCGCGCTCCGAGCACGAGCGAGTGATCGTGCGGCGCCGTCATGGGCACGCTCTTGCCGGTCTCGATGCGGGCGCCGCCAATGACCAGCGGCAGCCGCGGCTGCTCGGCGGATTGCCGCGAGATCTCGGCGCGCAGCAGCGCCCGCTCGGTGCTTCCGGGCGCGTAGTCGAGCACAGGCTCGTTCAGCGGAAGTGAACCCACGCTCCGTAGCCTAGCACCACAGCGCCAAACAGTTTCCTGGGCGAACGAAAGTTCACGAGTTTGCGACTTCCAGCGTCGCCGCGTGGGGGGAGGCTCGGCCGAATTCGGACTTCCACCGAGCGCCGAGGGGTCGGCGCGTGCCGCCCCCAGCAGGCTAGAGCGCGTCGTAAACACACGCGGCCGCGTCGCCTTCGCTGGGCTCGAAGCCGATCGAGTCGGCGTAGTGGCTGCGCTTGAAGTCTTCTCCCCAGCATTCGACGGCCGTCACGGTGCCAGGATCGGCCGGAATGTCGCCGCCCGCGATGACGATGTCGGCACGCCCCGCGCCGTCGGCACGCCAGCGGCTGTCGATCACAATGTCTTCGAGCTGGGTCATTTTGGTATCGTCCACGTCGGCGACGGCGGTGACGTGCAGCGAGCCGGTACCGTCCAGGTTGGCGTCGGACGTGACCGCGAACGACTCGGGATTGACGGCCGGATCGGGCGTGACTTCGGCCAAAATTTGGCGCGGCAAGGCTCCCCCGCCCTGACCGATGTCGTGCGGCAGGTGGTGCACGACGTGTACGGTGCCGGAGTCGTTTTGGTGACCGAACGGATCCAGCTCGCGTGCCACGTCCAAGTCGATCGTGAACTCCCCCTCGCCATGCGAGGCGTGGCGCTTGCCGAAGCCGTGGCCGAAAAGCACGGCGCGGTAGTCGTCGTCGGAGCGTGAGGCCTTCGGGCGCCCTTCCAGCACGTAGTCGTACTCGGCCTGAGCGACGCGCGTCACGCGAAAGCGATACGTCACCGGCTCGAGCGCGTCGGTGTACGGGCCCCAGGTGGCTTCGCCGTCGACGACCGAGCTCGGCTCGGTGTGGACGATGACCCAAGCGTTGCCCAGCACCGCAGCCGTCACCAGGTTTACGCCGCCGCGCACCACACGCGTGAAGCCGTACCACTTGGCGTAGGGCCCCCCGAGCGGCCGCGCCGCCTGCGCGCCGCGTAGGCTCTGAATCGACGCCGTATCGTCGTCGCTGGCGTCGGTCTCCGGTCCGGCCACCATCACCGCTTCGCGCTGAGGCACCACTTCGCGAAACTCCTCCCCGTCATCCTGCTTCTGCAGCAAGCACCCCGGCAGCAGGCCGCCCACCAACAGGCAAGCCGCAAAGGAACCGACCGTGAACGAGCGTTGCGTCATACCCCGGTAGTTACAAGACCCAGGCCAACCTCGCTTTCCCCGCCCTTCTGCAGCCCCTGCGCGGCGAAGCCCGCGCCACCGCGAACCCGGGTCCGCACTTCATGAACCTCCGTTCTCGCATCCGTCTTCATCCGCCCTACCTCTCCCCTGGCCCCTCCGCTGCCTGATCCCTAACCCCTAGCCCCTCACCCCCCAAGCCTCACAAGCACACATCACCCTCCAACACCGCCCATCACCTCACAACGTCGCGACATCAACGTCGCATTTGCCACATGGCGTTCCGGCTCCGCACGTACAATCCTAACTTCCCCACGTGCGCGCTCGTCCGAATCCCGTCGAAGCCCTCGCCACCTTAGCCCGACTGTCCGATGAGGCGGAGCGGCGCGCCAGCTGGCGCCAAGCGGTTGCGGCGCTCGGTTACAGCACGGCCAGCGCAGGCCCGCCGCCGCTCGACGGCATTGCGCCCGAGGTGCTAGCGCGCGCTTCACAGATCGCGCTCGAGACCGGTCTCGCCGATGATCTCGAGTTCTTGGCGCCCGGCCCCGCCGCGGTCGCGCTGTACGAAATGAGCGCGGCGCTGCCGCTCGGGCGAGAGCGCCGCGAGCTCGGGCGGCGCGTCTTTGCGCGCCTATACGAGGGCACGGCGGCCACGTTCGCTACCGTGGCTGCGCGCATGGCATTGAGCTCCGGCAAGCCGTTCGAAGCGGCCTCGCTGCGTGCCCGCGTCGGCTTGGTCTTCGATCTGCCGATTGGCTGCGGCGTCAACGCCGACGCGCTCGCGCTCACGCTCGTGACCCGACGCGAAATGCGCGAGCGCTGGCTCGACAAAGCCAAGACCGGCACGCTGCCGGTGCGCAGGCTGGCGGCCAAGCTCTTGGAGCATGCCTCGCGCGAAGCCGTCTTCCGCGCTCAACAGGGCGATGCGTACCCGCGCGACCTGCTGCTGAGCGAGCCGATCCGCTCGATTTACGAAGGGCTGCTCCACGACCGCGAGCCCTTGGTCTGGCGCCACGCTGCGGTGGCGCGCGGCATCTTGTCGGCGATTCAGCCCGCGCTGCGCGAAGAAATCGACGTCGCGCTCGACCCGAGTCTTTCTCCGACCGAATGGCGTCGCGCTGGCGTCTCGCTGGTCGCGACCCTGGTCAGCGAACCCGAAAGCTCGCTCCGCGCGCTGAAGCAGCTGCTGGACGGCCCCGTCTCGGCGACCGATCCGGGACTTGCCGCCACGCTCTTGATGGGCCTGCCGCGCGTGATCGAGGCCGAGCCCGACGCGGCGGAAGGCCTGCTGGAAATGCTTTGCGTCAAACGCCGGCCCGACGTCGCTGAAGCAGCGGCCGCGCTGTTCGCGGATCTGAGCAGCCAGAGCTTTGGCCAGCGGTCGGCCAAGATCCTCAAGCAGACGTTGGCCCAGCGGGTCGACTCTCAAAGCTCGGTGCTCCGCAGCGTGGCGGAGCGCGCCGTGCGCATCTTGGACCGCGAGCAGGACGAGCAGAACGAGGTCGTCGCGTCGGTGCGTCGCGCCTTGTTGGCCTACGAATCCAAGGGTGCCCGCGCGGCTACGGATCTGGCCATTCAAGCCGTCGCGACCGCCCACCGCGCCATGGATTTCGTGGCGTCTCACGATCCCCACGACGAGCAGATGCTGCCGTACGTGTTGGGCGCCCTGAGCGATCTCGACGCCGCCGCGCTCGAGAGCCCGCGCCTTTCGGACTTGATGCTGCTCGGGCGCCGCCCCGGCGACACCGACACCAGCGTGCCGGAGGTCGAGCGGCTGCACGATCGCCTCGGCAATTTCTTGCTCGAGGCCGAAACCAGCGCCAACGAAGCCGCGCCCTCGCCTGCGCTGGCGCTCGGCGAGCAGCGCAGGCTCAAAGCGCTGCTGCACTTGGTCGATCTCGAAGCCGCTCGCTCGGGTGACGACGAAGGCGGCGTGCGCAAGCGGGTGCGCCGCGCCGTGGGCGTCATGATGCGCCGGGTCGGCCACCAACCGGAGCCGATCGTGCATCGCATTGCCTGCGCGACCCTGGCGCGCAGCTTCGACGCCGCCGTGCGCGAAGGAGTCAGCGACCCCTCCGATCTCTTGCTCGCACTGGCCTCGCACGTCGACCAGCTACCGAGCCTGGAAGCCGTCGCCGAAGCCTCCACCAACCCGGAGGTGCGCAGCGCCGTCTCGGGCTACGTCGATTTCTTGAACCCCTCCAACGCCGAAAACGCCGACGGCGCCGGCGAATCGCAGCACTTCGAGGCGCACATGGGCGCCAGCATGCACGGCGACGTGCGCAAGGTTGCGGTGCGTCTCTTGCGGCTTTCACGCAGTCTGGGCGCTGGCGGCTCGTACCGCGGCGAAGCGCTGCGGCGCGTCGTACAGCGCTTGGCTCGCTCGCTCGAGAGCGTCGCCGCCGCGCGCGGGCAAGCCGACTTGGTCGACCCGACGGGCGGCTCCGCCGACGTGATGAGCGACATCGAGCTGTCCGTCGACGGCCTGCGCCGCCTCACGCAAGGCGCGCAGCGGCGCGTGCTCGGCCTCGACCCAATGGCCATCGCGGTGGTGACCGACGTGGCCTCGGTCGCGGCGCTGGTCGAGCGCACGGTGCGCTCCAGCGTGCCGCCCAACGCGGCGCAGCTACAGATGGCCATCGGCGAGCTGACCGCGGACATTCCGGAGGCCATCGGGGTCGCCATCGGCAAGGTGCTATCTCGGCT
Source organism: Polyangiaceae bacterium (assembly GCA_036261775.1). GTDB lineage: Bacteria > Myxococcota_A > Polyangia > Polyangiales > Polyangiaceae > PMG-095. The sequence continues at coordinate 30,708 of DATAKF010000339.1, read as the reverse complement.
CGAGCAGCTACCGGTCGCGACGGCCGCCTCGGTCGACAGCGCGCCCATCCCGCTCGAGCGCCGGCGTTCACCGCTGCCGGATTGGCTCTTGCCACGCCGGACCATCGGCGCCTTCTACGTCGTGCGCTCGCTGGGCAGCGGCGGCGCCAGCTCGGTGTTCATGGCGCGCCGGGTCGAAGAGCGAAACAACCCCAAGGCCGAGGGCTTCGCGCTCAAGGTGCCCGACTTCGATCCGACCACGGCCCGTAGCCTGTCCGAGCAAGAGTTCTTGCAGCTGTTCCGCGAAGAAGCCGGCGCGCTGCTGGGGCTGCCTCAGCACGAGAATTTGGCGCGCTTCGTCACCTTCGATCTAGCCGCGCGCCCCAAGCCCATCTTGGTGATGGAGCTGATCCGCGGCGCCGGTTTGGATCGCCTGATCCGCAGCCGCTCGCTGACCAGCGAGGGCGCGCTGAAGTACCTCGACGGCATCTTGGCCGCGCTCGAGGCCATGCACGGCGCGGGCGTCGGTCACCTGGACATCAAGCCTTCGAACGTGATCTTGCGGGACGGCCAGACGCCGGTGCTGGTGGACTTTGGCTTGAGTGGCCGCCAGCTGCGTCCGGGTTGCGGCACGCTCGAGTACTGCGCGCCCGAGGTGCTCGGATTGGTCGAGTCGAAGACGCCGATGCCCGCCGACATGTACGCCTTCGCCTGCACGGCGTTCGAGGCGCTCACGTTCGAGCTGCTCTTCGACGCCGAGGACGAGACCTCGATCTTGTCGGCGCACATCGGGCACGACGGCTGGCCCGACAAGTTGGCTCGGCTGGCGCACATCGCCGATTCGGCCGAGGTGGCGCGGCTCTTGGCGGCTTGTTTACGCCGCGATCCGAAGAACCGGCCGACCGCTTCGCAAGCGCGCCGCGCCCTGCGCGACTTGACGCCCAAGCTGACGGGCGTGAGCTTCCCGCTCGGTGCCCCTTCCTCCAGCCCGAATCCCGGCAGCACCGGCGCCGTGCCGACCGGCGCCGCCGCCGTCGCCGCCGTCGCACGCGAGAGCGCCTGAGCGGATGCGCTTTGCCAAGAGCGCCTGCTTGCTGGCGCTGTGCTTGCTGTCCAGCTGCCGCGACACTGCCGCAGCCCCCATCCGCATCGATTTGGGGCCAGCACCAACCGACGAGCTGACGCTGATCCCGAAAGCCTCGTTGGCCGAGCTGATCGAGGTCAGCCCTACCGAGACCGCGTTGCTACTGACGCTCAGCTCGGCCAAGCGCACTTGCGAGGCATTGGCCGACACGGATCCCGACGCGGCCGGCGTCGCGATTCGGCTGTTGCTCCCGGCAGGTTACCAGCTCAAGCCGGGCAGCTTTCCGTTGCTCCAAGACGCCCAGAGCCCCGACAAGCCGCGCGTGCTCTCGACGGTCAAGCTGCACGGGCGCCGCACCGAGCTGCGCCCCGGCGGTGAGCTCACCATCAGCCAGGTCGACGCGAGCCCGCAGGGCTCGGTGGAAGGCCTCTTGAAATTCGAATTTACCGGTGACGCCGAGCACCCGGCGACCCGCGTTTCCGGGCACTTCTTGGCTCATTTCTGCCGTATCAACCGCATGCGCTAGCGCGCGATTCTTCGTGGTAGCGTCCGAAGCCGGGAACCCTTCGGATGCTTCGCTACAAGCTGAGTTTGCGCACGAAAATCGTGGCCACCATCATCGGGGTCACGCTGCTGGTAGTGGTGGGTGGTGCTTGGAAGGCCGCGCAGCAAGTGCGCGCCGCCGAGCAAACCGGCGTGCTGCTGCAACGCCCGCTCAAGCGCTACGTCGACACCATGACGCAGGTCGGCGTCGGCGAGTACGCCATCACCCGCATGATCGCCAGCGACCCCGGTGTCGTGGCCGCGATCGCGACCGGCGACTCCGCGGGCTTGACCGAAGCCACCAAGCGCCTGGCCGACGTGCTGCAGAGCTCGATCGTCCCCGACCTGTTCGTGATTTCGGACCTGAGCGGCAAGGTGACCGGCTTGCCCGGCGTCCGCTCGCAAAGCGAGATGGATTGGCACAGCTCGCGCCTGTTCCAGGACCTGCGCGAAGGCCGCTCGATCCGCGCGCGTTTCGCCGAAATTGGCGGCCAGGGCTATCGCATCTCCGGCGCACAGGTGAAGAGCGGCGATCGCATCGTCGGCGCCGTGTTGTTCGGGGCCAGCCTCGATCGCTGGTTCAGCGACACCATCAGCAAGTCGGGCGCCAACGAGCCGGGCCGAGAGCAGCGCTTGGCGCTGGTGGTCGGCGATCGCCAAGTCGTCGCTAGCTCGGTGCCGCGCGCGCTGTGGCCGCAGCTCAGCCAAGCCGTGCAAAAGCCCACGGCGCTGGAAGAAGACGGCAAGCAGGTCGAGGTACTCGAGATGCTCGACAAAGAGTCGGGCGAGACCCAGCAGTACGATTTCGCCAAGCTGCCCGTGTACGGCTACTCGGCAGGTACGGATCCAGACTCGATCCCGTTCGGCAGCCTCGTCATTTACCGCAACCACGTGCGCGCCACCGCCAAGACGCTGGACGATCGCTTCGCGGGGCTGATGCTGGTGCTGGTGGCGGCGCTGTTCTTGTCGGTCGCCATGGGCTTCTTCCTGGCGATTCAAATCACCCGCCCGCTCCGCCGCTACATCGTGGCGACCGAAGAGCTAGGGCGCGGCCAGGGCGACTTGAGCCGTCGCCTCGAGGTCGACGGCGACGACGAGCTGGGCACGCTCGCCACGAACTTGAACCGCGTCTTCGCCAAGATCCACAGCTTGGCCGCGGCTGTGCAGCGTTCGGCGTTTCAGGTCAACGCCTCCAGCGGCGAGATCTCGAGCATGAGCCGGAAGACCCTCGAGGGCGCCAAGGAGCAAGCCTCCAAGATCACCAGCTCGACCGCCGCCGTCACGGAGCTGTCGAGCTCGATTCAGCAGGTGGCCGAGAACGCCGCCGAGGCCACGCGCACCGCCAAGCAGAGCGGTCAGGCTGTCACGCGCGCCATCGAGCGGCTGCAGCAGATCAGAAAGAGCGTTGAAGAAGCGGCGCATCGCATCGGTGCTCTGGGCGAGTCAGGTAAGCGCATCGGCAACATCGTCGAGGTCATCCGGCAGATCAGCGAGCAGACGTCGATGCTGGCGCTCAACGCCGCCATCGAGGCCGCTCACGCCGGCGAGCACGGGCGCGGCTTTGCCGTCGTGGCCGACGAGGTCAGCTCCCTGGCCAAGCGGACCGGCCAGAGCGCCCGCGACATCGAGGACCTGATCGCCGCCATTCGCGACCAGACCGGCGAGGCCGTGCAGAGCATGCAGCTGGGCACCCGCGAGGTCGAAGAAGGCACCCAGCTGGTCGAAACGACGCTGGCAGACCTGAAGACCCTGATCAGCGTGATTGACGACACGGCGTCGGCAGTGCAAGAGCAGGCCATCGCATCCGACGAAATCGCCCGCAACATGGACGCCGTACAGCGCATCGCTGGCTCAGTCGTCAACTCCAGCGAAAGCGCCGTGACCGAAGGGGAACGGCTGCAGAACCTGGCGGAGGCCCTGGAGCAGAGCGTGCGCGGCTTCAAGATCGACCCCGAACGGGTCGCGCTCGACGAAGCCGAGCTGAAGGCGCTCCCCGAGCACCGCGCATGAATCATAGCTCGCTTCGCTTGTTTCCTTCCTACTCCCGCCTGCTGTTCGCCGCTCTGACCTGCCTGCCGCTGGGCAGCGCCTGCAGCGACGACGAGGCAGCGCCCGTCAAACCGACCACGTTCGGCATCGAGATCAGTAAGCTCGATGGCCACTCGCCCGACGACAGCGTCAACCTGCGCTGTGATCGAGGTGGCCCGAGCGACGCGAGCGCCGGAGCCGGAGGCGCAGCGCCTCTGGCCGGTGCGTTCAGCACTCTCGTGGTGAGCGTCACGCTCTCGCCCGACGAGTCCTCGACCCGCTTCATCCTGCGCCCCGCAAACGCGTGCGGCGCATCGAAGCGCTGCGGCTACGTGCGCATCCAAGGCTTGGACGACTCCGGAAATGTCGTCGCCAGCGTCGACACCGTGACTACCGAGGGCGTGCTGCAGCTGAGCTTCGACGCCCTACCGACCCAGCTCCGCGCGACGCTGATCAACGGCGTCAACCAAGAGACCCTGAAGAATCCGGACAAAACCGACGTCACGACTAGCCTCAGCCCCAACTTCGTGGTCCCGGCCGAGTGCGGCCAGGCTCCGAACGCGGGCGGCGCTGGTGGAGCGACGGGCGATGGCGGAAGCGGCGGAGCCCAAGGCGGCGCGGCCGGCGAAACGACGAACCAGGGCGGCGCGGCCGGCGAAGCGACGAACCAAGGCGGCGCGGCTGGCGAAGCGACGAACCAAGGCGGCGCGGCCGGCGAAGCGACGAACCAGGGCGGCGCGGCCGGCCAGAACAGCGCGGGCGACGGCGGCTGAGCTTACGGGTGCACGAACAAGACGGTGCCGGTGAGCTTCTGCATCACCGAGTGCCAGCCCTCGGGCAGCGTGGGCTCGGTGAAGAAGAACAGCCGACGCGCGTCTTCGGGCGTCAGGTTGATGCAGCCGTGGCTCTTGGGCGTACCGAAGCGATCGTGCCAGTACGCGCCGTGCAGCGCGTAGCCCTCTTCGAAGTACTGCACGTACGGCACGTCGCGTAGCTCGAACTCTTCGCCCACCGCGTCCGAGTCCATGGTCGTGGAGACGTGCTTGGTGTGAATGCGAAAGATGCCGCGCTTGGTCGACTTGGTGTGCTCCGGATCTTCCAAACCCGCTTCGCCCGTCGAGATCAGGGTGGCGAACACCGCGCGCGTGCCCTCGTAGGCCACCAGCGTCTGCTTGGAGACGTTCACGTCGAACCAGCGCTCGCCGTTCTTGCCCCAGGCCGGCATCTTTTTGGCCGCATCGAGGCGCGAGGCGTCCTGATCCGAGATGTACAGGCCGTCCACGGTCTCGAAGTGCAAGCGCTTCTGGAAGAAGCTCTGCTTGCCGGTCAGCTTCAGCACCGACCAGTACTCGGCCGGTCCGGCGTCGACCAGCTTGCCCTTTTGGTAGCGCTTCAGCTTGGCGGTCTCACTGCGCACCAGCGCGAACGGAAACTCCAGGCCCTTGCCGATTTCGACGCCGTGGTGCTCCGAGCCTTGAATCGGCCGCAGGCGATCGGTGGGCACGACGTCCAAATCGGTCGTGATTCCGTAGCGCCTGCCCTCGAACAGCACGCTTTGCAGAAGCGACAAGCCTTGGCGCGCCTTCATGCGCGCCGCGACGAGCTCTGCGGCGTGGTTCGTCTGACCGTCCGGTGTCGGCAGCGCGCGTCCGGCGCCCAAGAACGGCGGCAACGTATCGCTCTGCTTGCCCTCCCAGGCCACGCGAGCGTCGGGCGGATTCTGGCCCCGTAGCCAGACGTGCTGGGCGTAGCTGGCCCCGACCTCGCCGTCGGCGGCGAGCCAGTTCTGCATGCGCTCGTCCAGGTCGCTCTCGGCCTGCTCGGCCTCGGCGCGCGTGGGCAGCCGGGCGTAGATGGGACCGGGCTTGCGCACGGTGCCGTAGATGTATGGCAGCTTGCTCGCAAAAGCAGGCCCAAGCCCTTTGAAGGCGCTCACCACGGGATCGGCGGCGTCCAGCGTGGCCGAGCCCTCGGCGCACACGAAGCCGCGTGGCTGAACGCCGTACCAACCCGCCCGGCACCCCTCCGTGCCGGCGCGCTCGCCCCGCAGCCGCAGGGCCGAGCCGGCTCGAAAGTAGCCGAGCTTTTCGGCCGTGCGACTGGGGCGCTCGTAGATCCAAGCCCGCAGCGAGCGCGCGTAGATGCGGGGGCCAGGGAGCTCGACGCCGGGCTGGAGGCCGCCGTCCAGCGCGACGCGCGTCGGCGGCGGCTCGGCAGCGCGCGCCGGCGCGGGGGCAGCCGAGCCAGCAGCCGCCACAGCGCTGCTCGAAGCCTGGGGCCCTGGCGCCACGCCGCCGGGCGCTGGCTCGGGTTTCGAACAAGCGGCCGTCACGAGCGCGAGCGGAAGCAGCGTCCTGACAAGACGAGCCGACATGGCCTCCGGGACATGCCACGCGGCTCGTGACGGCTGCAAGAAAACGGTAGACGTTGCCATGACCCTGCGGCGGCGCTGCAGCGCCCCGCCTCAATTTCCGCGGAGCGTGAAATCAAGCGCGATCCGCGCCGCTCCAGGGCCAAGTATCCGGAACGAGTTGCGTCTTGGCCGGCTCGGCTTATCTTCCGGGCGGTTGTCTGTTTTGGAGTCTTCCCGTAGGGCCGCGCGTGCCCTGTTCCTGATCGTGGCCGTGCTCAGCGCGCTGGTGGCCATCATCGTCGGCTTTCGCTGGCAGAGCGGTCGCGAGATGAGCGCGCTGTCGCTGGTGCTGCCCATCCTTGCGCTGGCGTGGCTCACCGTCCTCGGGGTGCAGGTCAGACGCCACCGCGACGCCACGGCAGAAGCCAGCCCCAGCGCGGAGCGTCCGTCGCGCCGCCCGCCGCAGTGGGACGCGCTACCCAGGGCCAATCGCAAATCGAATCACCCCGGCCCGCCCGGCCAAGTGAGCGCATGAGCACCTCGCCACCGACGAAGGCGGCGCGTCTGGGTTGGCTGGCGGGAGTCGCCGCGGTCGTTACGCTGGCCATCGCGCCGCAACTCTGGGCCGACCTCGCGCCGCGCTCAGGCCCGACCGAAGAACAGCTGCAACGCCGCCGTGCCATCCTCGAGCGCCGCGCCGCCGCTCTCGCGAGCGCGCTCGCGTCAGCGTCAGCAGCCGTCTCGGCCATGCCAGCTCCGTCGGGCTCCGCCGACCTGGCGCCAAAGCTCCGTGATGAGCTCGCCAAAAAGCTGGCCGAGCTGAAGGCGACGCGCGCTGAGCGCCGCGAACGGCACCGCAACGCTCTCGAGCAGCAGCTGGGCGCACGCCTCAACGTGCCGGAAATCAAAGCCGAGCTGGCGCTGCACGCCAGGCGCGAAGCAGAGCTTTCGCGGGTACAGTTCCTGGCCCGTAACGCCCGCAGCGGCGCCGCCCGCGACCAGCTGCTGGCGCGTGCCGCCAAGCTTTGGGCGCGCGAGCAGGCGCGCCACGCCGCGCGCATGCAGCAGCTTTCCATCGCTCCTGGGCCGGCCTCGGCTGCCTCCAGCGCTGCGCCGGCCCCCAACGTCGCTCCGCCTGCCAGAACCGCTCCGGAGGCGCCCAGCGCCCGCCCAGGACCCCGCCCTACCGGCAGCTCCGAGGGGCCGCGATGAGCCGTTGGCCCCGGCTCGGTTGGGTGGGCGTGCTCGCTTTCGCGACCTCGGGCCCCGCGTGCTCGCGCTCATCGGGCGACGGCGCAACGGCCTCGGCCACATCCGCGCCCTTGGCGCCGGCGCCAGCGCTGCCAGCGCCTTCGCTCGGCAGCGCGCCCGCCTTGGCCCCAGATCCCGACTCGGTCCTGACCGCCGAGGACGCCGAAGAGGCCGCCGAGCACCGAATTACCGAGCAGAATTTGGAAAGTGAGCTCGATCGTTTGGAGCGGGAGATCCAAGCCGAGTAAAAGGGGCGAGCCCATGCGACCGCTCGTCCCCGCGCTTCTTCTGCTTGCCGCCTGTTCCAAGACCGACCCGACGCCGGCCCCCAGCGCGGGTCCGACGCCGGCCCCCAGCGCGCCGGCCCCCAGCGCCGCGGCAGCCGCCAGCCCTGCCCCCTCAGCCAGCGCCGCAGCTCCCAGCCGGCCGCGCAACGTGCTGTTCGTCACCATCGACAGCCTGCGCGCCGACATGCCCTGGAACGGCTACTCGCGCGCCATCGCGCCGAACCTGGCAGCGCTGGCCGAAAAGTGTACGGCCTACACCGACGCTTACGCGGTCTCGAGCTACACAGCCAAGAGCGTGGCCGCGTTCTTGAGCGGTCAGTACCCGAGCACGCTCTATCGCAGCGGCTTCTTCTTCGCGAGCTACGCCACCGCCAATCAGTTCATGGCCGAGCGCCTACGCGAGTCAGGCATCGCCACGCTGGGTTGGTTTGGTCACATGTACTTTTCGCGCGCCAAGGGCCTGGAGCAAGGCTTCGACGAGTGGCGCACCGTGCCGGGCATTACCTTCGACGCGCAGACGGACAACCACGTCACCAGCGACAAGATGACCGCCCTCGGCATCGAGCTTTTGGGCAAGCCCGAGCTGAAGACCAAGCAATTTTTCGCCTGGGGTCACTACATGGACCCGCACGACCAGTACAACCGTCACGAAGAAGCCCCCGCCTTCGGCAACAAGGCGCGCGACAAGTACGACCAAGAGGTCTTTTTCACGGACCTTTGGGTCAAAAAGCTCTTCGACTTCGTCGATCAGCAGAGCTTCGCCAAGGACACCTACCTGGTCATCTCGGCCGACCACGGCGAGGCCTTCGGCGAGCACGGCATGTACAAGCACGCCTTCGAGTTGTGGGAGGTGCTGACGCGCGTGCCGCTGATCGTGTGCGGCCCAGGCATCAAGGCGCAGCGCATCACCGAGAGGCGCTCGCACATCGACTTGGTCCCCACGTTCTTGGATCTGCTGGGCCAAAAAGCGGCGCCAGAGCTACCCGGCAAGAGCCTGCTACCCGAGCTGACTGGACAAGAAGCGGCCCAAAACCGCGAGCCCATCTACCTGGAGATGACCGAGGACAGCCACAACCCGCCGCGGCGCGCCCTCATCCGCGGCGACTACAAGCTGCTCTGGAGCGGTCCGTCCGACAAGTTCCAGCTCTTCAACCTGAAGAGTGATCCCGGCGAAGAGAAAGATCTGAGCAAGTCCGAGCCCGAGGCTCTGAAGGAGATGGTCGCCGCCTACCACGCTCACTGGGACAAGCTGCCCATGGTGGAGCCTTACGGGAACATGAAGCTGCACGAAGGCGGGACGGCGCGGGGGCCCACGGGGCCAGCGAAGTGAGCGGCTTGGGGGTTAGGGGTGGGGGGTTAGGGGTTAGTCGGCGGAGGGGCTAGGGATCGAGGGAGAAGTGGGGCTCAATTTCCTGGCCCCTTGGCCGTTCCTTACGGTGTGAGCAAGTCGATCCGGTTCGTTGTTGGCGCGGTGCTGGTGAGCCTATGTGCGACAGCTAACGCTAGTGTGCAGACATGCAACACGCGCTGCCAGACTGCCCAGACGGATTGCAATCTGCGCTGCGACGGCAACATCCCCTGCATCAACCAGTGCCAGCTGACCGCTGATTCGTGCGCGGACGCCTGCCTGAAGCAGTAAGACGCGCTCTCCGGCGCCCTCGCCCCCCTGCTTCCCCTCCGCCGACTAGTCCCTAACCCCTCACTCCTCGGCCCCTACTTCAAGACCGACGCCAAATCCGTCTCGATCTGCTCGGCAGTCGTAGCCGGAACCTTGGCGTACCAGCGGGCCCACTCGGTGCGGACCAAGTAGTCGTTGCCCTTCTCGGCGGGCAGCTTGTACAGCTCCACGAAGCCGACGGATTTGCCGGCGTTGAAGTACTCGACGCGCACGATGGCGTCCGCAGGGTTCAGGGCCTTGGTCGGCTTCTCCACGAAGTCGCTGCCGCGCAGGCGACCTAGCTTGCTCATCCAGTTGCCGGCGGTTTCGTCCTGCTTGGTCGGCGTGCTCGGATCGCCCCAGCCTTCGTTCTTGTCCTTCACGCGCGTAAGCTCGCGCGTCTTGCCGGCTTTCTCGATGCGCACCTTGCTGATGTCTTCGTTCTTGAAGCCGTGCAGCTCACGCTCCGGCAGTCGAGAATCGCCGAACATGAGGCTCTGCGCGATGTCGCCCGAGATGGCGAAGACTTCGCCGTTGTTTTGGTACTTGGCGTAGCGCTCGCTGCCGCCGGGCGTGGTGCCGCCGATGATCAGCACGTGCTCTTTGCCGTCGATCGTGACTTTGAGCGTGCCTTCGGGCTTGTCGAGGCCGAACTCTTCGTTGCGAGCAGGCTCGACCTTGCCGACGGCGCGCAGCGCTTGCAGCGGCGCCAGCGACTTGACCAGCGTTTCGCCGGCCTTGACCGACACGAAGCGCGAGGTCTCTTTCTTCGATTCTTTCGCCGGCTCCGGCGCCTTCAAGGGCGCGCCCGGTACACCCGCGTGCGGGTCGGTAGGCGGCGCGTCTTCTTTGTCGACGCTGCCCACGTAGTAGTAGCCCTGAGCGTCTTTCTGCGACTCGAGCCGAACTTTGCGCGTCTTGCCCTCGAACGACAGCTTGGTGAACGACGCTTGGCTACCACCCCAAACGTCGACGAGCGCCTGCTGTTTCTCGGGTACGGCTTCGTCTTTGTTCCAAACCGAATAGGCCAAGCCTGCGGACACGACCAGCAGCGCACCATGAAGAACGAGCGGTTTCACTTGGCACCTCCTGCCAACAAGCGACGCCGAATGAACAGACCCGCGCCGAGCACGAGCGCCGGAATGCCGAAGATGGTGGAGTAAAACCAAGCCAGGTCTTGCTGCTTGGTGTGCTCGATGTGCAAGTCTTCTTCGGTGTTGGTGCGACCGGCGTAGCTCTCCTCGCCCACCAGCCAGCGCATGGCGTCGACGAACAGCACTTGGTTACCGACCACGTTGGTTAGCACCAAGTCGCTGAACGCATCCACGTCGGCCGTCACGAAGGCGCGCATCTCTTTGACCTCGGGCTTCTTGTCCTTGCCCTTGTCCTTGTCGTCGGGCTTGGGCGGCGGTGCTGCGGGAGCGCCCGCCACGGGTCGAGTGACAGCCGCGGCGATGTTGTAGACCTGGGTCTTTTCAGCGTCTTTGTCGAGCTTGAAGTTCTTGTTGGCGTCGTTGAAGGTGCCGCTCGGCGTCTTGACCGTGAAGTCGACCTTACCGGTCAGGTTCTGCGGCTTCTCCAAGCTGCCGGAGCCGAACACCACGATGGCGGCGCGCGGTGCGGCTCGGCTCAGCGTCGACACCGAAGCATGCGACGAGAAGCTGTTCACCTGCAGCCGGGTGCGATCGGAGTCGTTGGCCCGTACCGTGATGTGCTGCGTCTCGTTGGCGAGCAAGTCGGGCGCCAGGGTGAGCCCGGTGATGCCCACCAGCGCCGCCAGGTGTGGCGGGGCCGGCGTCTTGGGCGCGGGCGGAGCCGGCGCTTTTCCGGCGGCGGAGCCGCTGGCGGCAGGCGCGGCCGGCTTGGCAGCAGGCGCAGCGGAAGGGGCCGTCGTGGGCGCGGCGGAAGTGCCCTCAACGGCAGCTTTGCCCTCTTCGGCCGTCACCAGGTTCATCTCGCTGGAGCTCTCCGGATCGAGCGCCAAGAGCAAGTGGCCGCCCTTGTCCGCAAAGCGCTGCAGCGAGGCGATCTCTTCGGCCGCAAACGCTTCGCTCGGGCCGAGCACCACGACCGCGTCGGCATCGGCCGGCACGTCGCTGCCCAAGCCCTGGCCCAAGCCGAGATCTTTGACGGTCACGTTCTGCTTTTGGAGCAGCAGCTTGACCAGGTTCGCGGTGCGGCCTTCCTTCTCGGAGCTGCCCTTGGGAGCGTCGTTCAGCTCGCCGTGACCGACCGTGAAATACACGGTTTTGTGCGAGCGCACGGCCTTGAGCAGCTGCTCTTGAAAGTCGCGATCCAGCGTGAGCAGCTTGGCGCGCGCGCTGTTCATGTCCGCGCCGACGTTCAGCGTGTAGGTAGCGCTGCCCTTGGACAGGATGATGACGCCGTCTTGCGAGGCGCGCAGCTCTTTGGCGAGCTTGGGCGCGAGCAAGCGGTCCTTCATCTCCACCTTCAGCTTCGGGCTGCTGGCGGCGAGCTCCTTCAAGTAGCTTTGGACCTCGGTCTTGACCTCGTTCACTTCCGGAAAGAAGGCCACGACCCGGATGGGCTCGGAGAGGCTGCTCGCGATTTTTACCGTCGCTTCGCCGGGGCGCGAGGTCTTGAAGTACGAGTAGTCCCACTTCTTTTGGATGCCGCCGGAGGCGTAAACCAAGAGCGAGCCGTAAACGACCACCATGGCCAGCGAACCGCCCGCCATGGCCGCCGCTGACACGCGGCGCGCTTCGGGGCGCTCGGCGCGGCGCATGGGGCGGAGCGCTGTCTCGGCAAAGATCTGCGGCACCACGCCCAGCGTGAGCAGCGAGACCCACAGCACGCGCAACAGCTCCAGGGTGTGATCGCGCTTCTCGGTCGCGAGCTTGCTGATGCCAACGCGCTCGGCGCCGGCGTCCGTGGTCACATAGTAGATGGCGAGCGCTACGAGGCCCAACACCGACAAGAGCGCCAGCAAGCGCTCGATGTTGGCGCGCTCACCCTGGCTCTTGAACTTGGGCGAAAAGCGCAGCGCGGTGGCCGCCACGACCGCCACGACGCCCAGCGCGGTGACGAAGCCCGAGCCCTTCTCGAGGCCCGAAAGCGCGCGCTCGCCCAAAAGCACGAGCGCCAAGCCGCCCAAGTAGAGCGGCAGGAGCCAGCCCGGCGCTCCGGTACCGGCCGACACCGCCGAAAGGTTGGAACGCTTCTGCTCCGGCGCGGGAGCTGCTGACTGGCTCATTGCCACCTCCGCGCTTCGAGCACTTTGACCGAGGCGAACAGGAATGCGTACGTGAAGACCAAGTAGAAGATCACTCCGGAGGGCTGCAAAATGCCCTGCATGAAGGGCCGGAAGTTCTCGTGGTGCACCGCCAATGAATTCAAGAACTGATTCAGCGGCGGCTCGGTGGCCTTGGCCACCGCCCACAGCAGCACGAACACCACGGCGAGCACGCCACTGATCACGAGCGCGACCACCTGGGAGTTGGCCAGGGCCGAGCCGAACACGCCAATGGCGGTCAGGGCTGCACCTAGCAAGAGCAGGCCAACATAGCCGACCACGATGTGACCGATCGCGACCTTGCCGTGTACGAACAGCCAGGCCGGCATGTAGACGGACAGCAGCGTGGCCAGCGCCAGCACCGCGTAGGCCGCCAGAAACTTACCGATCACGATGTCGCGGTCTTTGACCGGCGACGTATTGAGCAGCACCAGCGAGCCGGTTTGGCGCTCTTCGGCCAGCACCCGCATCGTCAGCAAGATCGACGCGATCATGGTCACGCCGGAGGTCGTGTAGAAGAACTGCTGCAGCACCTCGCCGCTCAGCAGCTTCTTGTCGAGGCCGTTGTAGAAGTAATAGAGCAGCCCGTCGACGAGCAGCATGCCCGCCACCAGGCACGGCCCGATCCAGGACCGGAAGTAAGAAGCAAACTCGCGGCGCGCAATCAAAAACGCGATGCTCATGCGGCACCTCCGTCCGTCGGGGCGGCAGCGGCTTCGGCATCGCCTTCCTTGCGGCGCTTCTTCTTGCGCCGCACCGGCGCACCCTCACCCGTTTCGCCGAGCAGCTCGAGGAACATGCTCTCCAGCTGCTGCTCGCGGCCGAGCGCCAAGACGCCTACGTCCGCTTGCACCAGCGCGCGACACAGCGCGTCCCGCAGGTCGCCCTCGCCGCGCACGCTGATCGAAGCGATGCCAGGGCCGGTTTCACCGCTGGCTGCCGGATCCACCGCCGATACGCCGGGCACTTTCTGGGCGATTTCGCTGGCCAGCGCCAAGGCTTCTTCTTCGCTCTTGCCCGCCACGCGCACCGTGATGGCGATGCGGGAGCCCTGTCGCAGCTCGGCCGAGAGCGCGCTCTCGGTGCCGGACCACTCGATCTTGCCCGCGTTGATCACCAAGATGCGATCGCAAGTCTCGCTGATCTCCGAGAGAATGTGGCTCGATAGCACGACGGTGTGGTCGCCCTTCAGGTTCTTGACCAGCTCGCGCATCTCGACGATCTGCACCGGGTCCAGGCCCGAGATCGGCTCGTCGAGCACCACCAATTCGGGCGCGTGCACGATGGCTTGAGCGATGCCAACGCGCTGCTTGTAGCCGTGGGACAGCGCCCCGATGATCTTCTTGGACACGTTGCCCAGCTCGGTCAGCTCGACCGCTTCGGCGACGAGCTTGGCGGTTTGGCTGCTCGGTACGCCACGCAAACGCGCCGCGAACGTGAGGTAGTCACTGACGGTCTGCTCTTCGTACAGCGGCGGGCGGTCCGGCAGGTAGCCGACCTTGGCCTTCACCTGGTCGGGGCGCTCGACGACGTCGACCCCGCCCACTTTGACCGAGCCGCTGGTCGGCAGCAGGTCACAGGCCAAGATGCGCAGCGTGGTGGTCTTGCCAGCGCCGTTCAGGCCTAGCAATCCGATGATTTCTCCACGTTCGATGTTCGTGGTCAGCGGTCCAACGGCCCGCTGATCGCCGTAGTACTTATAGAGCTCCTGGATTTCGATCACGGAGAGCCTCGAGCTAGAGAAAACGTCTGCCTGCGGGCAACCACCTCACCCGTCAGCGGTTCGGCGGTTACCACAAAGTTTCGGCGCGGTGTTACCAAGAACCTCCCGCGGTTATTCCCGGGTTCGCCCGCTCCGGCCGCAAGGCAGTAACATCGAAGCTTTCCGAGATGACAGCCGACAGCGCCAAAAGCCCCGATTCTCTCGAGAGGCGCATCGTGCGCGCGGCGCTCGACTTGGGCTTCGTGCGCGTGGGAATTGCGGCCGTCGAACGCTCCGAACAGGCGGCCGATCGCCTGCAGCGCTGGCTCGCCGCCGGCCACCACGGCGAGATGGAGTACATGATTGGCGGGTTGGACCGCGCGCTCCCAACGACGTTGTTCGAGCGCGCCTGCAGCATGCTCGTCGTGGCCCTGCCCTACGGCGACAAGGCCCCGCTCGACTTGCGCAAGAGCGCTTCGGGCCCGGCGCTGCCGCTACCCCTCACCGGCAAGGTGGCGCGCTACGCCCAGGGCGAGGACTACCACCGCGTGCTCAAGAGCAAGCTCGAGCGCCTCGGCCAGGCCATCGACGAGCTGGTGGGACGACCGGTCGGGCGGCGCGCCTGCGTCGACAGCGCGCCGCTCCTGGAGCGCGACTTTGCAGTGCGGGCCGGCCTGGGCTTCGCTGCAAAATCGACGCTCACCATCGCGCCCGGCGTGGGCAGCTTCTTTCTGCTCGGCGAGCTGCTGCTGGAGCTCGAGCTCACACCAACCGTGGCAGAGGCGACCGCAGGCTGCGGCGCCTGCACGCGCTGCCTGACGGCGTGCCCGACGGGCGCCTTCGTCGGGCCTTACGAGCTGGACGCGCGGCGCTGCATTTCTTACCTCACGATCGAGCTGAAAGGCTCCGTGCCCCGCGAGCTGCGGCCGCTGATTGGCCAGCACGTGTTCGGCTGCGACATCTGCCAAGACGTGTGCCCGTGGAACCAATCGCGGCACACGCCCGAACGCGATCCGGAGCTGGGCCGCCACCCAGCTTTGGTCGATCCCGAGCTCGAAGAGCTGCTGTTTCTGACGTCGTCCGGCTATCGCAAGCTGGTGCGCGGAACGGCGCTGTCGCGCGTGAGCCGCGCGCGGCTCGGCCGCAACGCGGCCATCGCGCTCGGGAATTCGCGCTCTCCGGCCGCGGAGGCGCCGCTCTCTCGCGCGCTGGCCACCCACTCGAGCGAGCTGGTGCGCGCCCACGCCGCCTGGGCGTTGGCCGCCTTGGGCTTGCCTTTGAGCGCCGGGCGAACCGCGCTGGCGCACGCCGCCGAGCACGACGAAAGCCCCGAAGTGCGCGCCGAAGCGGCAATCGCGCTGGCTCAGCACGACGCTCAGGTAGCCAGGGCGGACGGTGCTATGACAGCGCCCGACGTGAGCGCGCGATGACCGAAACCACGCCCGACCCCAAAAACGCCCCAGAAGCGGCCAGCCTGCCGCGGCTGTCGGTACGCCAGCTGGGCGTGCTCGTGCTGTTCGTCTCGATGAGCGTGCTGTTCATCGCGACCATCGTCGGCTTCTGGTTCACGCGCCTCACCTCCCCGCACTACCGCGCTCCGGGCTTGCCTGACTTGCCAGTAGGGCTCGTGCTGAGCACGCTCTTGATCGCGTTCACGTCGTTCTGCGTTTGGCAGGCGCAGCGAGCCGTCAAACGCAACCTGCTCGAGTCGTTGCGGCGCTGGCTCTTGGCGTGGACCGCCATGGCCGGGTTGTTCTTGCTCACGCAAAGCGCCAACTGGTTTGCGATGCGCCCGCCCGGCGACGCCAACTCGCTCTACTTGGCGACCTTCTTCATTTTGACCGGCGTGCACGCGCTGCACGTGATCGGCGGCTTCGTGCCGCTCGGCTTCGTGCTGCACCACGCCTGGCGGCGTCAGTACACCAGCTCGAGCCATGAAGGTTTGAGCCTGTGCGCGCAGTATTGGCACTTCTTGGGCGGCGTGTGGCTGGTGCTGGTCAGCATGTTGTACCTGGGCAATCGATGAGCGAGCCCGAAGCGCGCACCTATTTTTGGGACTTTTTCGGGCCGCGCGCCCAGCCCACCGCCGCGCATTTCAAGCGGCACTTGCAGGGCTTTCTCGAGCAGCACGGCATCCCCGAGCTGCCAACGCTGGAGGTCTCGACCGGGCCTGGCCACCACGGCGTGGGCCTCACCACGCCACCCGCTCACTACGAGCTCGTCGAAAAAGCGCTCCGCCCCAAGCGCTTCACTCCTCCGGGTTAGAGATCCGAGCTACGGCGCCAACCGCTGGATGGTCCACGCGCTTGCGCCGACAGCCTGCGCGCCGTCGCCGCCGCCGCTGCGCGTGTACAAGAACCTGTCGTGCAGGCGATCCGCGCGTCCCTGCCACAGCTCCACGCTCTCCGGAAAAACCAAGAAGCCGCCCCAGAACTCGGGCCGCTCGACGGCCTGCCCGGCAAAGCGCGCTTCGACGCCGCGGGCACGCTCGTCCAGCTCGGCGCGTGACGTGATGGTCTGGCTCTGCGGCGACGCCCACGCGCCGAGCTGCGAGCCGCGCGGGCGCGCGTCGAAGTAAGCGTCCGACTCGGCCGCGCTGGTGCGTTCCACGCGACCTTCGATGCGCACTTGGCGTTCGAGCAATGGAAAGTGCATGACCAACGCGGCCCGCGGGTTTTGCGTCAGCTCGCGCGCTTTGCGGCTCTGGTAGTTGGTCACGAAGAACACGGCGCCGCGCAGCAGGCCCTTGAAAAGGACGATGCGGGCCGACGGTCGGCCGTCCAAGCTGGCGGTCGCCAAAGTCATGGCGTCGGGCATCGGGTGACCGAGCCGCACGGCTTCGTCGTACCATGCGTTCAGCACTGAAAGCGGCTCGGGTCCGGGCGAAAGGCGTTGGGCGTCGGCCGCGAAGTCCTCGGAATCAGGCATTTTCCGGCTTCTTGTAGCGCCAGCGGGCGCGCTTATCAATGCGCGCGCTACCCCGAGGGAAGATAAGAATTAGCGAAAGCGTAGACCGCGGGTATCATGCAGCAGCAGATGACTTCGCGCTCGTCCCGCTCGGCTCGCAAGCCACTCGCTGCCAGCACCGCCCTCGTCGCGGTCTTGTGCGCGTCCTTCGCGCTGGCCGCCGACGCCACGCCCATCGACCGCGCCAGCGAGCAGGTCAGTGGCGCCCTCACGGCCCTCAAGGACGTGAAGCTCGGCAACAAGGGCGGAGACGAGCACTTGGAAAAGGCGCGCACCTACTTGGCGCGCGCCCGAGCAGAGCTGCTGAAGGCCCAGGGCCAAGACACCCAGGAATAAGCGGCGTCCCAAGCCGCGTTTCGTTGGGTTATACAAGCGCGATGCGCGTATTGGTCACAGGCGGTGCCGGCTTCATCGGCAGCCACGTGGTGCAGGGCGCGCTCGCGGCCGGGCACCACGTCGCCGTGCTCGACAACTTCTCGACTGGCAAGGTCGCGAACGTGCCGGCTGGCGTGCGGGTGTTCGAGGCCGATCTCCGCGATCGCGACGCCACCTTCCGCGCCATCGGCGATTTCAAGCCCGAGCTGGTAAGTCACCTGGCGGCCCAAGCCAGCGTGCCCGTCAGCATGAAGGACCCGCGCTTCGACGCCGAGGTCAACATAGTCGGTGGGCTCAACCTGCTCGACGCGTGTACCGCCGCGTCAGCCGGCGTACGTCGCTTCGTGTTCGCCAGCACCGGCGGCGCCATCTACGGCGAAGTGCCCGAAGGCCAGCAGGCCAGCGAAGCTTTTGCGTGCGAGCCCAAGAGCCCCTACGGCATCAGCAAGCTCACGTTCGAGCGCCTGCTCACCATCTATCGCGAGCAGCGCGGGCTCGCGACGACGGTGCTGCGCTACTCCAACGTCTATGGCCCGCGGCAAGATCCGCACGGCGAGGCCGGCGTCGTCGCGGTCTTTCTCGACTCGGCCCTGAGCCACAAACCCCTGAACGTGTTCGCCAAGGCCACTTCGGGGGACGGCGGCTGCATTCGCGACTACGTGTTCGTGGGCGACGCAGCGCGCGCCAACCTTCGAGCGCTGGCGGGCGAGCTGCCTCACGCGGTCATGAACGTCGGCTCCGGCCGCGCCACCACGACCCTCAAGCTGGCTCACCAGATCGTCGCGCTGGCCGAGTCGCGCTCAGGCATCGAGCAGGCCGGCGCCAGAGCTGGAGACATCGAGCGCTCGCTGCTCGACGTCTCGCGCTTCGAGCAAGCGCTCGGCGCGCCAACGCCGCTTTCGACTGGCTTGGCAGAAACGGTGCGCTGGTACCGTGCGCGCTAGGGCAAGCCAGGAGTTGCCCGGCGCGCAGCGCTGGTTGGTGCTGGGCGCAGCGCTGGCGTTGGTCGCCTGCTCCGGCCTTCACGGCCGAAAGCCAGAGTCACCCCACGGCGCCGAGGCCGCGGGGACCGACGGCGAAGCGCCCCAGCCTCGAGCGGCAGACGCCGCGGGCAACGCCGCCCATGCGGGCGAAGCCGAGCTCGAGGCCGAAGCCGAAGCCGAAGAGCCGCACGACGCGCTCGACGACTCGGGCGACAGCACCGAGCCCGCCGCCGTCGAGGCGCTGAGCGCGCGCCCGCACCCGCTCGACAGCTGGACCGACGCGCAGATCAAAGACGCCGTGAAGCACGACCTCCGCTCGCTCGGGCCCATGTCGCTCGGCTCGCCCAACGCGGGCGC
This sequence comes from Polyangiaceae bacterium, assembly GCA_036261775.1. Taxonomy (GTDB): domain Bacteria; phylum Myxococcota_A; class Polyangia; order Polyangiales; family Polyangiaceae; genus PMG-095. The sequence continues at coordinate 11,889 of DATAKF010000339.1, read as the reverse complement.
GCTGCTGAACGGCGTGCAAGCCAGCGAGAACCCGTTCTTCAAGCCGATCAGCCCGAGCGGCGCCTGGAGCACGCAAGAGACGCTCGATTTTCTGAGCCTCGCCTTGGGCCGCGTGCACGAGCAGTTTCCGGGCACGCCGCCGCTGGCCCTCGGTGACATCAGCGGCAAATCGGGCGGTCCGTCGCCGCCGCACGTTTCGCATCAATCGGGCCGCGACGTCGACATCGCTTATTTTTACAACGACGGCGCGAGTTGGTACGCGCGCGGCACCGTCAAGAACCTCGATCTGCCGCGCAATTGGGCCTTCGTGCGAGCTCTGATCGCCGAGACCGACGTCGATCTCATCCTGATCGACCATTCGATCCAGGCGCTGCTCGAGGAGTACGCGCGCAAGCAAGGTGAAGATCCGGCTTGGCTCTCCGGCGTCTTCCGCGGCGTGCCGGGCAAGCTGCGCCCGCTCATTCGTCACGCTCCGGGTCACGCGACCCACATTCACATTCGCTTCTTCAATCCGGTGGCGCAAGAGACCGCACGCCGCTGCCATAGCGCTTTGCTCGAAGCCAAGCTGACCCAAGCCCCACAGAGCTTCATCACCCACAAGGTGAAGAAAAACGAAACGCTCGGAATGATCTCGCGCAAGTACGGCGTTTCAGTGCCGAGGCTGCGTGCCGTCAATGGCCTCAAGTCATCGCTGATTCGCGCCAAAAGCTCGTTGCGGGTGCCTGTCGCGACCCGAGGCCCCACAGGTCCCGGTCCGCGCCTTCGTGTGCCTGCCCGCCGCGTGCCGCCCGCGTCCGAACGCCCCCGCGCCGAAGACGCCGCCGCCGCTCAGCCTCCGCCGACCAAATGAACGATTTCCACCACGTCCCGATCGACCAGCACCGTCTCGGCGTGCAGGGCGCGGGGCACGACCTCGCGGTTACGCTCGACCGCCACGGGGCCTTCCGTCAGGCCCAGCGCCTCGACCAGACCCCGCACCGTGAGGCCTTCGGGGAAGGTTTTGGCCTCGCCATTGACCGTGAGCTGCATCGCCCGGCGAGCTTTGACCAAGCCGGGGCCGGAGCGCAACCACCGCGGACAAACTGGCCGTCCTGGCCGAGGGGGGAGTAAAATCGTCGCGTGCGGGTTTCTGGCGTTGCTTTTGGCGCAGTGCTCGCGTCGGCCTTGGCCGGCGCCGGCTTCGGGCTATGGCCGGTAGCGCAAAAGCACCTGCCCGAGCCGACCGCGGTAACCCTGGGCGGTAGCGTTCCAGCACCGGGCGTCGCTCTCTCCACCTGGCTCGGTCGCCGCGCCGACTTGGAAGCTGCCCGCGAGGTGCTGGTGCACCACCCCGACGGCGTGCTGGTGGTGCCACGAGAGGCGCTGGGCCTCTCCCTCGACGTCGACCAGGCGCGAGCCGAGCTGGTCCGGCCCCGCGTTCCCAGCAGCCTATACACGCGCTTGCGGGTGGCCCTGGGCGGACTCCCACCCCCTCCAGTCGACGTCGAGCCTCACTACCGGCTGGACGCTCCCCGCGCGGCCGCTTGGCTCGCCGACATCGCCCCCGGGCTCCGGCGAGAGGCCGTCGACGCGCGCCTGGATCTCGCCGGCCGTGCACGCATCGAAGGCCAAGCCGGTCGTGAGCTGGACACGGGCGCCTCGCTGTCGCGGCTGGCCGCGCTGGGCGCTGGCGGCGAGCTCACGCTGGCGTTCACGGAGCTACAGCCGCGCGTCGCCACCAGCGCGCTCGTCAACGTCGACCCCACGCTGGTGCTCAGCGAGTACGAGACCGACTTTGCCAAGCGCGGTGGGCCGCGCGTCAAGAACATTGCCAAGGCCGCCAGCTACCTGGACGGCACGGTGCTGGCGCCCGGCGAAGTGTGGAGCTTCAACCGCACCGTGGGCCCGCGAACGCTGGAGCGCGGCTTCGTCGACGCTCCGGTCATCGTCCAGGACGAGCTGGAGCCGGGCGTGGGCGGCGGCGTCTGCCAGGTTGCCACCACCTTGTTCGCGGCCGGCGTGATGGGCGGGCTCGACGTGGTGAAGCGCCGCAGCCACAGCCGCCCGAGCGGCTACGCGCCGCTCGGGTTGGACGCCACCGTCATCGACGGTGAGGTCGACTTGCAGCTCCGCAACCCCTACCCGGTGCCGATCATCGTGCACGCCTTCTTGCCAGTGCCCACGCGCATTCGCGTCGAGATGCTCGGCGCTGTGCCGCCCGGCAAGGTCGATCACACCTATGCGGTGCTCGAGAGCGAAGACTTCTTCCGGCGCATCGCGCGCCACCCGGAGCTTTTACCCGACCAAGTCAAGCGGCACCAAAAGGGCATCCCGGGCTACAAGGTGGTCAGCACCGTGCGCACGCGCTACGTGGACGGCAGCGAGCGCGTGCGCCGCTACAGCAGCACCTACTACCCGGTGCCGGAGATCTTCTGGGTCGGCAAAGACGTCGACGTCGAGACGCTGCCCGCCCTGCCCGAGCGCGCCACACACACCGAGCTGCAGGGCGACGGCGACGCCGTCAGCCCTGCTTCCTTCTCGCCGTAGTCGCGAGCTACTGCGCGCCGCCCGCGCCGGCGGTCGGATCCGAGCCCGCGCCGCCGGAGCCCGCGCCGCCCACTTCGATGCCCAGGCAGGCTTCGACGGCGTTGTTGCAGTCTTCGTCGGCGGTCATGGTCTCACTCACGTACTCGGCAAAGCACGGAATGATGGTGTGACCATCCATGTAGTCCTGGAAGCAGTTGACGTAGATGTTGAACAGCTGCTGGTTGGTGGTGAAACCGCCGCAGTATGCGTATGCCTGAGCGCCAGCCAAACAGGCTTCGTCCGCGACTGAATCGAGCGCGCACTCGTCTTCCGTCAAGCCGCTACCCTTCGTGCAGCCGCTCGAGTTGAAGCCAATTTCCTTGGCGTCGTCGACGCAGCTGAAAGTCTCTTCAACGCCCGTGTCGGGGTCGCAGAACGTCGCCATCGTGTCGTCGACGCAGGTCAAAATCGGGCCCGGACACAAGCCGTTGGCGGTCCCGCCGGTGCTGGTCGCGGTCCCGCCGGTGTCGGTCCTGGTGCCCGCGCTGCTCGCGCCGCCCGTGCCGCCACCGTTCGAGCCGCCCAAGATGGAGCCCTTGCCGGCCGTAGTGTCGTCGTCGTCTTTGGTCGACTTGCTCGAGCAAGCGCCGGCCGCGCCGAGTACCACCAGCAAACATACGCCCACAGAGGTTCGCAGCATCAGGGACACCCTACTTTCTGAGAACAGGCTAACTCGACCCCGCGCCGCCCGTCAGCTCGAGTTTCCGAGCCCGTGGTCAAAGCGAGCCTTTTAGTGGCTATTTCGCGCTGAGCTTTGCATGCTCAGCGGCCAATTCCACGTAGTGTAGAGCGCCGCGACGGCCTTCTAGCCGCTCTTCGGCGTTGAGCTCGCGCATGACGCGGCCGGGTTGGCCCCGCACCATGCTGTGAGCCGGCACCTGCATCCGTGGCGGCACCACGCTGCCCGCCGCGATCAACGACTCGGCGCCAATCACCGCGTTGTCGAGCAAGATCGAGCCCATGCCAATCAAAGCGCCGTCGTGTACGGTTGCGCCGTGCACGATCGCGTTGTGGCCGACGGTCACTTCCTCACCGATGATGGCGTGCGACAGGTCGCTCGTCATGTGTAGACAGCTGCCGTCTTGCACGTTGCTGCGCGCGCCCACGCGGATCATGCCGACGTCGGCGCGCAGCACGCAGTTGTACCAAATGCTCGCTTGCTCGCCGATCTCGACGTCACCGATGATCACGACGCCCTCGGCAATGAACGCGCTCGCCGCGATCTTGGGCACTTTGCCCTTGAAAGGGCGGATGATCATCGCGTACGCCTTTGGCCGCTCGGCATCACGACACGACCGGTAGTGCTCGGGGAGCGCGATTCGAACGCTGCAGCGGCGGGCGCGGCAACGGGCCCTCGGCGGGTACGCCCGGCACCTCGCCCAGCAGCGAGTTCTTGTAAGACCCAGTGATGAGCACGCTGCGCAGCTGGCCCACCAGCTCGTCGGGGCCGGCCGCGTGCACGATTTCGCTGCGCTCGGTGCGGCCGCGGAGGGCGCCGGTCTTGCCGCGACCCTCGAACAGCACGCTCTGGGTGGTGCCCACCTGCTCGCTCAAGAGCGACGTGCGCATGCCGTCGCCCAGCTGAATCAGTCGCGCCAGGCGCTCGACCTTTTGAGCTTCCGTGATGTCGTCGCCCAGGTTCACGGCGGCCGTGTATGGGCGCTCCGAGTACTTGAAGCCGTAGATCAGCGAGAAGCCAACGCGCTGCACCAGCTGCAGTGTCTGCTCGAAGTCTTCCTCGGTCTCGCCCGGGAAACCGACGATCATATCCGTGGCTAGCGTGACGCCCGGCACCGCTTCGCGCAGCGCCGCCACGCGCTCTTCGTACTCGGCGGCGGAGTAGCGACGCAGCATGCGCCGCAGCACTCGGTCGCTACCGGCCTGCACCGGCAAGTGCACGTGGCGCGCCAGAACGGGCAAGTCTTGGTGGGCGCGGATCAGCGAGACCGTGAGGTGGCGCGGGTGTGGGCTGGTGTAGCGCAGCCGCAAAAGCTCGGGCACCTGCGCCGCGATGGCGCGTAAGAGCGCGGCAAATTCGCTTTCGTCTTCGCGCGCGCGCAGGCCGCGCGTGTGCTGCCACGGCGCCTCGCCCGCGCCGGGCGCCGGCGGCAGCTCCGAGAGCGGATCCGTGTAGCTGTTGACGGTTTGGCCGAGCAGCGTGATCTCGCGCGCGCCGGCTGCGACCAAGCGCCGCACTTCGTCGATGATCTCTCGCGCGGGGCGGTAGCGCTCGGGGCCGCGCGTGTGCGGCACGATGCAGTACGTGCAGCGCTCGTTGCAGCCCTTCATCACGGTCACGAACGCGCTCACCGGCGTTCGCCCCGGCTCGGCGGCGGCCGCCAAGAAGTGCGGCGCGGCCAGATCGAACTCGGTGCGCACCACCGGGGCGGCGGCGCCTTCGGCCTCCAAGAGCAGGCGCGGCAGCTCTGGAATGTTGTCGGGGCCGAGCAACAAGTCGATGTCGGGCATGCGCTTGAGCAGCCCTTCGCCCTCTTGCTGGGCCACGCAGCCGGCCACCGCGATGGTCAGCTCTGGCCGCTTTTGCTTCAGCAGGGCGATGCGGCCGACCTCACTGCGCAGTTTTTGTTCGGCTTTCTCGCGGATGCTGCAGGTGTTGAGCAGCACCAAATCCGCGTCGTCGAGCCCGACGGCTTCGGCATGCCCGGCGCCGCGCAGGACCTCACCGATCCGCTCGGAATCGTGCGAGTTCATCTGGCAACCGAAGGTGATGACCGTGAAGCGAGCCATGCAAATACGTGGTGTCAAAAAGGGACAGGGCGACCGGGCGGGCCCGCAGAACGGCCCGACCGTAGCACTTCCAGGCGTTGACGGAGGCCCCGGACTCCGTTTTGATTCGCCCCCTATGCACGAGGATTTTTCAGACCTGGTCTCGATGTGGGAGCGGATCACCACCCGCTACGCCGAGCGCCCGTTGTTCGGAGAAAAGCGGGCCTCTGGCTGGGTTTGGAAGACCTACGCGGAGGTGGCCGATATGGTCCAGGCCTTCCGGGCCGGCTTGGCGAGCCTGGGCGTGGGCTCCGGCGACCGGGTCGCGCTGATCTCCGACAACCGCCTGGAGTGGGCCGTCACGGTGCACGCCACGCTGAGCCTCGGCGCGGCCTACGTGCCCATGTACGAGTCGCAGACGCGCGAAGACTGGGCGTACATCTTGCGCGACTCGGGCGCCAAGGTCGTGTTCGGCGCCAAGCGCGAGATCGTGCGCGCGCTCGACGAGCTCAAGTCGTCGATTCCGATGCTCCAGCACGTGTGTGGCTTCGACCTCGACGCCACCGATCCGCGCAGCTACGCGCAGCTGCTGACGAGCGGGCGCGCCGCGGGCAAAGTGCCCACCGCCAAGATCGACCCGTCTGCTCCTGCGGGTTTCGTCTACACCTCGGGCACCACCGGCGAGCCGAAGGGCGTGGTGCTGACGCACGCCAACTTCTGTAGCAACATCAACGATCTCACGCCGCTGTTCCCGCTCACCAGCGAGGATCGCTCGCTGGCGTTCTTGCCCTGGGCCCACGCCTTCGGCCAAACCGCCGAGTTTTACATGCTGCCAGCGCTGGGCTGTGCGGTGGCGCTCAACGACGAAGTGCCCAAGCTCGTCAGCAATCTGCCCGACGTGCAGCCGACGGTTCTGATCGCCGTCCCGCGCATCTTCAACCGCATTTACGACGGCGTGAACCAGCAAATGCGCGACAAGCCGAAGGCGATTCAGGCGCTGTTCCGCGCCGGCATTCGCGCCGCCACGCGCAGGTCGCGCGGCGCGCAGCTGGGCATGGGCGAATCGCTCGCGCTGAAGCTGGCAGACAAGCTGATCTTCAAGAAGGTGAGGCAAAAATTCGGTGGTCGGCTCAAGCTCGTGGTCAGCGGCAGCGCCGCCCTGAGCAAAGAAGTGGCCGAGTTCATCGACGCCCTGGGCATCGATGTCTACGAAGGCTACGGGCTGACGGAGACCGCGCCGGTCATTTCCGTGAACACACCGGCGCACCGCAAAATTGGCTCCGTTGGCAAGCCTTTGGCCGGGGTACGGCTGGTCATCGACACCCAGGTCACCGGCGATCCAAAGCACGGTGAGATCATCGCCTACGGTGACAACGTGATGCGCGGCTACCACAACCAGCCCGCCGAAGACGCCAAGATCTTCACCGCCGACCGCGGCCTGCGCACCGGCGACATGGGCTACGTCGACGAAGACGGCTACCTGTACATCACCGGCCGCATCAAGGAGCAGTACAAGCTCGAGAACGGCAAGTACGTGGTGCCTTCGCCGCTGGAAGAAGAGCTGAAGCTGTCACCGTACATCGGCAACGTCATGCTGCACGGCGCCAACAAGCCGCACAACGTGGCGCTGGTGGTGCTCAATCAGGTCAACCTGGCCAAGTGGGCCGAGCGCGAGGGCGTAACGCTCGGCAGCGATCCGACGAACAATCCGAAGGTGCGCGAGCTGATCAAAGCCGAGCTGGAAACCCACAGCAAAGACTTCCGCGGCTACGAACGCCCCAAGGGCTTTGCGCTATTGACCGAGGATTTTACGGTGGAAAACGGCATGCTCACGCCCAAGATGAGCGTGCGGCGCAACCAGGTCTTGAAGCACTACCAAGCCACGCTCGACAAGCTGTACACGTAGCCTCAACGCTCCCTGCACGAGTGGGCAGGAAGGCGGGAAGGCGGGAAGGGTTTGTTTCTTCCGCCTGCGCATTAGCGGCTTGAACGCTGCTGGTTGCGTCGAGGCCACCAGGTCTACATTCCAAACCCCTTGGATTTGAAACCTTCCCGCCTTCCCGCCTCCCTGCCAATCCGCCTATTTCTTGGCGGTGAGCTCAACGGGTAGCGGCAGCTTGGCCCAGGCTTCGAAGGTCGTCAGCAGCGGACACGTGGCGGCTTCGCCGCACAGCGCAGCGTGTTTAGCAGTCAGCTCCGCCGCCAACGCCTCGGCCGTCGCGCCGTACGCTTTGGCGCAGATCAGGTTCTTGGCGGTTTGAGCTGGGTTTGCTGCACCGGCGGCTTCGACCACCACGCTAGCCGGCTTGCTCTGGCACGCGGCGCGCTTGAGCGCGTTCTTGGCGGCGTCGTCGCTGTCCGTGAACGAGCCGTCGGGCGCGCTGTGCAGGTAGAGCTTGGGGCCCGTGACGCGCGGCGGGCAGGTCTTGAGGCCGCAATCAGCGCCCAGGTAGGCTACGAACGGGCCGTACATCCCGAGGTCGGGCCGCATGTCGAAGTCGAGCTGCTCGATGCCGACGCCGCCGTTCACGGCCGGCGACTTGGCGTAGGCCGCGACGCCCGCGTCGCTGAACGACCAGATGGCGGGCGGGAACGTCGGCGTCGCGCCTCCGCTAGCTTTGAGCTCGTACGGCACGATCAGCTCGTCGCGGCCGTCGTCGTCGTAGTCGTAGACCTGCATCGCCGCGAGCTCGAAGCCGCCCGGAGCAAAGTCGATGCTGCCAAAGCTGGTCGACTTGCGAGCGCCTTCGACATCGACGCGCACCACCTCGAGCTCCAGGTGGTGTTGCCGAGCGGCGCCCTCACCCTTGCCCGCTGCAGATTTCAGCGCGAGCGCCCAAGACCCCAAGCCGCCCGGCTGGCACACGCCAAAGCGCGGCAATTTCGAGGCTTCGGTCGTGGTCAGGCGCGCTTCGCCCTCCAGCTTTTGCGCCGCCGCCAGCACAGCCTTGCTCTCGTCGAGCAGCTGCTGGCACGAGCGACGGTGCGGAATACCGGAGGCTGCCCATTCGAGCGTCGCTTTGGGACCGGTGACGTGCAGCGTGTAGGCCGTATCTGTCCACTCGATGTTCACGTCGCGCTGCTCGGTGCCCGAGTACGGCACCACGATCGTCAGCTCGCCTTGCTCGTTTGGAGTCAGCTCTTGACCTTGCGCGGCGTCGGCCTCGGCCTGGCCTTCAGGTTGCTCGGTCGAAGGCTCCTGTCCGCTCGGCGCGGGCTCGCCGCCCTTCACGATCGCGCGCACGGGGTGGCCGCCGGTGCCGTTCTTCTTGCGACACAGCAGCTGTAGCCAGCCGTCCAGGCTGGTCGCCTCGCAGCCAAGCCCCACCGCCGAGCCGATCGTCTCTTTGGTACCACCCTTGAACGACGCCGGCGCTCCGCTCGGCGCCTTCGGTGCCTCGGGCGCAGCAACCGGAGCACTCGCAGCCGGCGCGCTCGACTCGGCCGCGCTCGACGCCAGCGCCGAAACCGCAGCCGGCGCCTGGCCACTGCTGGCCGCTGCCGCCCCACCCGGCGGCTCCGACTTGCTGCACGCCACCACACCACCCACGACCAACCAAATCCCAAGCTTGTTCATCGTGCCGCCACAGTTAGCAGGCCCCATGCCAGCCGAATATGGGGCATTTGCTAGCTATTTTTGCCATCCCTCGGCGGCTACCCCGTGTCGCCCAGCCCGCTCCAAGTGTCCGCCCAGCCACGCGCTGCTTGCCAAATCTAAAAGAGAATATACAGTTCTCTTTTAGGGCCCCGGGATCAGGGCCCAGAGCTCTTCGGGCGCCCTTCCCCCTGCTCTCCCTCCGCCGACTGATCCCTAACCCCTGACCCCTGACCCCTAATGCCCCAAGTCCGTAAGCCCGAAATGCGCGACGCCTTCGTAGCCGCCGCCGCCCAGGCCTTCGCCGAGCTGGGCTTCGCCGCCACCAGCATGGCCGACGTCGCGGCGCGCGCCGACTCGTCGGTCGGCAACCTTTACAAGTACTTCAGCAGCAAGCAGCAGCTGTTCGACGCCGCAGTGCCGCCGGAGCTCGTGCAAGAGCTGACGCGCCGCACACGCGCCCGCATCCGCGCCCTGGGCTCGGCCAAGGACGTCCGCGAGCTGCACGAGGGCGCGCGCTACCAGGCCCTCTCGGGAGACTTGCTCGACTATTGCCTGGCAAATCGCGCAGCCGTGGTGGTGGTCTTGGTTCGCGCCGAAGGCACGCCTTTCAGCTCCTTTGCCGAGCAATTCGTGCAGCAGCTCTGCGGCTGGGCACTCGACTACGCCCGCGTCGCCTACCCCACGTTGAGAACGAACCGCGCGTTTTCATTCGTGCTCCAGCGTGCATACCGCGGCTTCGTGACGAGCGTTGCCGAGGCCCTGCAAGCCTTTCCCGACGACGCCGAAGCCCGTCGCGTCATCGCCCTGCTCACCGCCCAACACCAAGGCGGCTTGAAACGCCTCTTCGAAGTCCAAGGAGAAATCGATGCTCAGTCGCATAGCGCTGGAAAACCGCCCGTCGTCACGAAAGCTGCTCGCGCGCGTGCTCGAAACACCCGAGCTACCAGCGCAGATCCAAGCCCTGCCGGGGCCGGTGCTGGGCAAGCTCATCGGCCAGGTCGGTCTCGAAGACGCAGGTGAGCTGGTCGCGCTGGCGACGACCCAGCAGCTGGCCGACATCTTCGACGAGGAGCTGTGGCACAGCGCCGAACCCGGCCAAGACGAGCGCTTCGACTCCGAGCGCTTCTTGCTCTGGCTCGAGGTCATGCACGAAGCCGGTGATCGCTTCGTGGCGGAGCGCCTGGCGGAATTGCCGCAAGAGCTCGTGACGCTCGCCTTCCATCGCCACCTGCTGGTGCTGACCGAAGACGCGCTGCGAGCCGAGCTTTCCGGCGATGACGACGAGGCCGAAGCCGCCGAAAAGGCCTTCGAAAGCTGCCAGTGGGAGGAGCTCTCCGAATACCAGCTGATCTGGCGCGGCGGCGACGGCTTCGACGCCGTATTCGGTGCCTTGGTCGCGCTCGATCGCGAGCACCACGCGGCCCTGGTCGGCATTTTGGAGCGCTGCGCGGCCCTGAGCCGCGAGTTCCTCGACGACAACGGTGGTCTGTACGAGGTCCTGAGCTCCGAAGAGATGCTCGAGAGCGACCTGAGCGCCGAGCGCGAAGCCCGGCGCGCCGAGCGCGGCTACGTGGCGCCGAGCGCGGCGGCTGCCTTCTTGCGGCTCGCTCGCCTGCAGGGAGCTGCTGCGACGTCACTCGACGAGCGCGATGCGCTCACCCGCGCTTACTTTCGCGAGCTGCGTATGCCCAGTATTGCGCGTGAGCCCGCAAGGCCAGCCTTGCCCGGCACGCTTGGCGTAGGCCCGGCCGCCAACCACGACGTGCCGCTCTTGATCCAAGCCTTGCGCGTGCTGGCGGAATCCGCCCCAGCAGTGTTCGCCGAACGCAGTGAAGAGCTAGCTTACCTGAGCAACGTGCTGGTGGCGGGCTGCTCGCTGGATGGTCGCCGGCTACGCCCACTGGAAGCCGTGGAGCACGCAATCACCGCCGTGAGTCTGGGCCTCTGGCTGGTCTCGGGCGCGCAGGCGGGGTCCGTGACGGTCGCCGCGAGCGAGCTAGAGCGGCAGCCGGCCGACGTACTGCTGCGTCGCGCCTTCCACGCCGCTGGCGATTCCAAGCTGCGTTTGAGGCCCAAAAGCGCCGCCAAGGCGCTCAGCGACGTGCGAACGCTCCTCAGGACCATGAAGGTCTAGTACACCGCGCCCACGTTCATGCATTGGGCTTGGCTCAGCCTCACGTCGGCTTTCTTTCTCGGCTTCTACGACATCTGCCAAAAGCACGCGCTGCGCGGCAACTCCGTCGTGCAGGTCCTGCTGTTCAGCACCGGGACGTGCGCCAGCGTGTGGACGCTCTTGCTCTTGCTGCAGCTGGCCCTGCCCGGCGCCTTCCCGCACCGCCTGCTGGTGCCGTCGCTCGGTCTGCTGGAGCACGCCGAGCTATTTCTCAAGTCGGCCATCGTGGCAGCTTCTTGGCTTTGCACCTACTTGGCCGTCAAGCATCTGCCCATCTCATTGGCCGCGCCGATTCGAGCCACCAGCCCGCTATGGACGCTGGGCGCGGCCCTGCTGCTGCTCGGTGAGCGGCCGTCGGGGCTGCAGCTGTTGGGCATCTCGACCACGCTGCTGTCGTTCTTCGGGCTGTCCTTGGTGTCGGCCGAAGAAGGCGTGCATTTTCATCGCAACCGCTGGGTCGGTTACATGATCTTGGGCACGCTGTTCGGGGCGGCCAGCGGCTTGTACGACAAGCTGCTCCTCGGACAGCTGAAGCTACAGCCGGCTTCGGTGCAGGCATGGTTCTCGATCTACTTGTTCGTGCTGTTCGCCCCGCTCGCCTATTTCCTCAGGCTGCGCCGCAAGCAAGACGCGGAGCCTTTCCAGTTTCGTTTCTCGATCCCGCTCCTGGCGCTGTGCCTGCTTTTGGCAGATTTTGCCTACTTTACGGCCCTGCAGGATCCGGCTGGGCTCATCTCGCTGGTCGCAAGCATTCGCCGTGGCAGCACCTTGATCGCCTTCGCGGCCGGCATCTCGGTGTTCAAAGAGCTGAACGGCTGGAAGAAGC
>DATAKF010000137.1:0-11468 GCA_036261775.1 Polyangiaceae bacterium | reverse complement strand
GCCCGCCCCCAGGGTGGTGACAGCGCTTCGAAAAATGAGGCTTCTCTTCGACGTTTGGATGTTCACCGGACTGATGGGCCCCTCGACGGAGCCCATCGATCAAAGTCCGGCAAAGTCTCTCGGCTGCTGTCTACCGGGGGGCTCGAGCCTGGTCCTGGCGTCAGGCGTCGGCCGCGGCGTTCGGATGCGAAAGCTCGTAGATGAGCTTCTCGGCGGCGGAGACCGTGCCGTCGCCGTCGGTGTCCGCGGGGTCCGCCTCGACCGATGAGCTGTCTGACTTGCCGCCAGCCGCGCCAGCCCCTGCGGGAGGCTTGCCGCCTCCGGGAGGAGGACCGCCTGGAGGTTTGCCGCCCGGAGGTGGGCCGCCCGCGTGACCGCCGCGTGCGGCCGCGTGCGTTTCGTGCTCGGAGATCATCGCGGACAGGTTCTCGATGCTGAGCGAGCCGTCGCCGTCGGTGTCGGCTTTGGCGAACATCTCGTCGGCCGAGGGGGGCGCTTTTGCGTTGGCCCCTGCAGCTCCGGGCGGCTGAGCCCCCTGGGGGCGCCGCGGGCCATTGGCCTTCATGTTTTCACCGAAAGCCGTGAATTCTTGCTTCGAGACCTGCCCGTCTTGGTCGGTATCGACCTGCTTCAGGAGTTGTTGGGCACGGTCTTGGGCACTCGCGCCTACGCTGATGTTCGAAAAACTGCTGCCAATTCCAGAGATTGCCATCGGGTCATCCGTTCGTTGGGATCGTTCCGAGCTCGTTTGACCCTCCTGAACGTACCGGTGGGCGTTTCCTTCACGCCGCGAAACGTATTGCAACAATCCGCGCTCAGCCGTGGCGCGATGGTCCTGAAATACCCTCGCGTTAGCTCGCGGCCTGTCCCAGCCGCACCTGGACGGTCGTGCCTTGACCGGGCTTGCTCTGAATCTCGATGCTCCCGCGGTGCAGCTCGACGATGCGCTTGGCCAGAGCGAGCCCCAAACCGGCGCCGCCAGTTCCGCGTGACCGGCTGCGATCGCTGCGGAAGAACGGCTCGAACACGTGGGGCAGATCGTCTGCGTCGATGCCGACGCCATGATCCGTCACCTCCACGAGCACGCCGTTGGCCTCGGCCATCACGCGCACCAAAATCGGCGAGTGCCGGTCCGAATATTTGTCGGCGTTCTGAAGCAGGTTGTCCAAGAGTCGACGTAATAGCCGCGGGTCAGCTTCTACCTCGCTCGGGGCATCCGTGGACTCGAACTTCAGGCTGCGCTCGGGGTTCAAGTCGCAGAAGCGTGCCGTCGCCACGCGCGTCAACCCGGCTACGTCGGTGGCCTCGAAGCGCGCCGGCATTTGCCTGCCGGACAGCGAGCTGCCGCGCAAGTCCAGGCGCATGGCCTCCATCACGTTCTCGACCAACCGCTCGAGATCCACCAAATCTTTGGCGATTTCGCCGAGCAGGTTCTGGGAGCGCTCAGGGCTGTCTTGCGCGGTCTCGAGCACGACACGGATCCGTGCGAGCGGTGTTCGCAGCTCGTGTGAGACGTTGGCCAGCAGCTCTTGCTCGGCACGGATGGAGTGCTGCAGGCGCTCCGCCATCTCGTTGAAGGCGCGCGCAAGGTCGCCGACCTCGTCGCGTCGCCGAGCCTCGGCCCTGGCGGCCAAGTCACCGCTGCCGAAGGCCCGCGTCACGCCGACGATGCGCTCGATGGGCGCCGAGATCGAGCGCGCGAACGGCAACGACGCTACGGCGACGACGATGATCACGATCAGAAAGGGCAACGCAAGCCCAGTGACCGGATTGGGTGGCGGCGGCGGGCCAAGCCTGATCAGCACGTAGTCTCCGCCAGCCCCGGCAGGGCAGGTGAAGGCGTGGGTTCGGCCGATGGACAGGGGCTGGCCCGCGAGCAAGGCGCGCGATTGTTCGGGTTCCAGCGCCGGCAACGCCGGCTTTACCAGCGTGCCTTTGAGCTCGCCTTGCCGCGAGTACAAGCTTGCCGCAAGTCCTTGTTCGGCCTCGGGAGCGGCCGTCGCGAGCTTGTCGCAAAGCTCGGGAACGAGCCACTTGCCCAGGGAGCGCGAGTGCCCCTCTGGCCTTTGGCGCAGCACGAGCGCGCTGACCAGTCCGAGCGTCACGGCGCTCGCGACCAGCACCACCAAGCCGTGCAAGAAGATCCGCGACAGCAGGCGCTGCCCGGAGAACAGCTTCTTCAAGAATCGTTGCTCCCGACCAGCATGTAGCCGACTCCGCGTACGGTCTGGATGAGCGCGCCGCCGCCCTCGTGAATGGCTGCGAGCTTCTGGCGCAGACGCGAAATTTGCACGTCAATGGCGCGATCGAACGTCTCTGCGTCGCTGCCGCGCGCGAGCCGCAGCAGCTGCTCCCTGGACAAGATTCGGCCGGCGTGTTGCGAAAGCGCGAGCAGCAGATCGAACTCGGCGCTGGTGAGCGCCAACGGGGCGCCGCCCAGTGTGGCGCTGCGGTTCATCGTCTGCAGCACCAAGTCGCCCACTTGAACCAGCTTTGCTCGGGGGCCCAAATCTCCGCGGTTGCGGCGCACGAACGCGCGCACGCGCGCCAGCAGCTCGCGGGGGGAGAAGGGCTTGAGCACGTAGTCGTCGCCGCCCAGCTCCAGACCCAAGACGCGATCCGCTTCCTCGACGCGGGCGGTCACGAACACGATCGGCACGTCGGACTCTTGACGAATCGCGCTGCACACCGAAAGGCCATTCTGGGTCGGCAGCATGATGTCCAGGATCACGACGTCGAAGCGTTGGCGCTTGGCTTCGGCGATGGCTGCCTCGCCATCGGATACGTGCGTCACGTGGGCGTCGCGCTCGTTGAGGTAGTCGGCGGTGAATTTCGCCAGCCGCGCGTCGTCTTCGACCAAGAGGACGGAGATGGAATCGCCCATGACGTTCTATAGCGCGGCTCGAGGTGGGCTGGACCGGCTTGAAATACTCTGAAAATAAGCGAGCCGAGCCGGGGCTTTGGCGGGCCTTTTAGCTCCTGGTTTCAAAGCGAGACGCCCGGTTCCGAGGCTCAGGGCGCCGCTCGCAGGGCTTCGGTCAGGTTGGGGCTCGTCTCGATGCTGCGTTTGAGGGCCTCGCGCGCCAGTCGGACGCGGCTGCGGACGGTATTGCTGGGAACCCCGGTCGCGCGGGCCACTTCGTCCAGGGAAAGACCGAGCATGGTGCGCAAGGTCAGGGCTTCTGACTGCTGGGTGGGCAAGGTCGCGACCAGCTTTCGGAGCAGTTGCCTTTGCTGCTTGGCTTCCGCCAGGTCGCTCGGTAGGCGCTGGTCCACGACCAGCGCGCAGTCGACGTCGGCGCGTCGGCTCCATTCGCGCCGACTCTTGCGTCGTACCTTCAGCGCTACGCGCAGCGCAATGCGCGAGGCATAGCCGGCGGGGTGGCATTCGCCGCGGAATACCGCGACGGCTTTGATGAAGGCCAGCGACGACTGCTGGACCGCATCGTCTAGGTCTGGGTGCGAGGACCCGAGCACACCCGCCACCACGCGCGTGAGCGTGGGGCGTAGTGTGGCCAGCAGCTGTTCGGCGTTGGTCACCTGCCGGGACCTCCTGGTGGCGGTCCGCTCGGTGTGCAAAATAGGCGATTTTTGCATGGAATGAGCGCCCGTGCACGCAGTCACTTGCGTGTTGCCGAGAAGACGTAGCCGACCGCGCAGGGCAGGTTGTCGAAGCTGCCGCCGGCAGCGACTGTTTGCTGCGAGCAGCTCGCGCCAGTGGTGGGCGCAACGTCTTGGTGGATCGTGCCCTTGAGTGAGCTGGGGCTCGCGGCGTCGTCGAGCGTTGCTTCGAAGACCTGTTCTCGTTGGATGGTGCAAAGACCATCGGCTTGCCCTAAAGCTTGGTAGATCCAGGTTGCGTCTTCGTCGTCGACGCTGCCGACGAGGGTCGTGCCGCTTTGTGTCCAATAGATTGCGGTGTCGTCCTGAGACAACACGAAGTCGAATTCGTAGCTGGTCGGCGCTTCGACGCCCGCGCCACAATCGTTGCGGGTCAGCAGCGCCGTAGCGTGAAATGTCCCCAGCGACGTCCCAGGAGGCTCATCCGAGCCGCTGCTTGCGCAATGGACGTTGAAGAGCGAGCACAGCGCGACGAGCGCAACCCACAATCCGCCACCTGCAGTCGGTCTTCCGTGCGGTTGCATCTGCCCCAGCCTTAGTGCTCTGGCACTGGGCGGGCGCAGATTGAAACAATGTGAAAGGTTCTGGTTACAAGAACGTGCGCTTTTATGGCGCAAATGGGGCAATCTGGCGCAGTTTGCCCCCTGAGCATTTCAAGATGTGTCGAGTGTGACCGCTTTCCAATCCCCGGAGCCCCTCTGGTTGGATGGGCCCTTCCGCAACGAAGCCGCTCAGCGCGGCAGCGCTGAATTGGGGGCAGCGCTCCTCCGTGCGATGGCGCCAAATGGCGCGGCGGATTCTGCACTTGGCGTGTGTTGGAGTGGTACTGCTGCTAGTGGCGTTCGTGCTTCTTCGCCACGCTTACGCACGTTGGAGCGGAGCGGACGAACTCCGCGGGTGTCCTGGCAACCAAGTGGTGAAGGCGTCCTAAACGGTGGACCGACGCTCGCTTTCTCCGCGTGCGTGCGCCCTGTCGTTACAGAACTGCCAAAATCGCGCCCGGATTGTCGCTCACGATGTAGTCGACGCCCAAGGTGCTCAGCGCCCGCGCGCGCGCCGGATCGTTGACGGTCCACACGCCGACGAGCACGCCCTTACTTCGCCACGCCGCCATGCGCGCTTCGGTGACCAAGACGTGCTCGGGGTGCACGGCGCGCGCGCCGAGCCGTCCAAACGTCGCTGCGCCAACGAGCGCTGCGGCGCGGGCCATGGGGCTCTTGGTGTGGAACAAGAACGCGCTCGGAATTTGCGGCAGCGCGCGCGAAAGCCGCCAAATGAAGCGCGGATCGAAGCTCGACAAGAGCACGCCACGTTGCGCGTGCGGATGACGACGGAGCAAATCTATTACGCCACTCAACAAATCACGGCGACGCCGGACGTCGCTTTTGACTTCGACGTTCACGAGCTGGTCGTGTTGCGCGGCCCAGTCCAGCACGTCGCTCAGCAGCGGCACTTTCTCGCCTTTACCGATGTCGGCCGTCTGCGCCTCCGCCCACGTCAGCTGCTCGACCGTGCGTCGATCCGCCTTGTTCGTGACGCGAGTCAGCGTGGTGTCGTGCATCACGACGATTTCGCCGGTTTTTACGAGCCGTACGTCGAGCTCGACGCCCGCGGCGCCTTCAGTGCGCGAAAGCTCGAACGCGGCGTGCGTATTCTCCGGAGCGGCGTGGCGCGCGCCACGGTGTCCCAGGACTAGCGGCGCCGCTCCGGGCTGTCGCTGCAGCCGCTCCATGATTTCCAGGGAGCTCATGCGCGAAGACTCAGGCCGCGCCGGCGACTTCGCCGTTCAGCTCGCTGGCGATGCTGCGCGCCACACGCCGAGCTTCGTCGAGCGCGGCGCTGGGGAACGAGATGCCACCCACCACAGGGTGTCCGCCGCCGCCGTAGCGGGCGCAGATGGCGCTGATGTCCGTGTCGAGCGGGCGCCCTGACCAGGGGTTGTAGCCAACGGAGATTTTGGGGCCGTTCTTGAGCAGGCCCACCACGACCGAGTAGACCGAGTCTGGAAACAGCGCGTACGTCACGAACTTGCCGACGCTCTCCAGCACGCTCTCGGTCAAGTCGACGAACACGACGCGGCCCAAGCGCTCGCTCTTTTGCTTCACGCGGGCGACGAAGCGCTCGTGCTTTTTACCGAGCGGCTTGTAGCGGTTGGTGACGGCGCGGCTCTTCGCCACTTCCTCGAGCGGCCGGTTGAGCAGCTCGGGCACTAGGTCCTTGAAGAAGGCGTCGTCACCGTAGTGCTCGACGACGCTGACCAGCTGCATGATGGGGGAGGTGCGGCTGACGGCGTCTTCGGGCGAGGCGAAGCGGGCGGAGTCGACCATGTCGGCCCACTTCACCAGCTCCTTCAGGTCTTGCATGTCGACGCCGAAGCGCTCACGCGCGACGTCGGCGATGAGCTTGGTGCAGGACGAGTAACCGGCGTCGAAGAAGAACTGCCCGGACGACTGGCGCGCCTCGAACACGTCGCGGTCCGCGCTCGAGCCGAAGGCCGTGCGGTGGTGGTCGAAATACCAGGTCAGCTTCTCGGTGGGGCAGAAGCGGTAGTCGAGGATGGCGTTCTCATCCCCGGTGAACAGCTTGTCCTCGGCTCGGGTTTGACCGGAGCCATAGCCGCAGGTCCGGTATTCGAAGCTCGGCCGGGCGGCGCCCAGCTCCTTCATGAGCCTCGAAAAGACCACGGCGCTGGAGAGACCGTCGAAGCAATGGCCGTGGGTGGCCACGACAAAGCGCATTCTTGCGGTCTTAGCATGCTCTTTGGCAGCTCGCGAAAAAGCGCGCCATGGTTTGCTTGCGGTCCTTGCAGGAGCCGCGCAACTGGACCCGGACCGCGACCGAGCAGGCCGCATGGGATTGGCATCGTCTGGGGTGTCGGTGGAGCTGACGGGGGAGCGGCTGCCGCCGCGTCTGGCAGACTTGGAAGAGCCGCCAGAGCGGCTGTTTCTGCGGGGTGAGCTGCCGCGGGGGCCGGCGGTGGCAGTGGTAGGGACCCGCGAGGCCTCCAAGGAAGCGCTCGCCTGGACTCGCTCGTTCGCGGCGGAGCTCGCGGCGGCCGGGGTGGCCGTGCTTTCGGGTGGCGCGGACGGCATCGACACGGCGGCTCACGAGGGCGCGCTCGACGCGGGCGGCGTGACGGTCGTGGTCACTCCGGCTGGCTTCGACCACCCATTCCCCAAGAAGAATGCGCAGCTGTTCGCCCGCGTGGTCGACTCGGGCGGGGCTTACCTGTCGCTCTATCCCGATGAGGTGCCAGCTACTCGCCCTTACTTCTTTGCTCGTAACGGCTGCCTCGTGGCCTTGGCGCACGCGGTCGTGGTCACTCAATCGCCGATTGTCAGCGGCGCCGCCAACGCCGCCAAGTGGGCGCGCCAGCTCGGGCGGCCGCTGTTCGTGGTGCCGCACTCGCCCTGGGTGCCGGAGGGCGTTGGGGCCATCATCGAGCTGCGCCGCGGGGCCTACCCGGTGGACCGCCCCAAGGAGGTGCTCGACCACCTGGCGGCCGCGGGCCTCCACCCCCTACCAAGGGTGCCGGCCCAGGGCGAGCTGTGGCCAGGCTCCCCCTCACTAGAGGAGGATCCGGTGCTGCGGGCGCTCCAGCAAGGGGCCGGCCACGCCGACGAAATCGCCGAGCGAACCGGCCTGTCCGTGGCCACCGTTCAGCAACGGATCTTGACTCTGGCGCTCTCCGGGGTGTTAGTTCCGGGCCCGTTGGGCTCCCTGAAACCTGTAACTTATTGATTTGATTGAGTATTGCCCCGGTACCCGGTGATCACCGGGTTGCGCGACCGCTCAGGACGTCGCATTCAGGGGGCGGAAAGGCGAAGCACGCCGCATGCCCAAGACCCTCGTCGTCGTCGAATCCCCAGCCAAAGCCAAGACGATCCAGAAGTACCTCGGGAAGGGGTACGAGGTGCTGGCCAGCAAGGGCCACGTGAAGGACCTGCCCAAGAAGATGGGCATCGATGTGGCCAATGGGTTTCGCGAAACGTACGAAATCATCGAGGCCAAGTCGAAGGTGCTGCTGGACCTCAAGCACGAGGTCAAAGACGCCGACGTGCTCTTGCTCGCGACCGACCCTGATCGCGAAGGTGAAGCCATTGCTTGGCACTTGATGGAGGAGCTGCAGCGCCCGGAGCTGCTGGTGCGCCGCGTCGAGTTCGAGGAGATCACGAAGAAGGGCGTGCAGCACGGCATCGACAACCCGCGCGATCTCGACACGAACCTGTACGACGCGCAGCGCTGTCGCCGCGTGCTCGACCGCATCGTGGGCTACGACGTGTCGGCGCTTGTCTGGTCGAAGCTCGCCTTTGGTTTGAGCGCCGGCCGCGTGCAGTCGGTGGCGCTGCGTTTGATCGTCGAGCGCGAGCGCGAGATCGAAGCGTTCGTGCCCGAAGAGTACTGGAACGTCGGCGTTTCGCTGAAGGGCAAGGCCAAGACCAGCTTTCTGGCGCGCCTGACCAAGGCCGACGGCGAGAAGCTCGAGGTCAAGGACGGCACGCTCGCCGCGCAGGTGAAGGACGAGCTGACGAGCGCCAGCTACAAGGTCCAGAACGTCACGCAGCGCGAGCAGAAGCGCAACGCGCTGGCGCCCTACACCACCAGCAAGATCCAACAGGACGCGACCAGCTACCTGCGCTTCACCACCAAGCGCACGATGAGCATCGCGCAGAAGCTTTACGAAGGCATCGACCTGAAGAAGGACGGCGGCCTGGTCGGTCTCATCACCTACATGCGTACCGACTCGGTGCGCGTGAGCCCGGACGCCATCACCGAAGCGCGCGCCTTCATCGAGGCCAAGCACGGCGCCAAGTTCTTGCCGGAGAAGCCGAACGTCTTCAAGTCACGCAAGGACGCGCAAGAGGCGCACGAAGCCATCCGCCCCACGTCGCTCGAGTACACGCCGGCCAAGGTAAAGAAGTACCTGACCGACGAGCAGTTCAAGCTCTACAGGCTGGTTTGGGACCGCTTCTTGGCCTCGCAGATGTCGCCGGCCATCTACGACCAGACTGGCGTCGATATCGAAGCCACCTGCAAGGCGGGCTCGAAGCACAAGACGTTGGGCCTGCGCGCGAGCGGCAAGGTGCTCAAGTTCGCCGGCTGGCTGCAGCAGTACGAGGTCGACAAGGAAGCCGAAGAAGAGGCTCCCAAAGAGCTGGCCGGCGAAGACGACCTCAAGGAAGAAGCCGCCAAGGCGCAGGGCGCTGCTGCTGCCGCTGCCGCGAGCGAAGACGAAGAGGGCCTCTTGCCCGAGCTCGGGATGGCCGAGGCGCTGTCGCTGGTTTCGCCGCCCGGCGTGCTCGCCGAGCAGAAGTTCACGCAACCGCCCGCGCGCTTCAACGAAGGCTCGCTGGTGCGTGAGCTCGAGAAGCGCGGCATCGGCCGCCCGTCGACGTACGCCGAAATCATCAGCAAGGTGCAGGCGCGCGACTACGTCGAGCGTTTGCCCGGCGGTCAGATGAAGGCGAGCGACCTCGGTAAATCCGTGGTCGACGGCTTGGTCTCCACGAAGCTCGACTTCATGGAGCCCAGCTTCACCGCCAAGATGGAAGAGGATCTCGACAACGTGCAAGCCGGCAAACTGGCGCGCACGGACCTGCTCGAGCGCTTTTACGGCCGCTTCCGCGAGGTGCTGGACGTCGCCAAGAAGAACAAGCGCTGGGCGCCCGATCCGGAGCCGACCGAGTTTCCGTGTCCAGAGACCGGCGACCAAGGGCACAAGCTCTTGAAGCGCTGGAGCAAGAACGGCTTCTTCTTGGGCTGTGAAGACTACCCGAAGTGCAAGTACACGCGGGACTTTGGCACTGACGGCCAGCTGCAGCCGGTGAAGCTCACCGACTACGACTGCGAAAAGTGCGGCAAGAAGATGATCATCAAGAGCGGCCGCTACGGCGAGTTCTTGTCTTGCAGCGACTACCCAACGTGCAAGACGACGCGCCCCGTTCCGCTCGGCGTGCCGTGCCCCAAGTGCGGCGGTGACATCGTCGAGGTGCGCTCGAAGAAGCGCGGCAGCAAGTCGTTCTACGGCTGCACCAACTACGCCGCGACGCCCAGCTGCGACTTCAAGCTCTGGCAGAAGCCGATCGCGGTGCCGTGCCCGGTCTGCAAGTGCCCGTTCATGACCATCGCTGGCGGGGCCAAGAACCCCAAGCTGGTGTGCGGTCGCGGCAAAGAATGCGGCTACTCGCAGCCGTACGAAGAAGGCGCGCTCGAAGCCGCTCTCAACGGCGACGCGGCGGCTGCCGACGCCGACGCGCCGGACGAAGACGCGCCGAAGCGCGGTGGCAAGGCCGCGGACGCTACGGTCTCGCCGTGAGCTCCCAGGTAGTGAGCATCGTGGGCGCGGGCCTCGCGGGTTGCGAGGCAGCGCTCACGCTCGCGGCGCGTGGTTATCAGGTTCGGCTGTACGAGCAGAAGCCCAAGAGTCGCACGCCCGCTCAGGAGAGCGACAAGCTGTGCGAGCTGGTTTGCTCGAACTCGTTCCGCGGTGCTGCGCTGTCCAACGCCGTTGGCTTGCTCAAAGAAGAGATGCGCCGGCTCGGCTCGTTCGTCATGCAAGTGGCGGACGAGACCAAGGTTCCGGCCGGCGGCGCGCTAGCCGTCGACCGCGAGCGCTTTGCCGAGGGCATGACGCGCCTGGTGCAGCAAAACTCGAACATCGAGGTGCGCGCCGAGCTGGTCGAGCGCCTGCCGGAGGCGCGTCCGACCATCATTTGTACAGGTCCGCTCACTGGCGATGCCCTGGCGCAAAACATCGCCGAAAAGGTCGGCACCACCGCGCTGGCCTACTACGACGCCATCGCGCCCATCATCAGCGCCGACTCCATCGACTGGGAGGAAGTGTTCCTGGCTTCACGCTGGGAAAAGGGTGACAGCGAGGAGGACAAGACGGCGTACGTGAACTGCCCTTTGAACGAAGAGCAGTACAAAACGTTCGTGGCCGAGGTGTGTGGCGCCCGCAAAATGGAGCCGAAGAGCTTCGAGGACGTGCGCTACTTCGAAGGCTGCTTACCCATCGAGGTGATGGCCGAGCGCGGCGAGATGACCTTGGCGTTCGGTCCCATGAAGCCGGTGGGCCTCACGGATCCGCGCACAGGTCGCTGGCCTTTCGCGGTGATTCAGCTGCGCAAGGAAGACGAAGCCGGCACCGCCTACAACATGGTCGGCTTTCAGAGCCGCATGGCCTGGCCCGAGCAAGAGCGGATCTTCCGTACCATCCCCGGCCTCAAGAACGCAGAGTTTCAGCGCTACGGCGCCGTGCACCGCAACACCTTCTTGAACGCGCCCAAGCTGCTCGACTCGACGTTTCAGCTGCGTGACGACCCAGGCCTGTACTTCACCGGGCAGATCTCCGGCACCGAAGGCTACGTGGAGAGCGCTGCGGGCGGCCTTTTGACGGCGTACTTCGTTGCCGCCAGGTTGCGCGGTGAGGAGCCGGTGCTGCCGCCGCCCACGACGGCGCTCGGCGGCATCGTCACGCACCTGGGTCGCAACGCCGCCGACTACCAACCCTCGAACATCACGTTTTCGCACATCGAGCCGTGGGACGGCCGCCGCCTGAAGAAGCGCGAGAAGTACGAAGCCATGGCCGAGCGCGCCCTCCGCGACCTCGAGACGTTCCGGCAGCAGGTTCAACCTGCCGCGGCGCTGACGGCCTAACGGCGCTCGTCGGCTCCATACGGCTCCCAGATTTACAGGGAGGCGGGGAGGCGGGGAGGTCCGCGAGGGCGAGAACGCATTTTTGTCTTTGGAGGACCCTGAAGATCCCTCACATCTCGATCGACAGGTCCGGGCGAGCGTGATCTAAGCCTGGAAATGGACGGCGTCCTCGATCGCAAGACAGTATT
>DATAKF010000132.1:0-21727 GCA_036261775.1 Polyangiaceae bacterium | reverse complement strand
TGTTGAGCGTCAACCTGGCGAACGGTGCCAAGCGCATGGCAGGCCAGGGGGTTCTCGTCAGGCACCTGAACGCCATCGAAAACCTGGGCAGTATGGACGTGCTGTGCACGGACAAGACTGGCACATTGACCGAGGGCGTGGTGCGCCTCGAAGGTGCCTACGACCAGCAGGGCGCGCCGTCTCAGGGCGTGCTGGACTTGGCCGCCCAAAATGCTGCCCTGGACAGCGGGCTCGCCAATCCGTTGGACGACGCAATCTTGGACGCGGCCAAAGCGCACGACGGCAGCTGGCCCGCGAAGCTGGCGGAGATCCCCTTCGACTTTACGCGCAAGCGCGTCAGCGTCGCCGTTCAAGGGCCGAGCGGGCCGCTGCTCGTCACCAAGGGTGCGTTTCACCACGTGCTCGAAGCTTGCGTAGCTGCTCGCGAGAACGCTCCGCTCGGCCCTGAAGAGAGGGCAGAGCTCGAGGCCCGCTACGAGGCCTGGGCCGCCCAGGGTATTCGCGTGCTGGCGGTCGCCACGCGGCACTTGCCCGTCAAGCCGCGCTATGACCTCCAAGACGAGTGCGGGCTCACGTTCGAAGGGTTCATTACGTTCTTCGACAGACCCAAGGCCGGGGTGAGCGAGACGCTCGGGGCGCTGGCTAGCCTGGGCGTTCGCGTGAAGCTCATTACCGGGGACAACAAGCCGGTGGCTCGCCACTTGGCCGGGCTCGTCGGTTTGCGTGGACTGCAAGTGCTGACTGGCACGGAGCTGGACGGAATGTCGCGCGATGAGCTGGCGTTGGCGGCAGAACGCACCGACCTATTCGTCGAGGTCGACCCCGCTCAAAAGGAACGTATCATCCTGGCTTTGAAGCAGCGCGGGCACGTCGTCGGCTTTTTGGGCGACGGTGTCAACGACGCGCCGGCCATGCACGCCGCCGACACCAGCCTGTCCGTCGACGACGCCGTCGACGTCGCACGCGAGACAGCCGATTTCGTCTTGCTCGAAAAGAACCTGGACGTCATTCGTCGCGGCGTCGTCGAGGGTCGTAAGACCTTCGCGAACACGCTCAAATACGTGCTGATGGCAATGAGCGCCAACGTGGGCAACATGATCAGCATGGCAGTAGCGTCGCTGTGGCTGCCCTTCTTGCCGCTGCTCGCCGGACAAATCTTGCTGAACAATTTCTTGTCGGACATCCCGGCGCTCGGGTTGGCAGCCGACGGTGTCGACCCGGAGCTCGTGGGGCGCCCGCGCCGCTGGGACATGCGCTTCATCGGGCGTTTCACGATCGAGTTCGGGCTGATCAGCTCGGTCTTCGATTTCGCGACCTTCGGCGTGCTCTTGGCCCTGCACGCGCGGCCCGAGCTATTCCGTAGCGGCTGGTTCGTCGAGTCGGTACTGACACAGGTGCTGGTGGCGCTCTTGATTCGGACGCGCCGGCCCTTCTACGCCAGCCGCCCCGGACGCTTTCTGCTCGTGGGCACGCTGGCCGTTGCCGCGCTGGCCGTCGTCATTCCCTTCCTGCCGTTCATGAGCGCGGTGGGTTTCGCGCCGCTTCCGCTGGGCACGCTGGCAGCCCTCGGAGCCATCACGCTGCTTTACGGAGTGGCTGTCGAGGCGAACAAGCTGCGATTTTACCGGACCGCCGACGATGCGCAGACGGCGTCCGCGACGCTTGGTGACGCTCGGCCTGCGCGTTTTGGTTGAGCGCTAGCCGGTCGGGCCGAACCGTGGTGCTCATGAGCGGCGAGGCAGGACCACCTCGAACCGCGTACCTTGGCCCGGTCGTGACTCGACGGAAATCGCGCCTCCCAGCTGGGCCACGGCTCCTTCGACCGATGCGAGGCCCAGACCGGTGCCACGCTCGCTGCCCTTGGTCGTGAAGAACGGCTCGAAGATGCGGGACAACACGGCAGCTTCCATACCAGCACCGCTATCGATCACGCGCATGACAATCGTAGGCGTGGGCGAGTCGCGTGACTCCAACTCCACCGAAATGTTTCCTGGGCCGTCGATGGCGTCGCGCGCGTTGGTGACCAAGTTCAAGGTGATCTGCTCCAGCAGCGAGCGGTCCAGTACTGCGTGGTAGCTCCCCTCCCGACAACGAAACTCGAGCGTGATCGGCTTGGGAACGAGCTTGGCCAGCCACTCCAACGTGCGCTCGACCGCGTCGCGAACATCTAGGGGAGTCAGGTGGGTTTCAGCGCGCCGCCCAAAGGTCAATAGCTGCCGAGTGAGCCGACTGCCGCGCTCGACGACCTCGTCGATGCCACGTGAGGCCTCCGTGAGTGTCGAGCTCGACGATGCCTCGGAGCGCACGAGCTCTGCGTGGCCCTGGAGAATCGTCAGCATGTTGTTGAAGTCGTGCGCGACGCCTCCAGCGATTCGGCCCAGCGCCTCGGCGCGGCGTGATTGCTCCAAGGAGCGCTCGGCTACGAGCAGCCGAGCGCCGGCTTGCTCGTAGTGGAGAAGCACCATGCCCAGCCCCGCGCCGACCTCCAAAGATAGGGCGAAGGCGAAACCCCAGGGCACGAGCGACGGGAACCGCATCACGAGCGGTGCGTCCAGCACGTGCAGTCCCAAGAGAGTCAGGGCTGAGCCGTACAACCAAGCGCCCGCCTGCCCGCGTGCCCTGCGCAGCACGACCAGTCCCGAAGCGCTCAGCCCTGCGCCCTGAAAGAGAGCCAGGGGGGCCATGGCCAGTGTCCCGTGGTGCTGTAAGACGAGCAGGAGGGCGATACACGCCGACACGACGGCAATGCCGTACCAGCTACGAGGCATGGGGCGCCCCACCAGCGCGTGGCTGCCTCGTAGGAAGGCCAGGGCCGAGACCGCCCAAAGCAGGCCTACCACCAAGAACATCGGGGAGAATTGCGGTCTGGCGCCAAGCAGCAGCATGGGCGCGATGGACGCGGCCCAGGCGAGCCAGGCCCAGCTCCAAAACAGGGACGCCGTACTGCCTTCGCGCCGGGCTAGGTAGCGCAGGGTTCCCCCATTGACGAGCGTCACGGCGGCGGCCATCGCTAGCCACGGGATAGGCGCACCCATAGCAGCGAAGCTAGCGGGGGTAAGGCGCCGAACCAAGGGGCTTGTTCGAAGCGGCAGCTCGGCCCCGATTTTAGCGGAGTGCGCAATGGATGCGTGGCCGCCGTCCGAGCGCGCATGTCGTGCGCGCGCGGTCGCCCACTCGCGGCGCGTCGCGAGCCGGCGCCTAAACGCCCGAGGTGCTGGTCGGCGACAGCAACAACACCAAAACCAGCAGCACGACGTCAATCAAGAGGCCAAGTCGCGCTTCGGGCCACGACAGCAGGCACATGAGCGCCGAGCCGGCAGCGCTCATGAGCAAGAGCACCGTCCAACCTGCTTGATGAAAAAGCAGGAGCCCGGCGCTTCCTACGAAGCCCAGCGCCAAGACGAGCCAAACCAAGCCATCGAGTTTGCTGACCAAGCTCGAGCGGCGTTGCAGATCGATCGGAGTGGGCCAGAACGCGGAGCGGAAGCCAACGAGGTGGCCCACACCGTGCAGGGCTAGCAGTACCGCGGCGATGATATGCATGGCGAGACCCTCCGACGCGTAGAAACCTCAAAAGAAGCCGTTGAACGTCAGCACGCCGCCTCGGGTTTCGGCGCGCTCGACGGCGGGAGTGAAGCCGACCCAGACAGGTCGCTGCTGGACGTCTGCCGTGCGATGCAGGTGGGGCACCACGACGCCAATACCGGCTCCCGCGAAGGCGCCGGCGATCACGTCCGTCGGAAAGTGCTTACCGGCCTGCACGCGCTCGACCGACACGAAGGCGGTCAAGCTCGTCGCCAACGCTAGCGTGAGCCAGGGGCGCAGCGGGCTCTTTGAGCGCGCGAACGCCAAGTAGGTGGCCGTGCCGCTGAGGGCGCCGACCATCGAGGCGTGACCCGAGAAGAACGAGAGCGCGCTGTCTGTGCTGGCGTTCGACCAGGTTTCGTCGCCTGCGTGCGCCTCCGCGTCGATGTAAGCCTGAGGTCGTGGCCGGCGCACCGCCATCTTGACCACGTTCGTGAGAGCCAGCGTAATCGCCGCGGTTTCGGCGTACATGATGGCGTCCACCAAGCCGGCCTGGACGTTTTGCTCGCGCACGCCCGTCAGCACCGGGTCGACCATCGCGTACGCCGCCGCCGCGCCGAGCCCTAGGTTGGACAGGGAGCCTGCAGACTTGCTGGGGGTCTGATCCACGGCGGCGTGGTCGATCCAGATGAGCCTGTTGCGATCGAAGCCCGGCGCGATTTGCTGCGGGCGGATCTCGCCGGTGGAGTTGATCAACTCCAAGACGCCGGCCGAGCCGAGCGAGACGACGATGATGGCGCCATCGGCGATCGGATCGGCTTGAAACGTGACGCGGGCCTCGGGCTTTTCAGCGGCCTGAGGCTGCAGGGTGACCTTACGTTCGCGCGCCTCGGGCGGAACGACGGTGGCCTTTGCGATGCGCGCCTGGGCAGCCCCCGGCGCGGCGTGTAGAAACAAGGAGCAGCCCAGTGCGTAGCGAATCAACCTCGTCGTCATCTCGCGTGAGCGAGAAGCACGTCACATGCCAACTGGGCGCTGCAAGAAAAGCAGCGTGTCGGCGTGTCCTGCGCGCAGACGCTTCGCCGCCCGCAAACCTTGCGGCAACCCGGAGGCAGCGCGCGACGAAGCGTCGAGGGTCAGGGCAGCGAGTCATGGCCAGAGGGGGCCTCGCGCCTGGTTGGCGCGGAAGATGCAGTCGCCGCGGTTGCGGAGGACCGAGTCTTCATGTTCGCGCGCTCACTAGCACTCGCCGTTCTGTTCGCCGCCCTGGCGAGCGCCGCCTGTGCGGAGCGGGGGAGGCACCCGCTGACGCTGTCGGGGTCGACGTCCCTGCAACCGCTCGCGGAAAAGTGGGCAGAGGCTTATCAGGCGAGCCACCCCGGGGTGACGATTGCCGTCCAGGGGGGCGGTTCGACGGCTGGGGTTCAGGCCGCGCTGTCGGGGGCCGCGCAAATTGGCTTGTCGTCGCGCGCCCTGACCGCGAGCGAGCTGCGCGATGTTCACGCGGTCCAGGTGGCTCGTGACGGTATTGCGCTGGTGGTTCATCCGAGCAATCCAGTCGGAGACCTTACCCTGGACGCCGTCAGAGCCATCTACTCTGGCGCCATCAAAGACTGGCGACGACTGCGCGGGCCCAGCAAAGCCATCACGCTCATCACGCGTGAAGAGGGCTCGGGTACGCGCGCGGCGTTCGAGACCTTGGTCATGAGCAAGCAGCAGATAAGCTCAGGCGCTTTGGTGCAAGATTCGACCGGGGCGGTGCGGCAGATGGTGAGCAGCGACCCCGCCGCCATCGGGTACATCTCGATCGGCCTGATCGATTCGAGCGTGAAGCCGCTGCGCTTGAGCGGAGAGGCGGCCACCGAGGCGAACATCGACCGCGGCGCGTACCCGCTCGTTCGGCCCTTCTTGTTCGCCATACGTGGCGAGCCGAGCGCAACGACGCAGGCCTTCATGCGCTGGGTCTCTGGCCCGGAAGGTCGAGAGCTGGCGCGTCGCGAGGGCATGCTGCCGCCGCTTCAGGAAGGTCCGGATGCGCTTCGCTGACAAGGCGATTGAACGAACGCTGGCGTTGATCGCGCTCAGCAGCATCGTGGTGTTGGTTTCCATCACCTTCTTCATCTTCAAGGAAGGTGCTCCGTTCGTGTATCGGGTTGGACTGGCGAACTTCTTCTCGACGGAGTGGCACCCAACGGCTGGGAGCTACGGCATCAGCTACATGATTGTCGGCACGGCGGCGGTCACGGCCGGGGCGCTGGTCTTTGGGGTGCCGCTTGGCATTGCCTGCGCCGTTGCGCTGGGAGAGATGGCTGGAGAGTCGACTCGGTCCTTGCTCAAGCCGGCGATCGAGATCCTGGCCGGCATACCCTCGGTCGTGTTCGGCTTCATTGGCATCAGCCTGGTCTTGCCCTGGATTCGTGAGCATTTGGGCGGGCCGGGCGCGTCTGGCTTGGCTGGCGCACTCATTCTGGGCGTGATGATTCTGCCGACCATCATTGCGATTTCGCTCGATGCCTTGCGCGCGGTGCCACGCTCGTATCGCGAGGCGTCTCTGGCCTTGGGAGCGACGGAGTGGCAGACGATCTGGCGCGTGGTCTTGCCGGCGGCGCGCTCGGGCATTTTGGCAGCGGTCATTCTCGGGGTCGGACGAGCCGTCGGAGAAACCATGGCGGTGGTGATGGTGACCGGCAACGCCGTTCAACTGCCGCACTCGCCGCTCGATCCGCTACGGACCCTGACGGCCAACCTGGCGCTCGAAATGGCCTACGCCGCCGGCGACCATCGAGCTGCACTGTTCGCGACCGGCGTCGTGCTGTTCATCGTGATCGTTGGCTTGAACACGCTTGCCGCCTTGATACGCAGTCGGCTTGCGCGCCCGGCCGGCCGCAGCCAGCAGCTGCGAGCCTCGGCCAGCCGCGCGCAGTCAACGGAGCAGGTTCAGCCGGCGGTGACGCCATGAGCACACGCTTGCTGACACCAGTCCAGGCCCAGCGCCTCGCGCGGTTGCTGCTTTGGTCGATGATGACGCTAGCCATCGCTATCTTGGCCCTGGTCGTGGGATTCGTGCTGCATCGAGGCTTAGCCCACGTCGATT
Organism: Polyangiaceae bacterium; assembly: GCA_036261775.1. Taxonomy (GTDB): domain Bacteria; phylum Myxococcota_A; class Polyangia; order Polyangiales; family Polyangiaceae; genus PMG-095. The sequence continues at coordinate 15,108 of DATAKF010000132.1, read as the reverse complement.
GGGAGTTTCTCAGCGCTGCGCCGGCCGACAGCGGTCGCCGCGGAGGAGTCTTTCCGATCCTGGTCGGAACTCTGGAGGTGACGCTGCTCGGGGTCGTGGTCGCCACCCCGCTGGGCGTGGGCACTGCGGTGTACTTGGCCGAATATACGAAGGAGGGACGCCTGACGCGCGCCATACGCTTCGGCAGTGAATGCCTGGCTGGTGTTCCGTCCATCATCATCGGCCTGTTTGGCTTCGTCTTGTTCGTCACTACCCTCGGGCTCGGCTGGTCCATCCTGTCTGGGGCTTTGACGCTGGCGTTGATGACGCTGCCGCTGGTGATCCGCACTTCGGAGGAAGCGCTGAAGGCGGTGCCCCGTGCCTACAGAGAAGTATCGCTCTCGCTCGGCGCCACCAAGTGGCAGACGATTCTCAGGGTCGTGTTGCCCGCCGCGCTGCCCGGTATCTTCACGGGTTTGATCTTGAGTCTGGGCCGAGCGGTCGGGGAAACGGCGGCGCTGATCTTCACGGCCGGCTCCAGCCTGCCGCTCCACCCGCCGCGCTCGGTGCTAGACGGCACGCGAACGCTCTCGATTCACTTCTACCAGCTGGCACGCGAGGGCGTCTCGGCAGAGCACGCCTACGCCACGGCCGCGGTATTGGTGTTGACGATCACCGTCGTCAACCTGGGCTCCAGCTTTGCGATGCATCGCCTCGCGCGGAGGTACGGATGAGCGCTGGGGCCAAGCTGGACGTCCAGGGCCTCAGCGTCGGCTATGCTGGTCGGAGCGCCGTGCGCGACCTTTCGCTGTCGATTCCAGCTGGCGCGATTTACGCCGTGATTGGCCCTGCCGGTAGCGGCAAGACCTCACTCTTGCGCACCATGAATCTGCTCTCCGTCGAGGTGGATCAGGCGAGCGTGGCTGGCAAGATCATGTTGGACGGCAAGGACGTGCTCGCCCCGGACGTGGACCGCGCCCTGCTGCGGCGCCGGGTCGGTTTGGTGCTAGCGACGCCCCAGCCGTTACCCGGCTCGATCTATCAGAACCTGACCTTTGGTCCGCGTTTGGCCGGTCAGACGCGGCGCGAAACGCTCGACGCCTTGGTCGAGGGTGCGCTGCGCAGCGCCGACCTGTGGAAAGAAGTCAAAGATCGGCTGCACACCCCGGCCACGACGCTTTCGGGTGGTCAGCAACAGCGCCTGTGCATCGCCCGCGCCATTGCGCTCTCGCCGGAGGTCATCTTGCTCGACGAGCCGTGCTCGGGGCTCGACCCAATCTCGACCGCCAAAATCGAAGAAATGATGCGTGCTCTGCAGACGCGCTTCACCTGGGTGATCGTCACCAACAACACCAAGCAAGCAGCGCGTGTCAGCGACCGGACCGCGTTCATGCTGTCCGGAATTCTTGTCGAGGACGGCCCGACCAACCGGATCTTCACCGCGCCCACGGACCCGCGCACTGTCGACTACGTCGAAGGGAGGTTCGGCTGATGTCGGGCCCCTTCAGCGTGCGAACCGAGCACCTAGACGTGCACTACGGCACATTTCACGCCGTCAAGAACGTGAGCATCGAATTCCGGGAGCGTCGGCTCACCTCGTTGATTGGGCCTTCAGGCTGTGGGAAGAGCTCGCTGCTGCGTGTCTTCAACCGAATGAACGACGCCATACCGGGCTGCCGTATCGAAGGCACGGTCGAGGTCGACGGCCAACCCGTGTACGCGCCCGACGCCGACGTCTACGCGTTGCGACGGCGCGTTGGTATGGTGTTTCAACGCCCCAACCCGTTTCCGCTTTCGATCTACGACAACGTCACTTACGGGCCGCGTATCCACGCCATGGCAAGCGGCGTGGCGCTCGAGCAACTGGCGGAGCGCTACCTGGAAGCCGTCGGCCTGTGGCAAGAATTGCGCGAAAGACTGGACGAAAGCGCGCTGTCCCTGGCGCCAGAGCAGATGCAGCGCTTGTGCATCGCGCGAGCGCTGGCGGTGGAACCCACCGTGCTCCTGATGGACGAGCCGTGCTCGGCGCTGGACCCCGTAGCGACCATGCGCGTCGAGGCGCTGATGCGAACGCTCGCGCAGCGCTACACGGTCATCGTCGTGACCCACAACATGCAGCAGGCCGCGCGCATCTCCGACGAGACGGGCTTCATGCTGCTGGGAGAGCTCGTGGAGATGGGCTCGACCGCAGCGCTGTTCACTCAACCGCGCGACAAGCGCACCGAAGACTACGTAACGGGCAGGTATGGATGAACGACGCTCACAGCAACACTGAAGACCACAGGCACCTGAGCGCCCGCTTCGACGCGGAGCTACAGGAGGTTCGTCGCGGAATCCTGAAAATGGGTCGAGTGGTGGACGCTCAAGTGACGAATGCCGTCCAAGCCTTGATTCAGCGGGAGCCATTGGCTGCGAGCCGCGTCGTAGCCGGCGACGGCGAGGTGAACGGGCTGGAGCGTGAGCTCGACGAGCGCTGCGTGCGCCTGCTGGCCCTGCACCAGCCGGCGGCCTCCGATTTGCGCTTCATCGCCGCAGTACTGAAGATAGTCACCGACCTGGAGCGCATCGGTGACTTTGCGGTGAGTATCGCCGAGAGCGTCGGCAGCCTCCGCGCAGCTCGCTTGCGCGCCGAGCAGGACTTGAGCGGCCTGGCCGAGGCGGCTTTGACGGTGCTTCGCGACGCGCTCGAGGCCTTCGTGCAAAGGAACGTCGACGAAGCGCAAGCTACGGCGACCGCCGACGAGCGCGTCAAGGCCTGGGTGTCGCGGCTGGCGGCGGAGCTACGCGACTCCATCCAACGCGACCCGAGCACTTTGGAGGAGGCTCTGGCCATCTTGCTGGTGACCAGGCACCTCGAGCGCATCGCACAGCACGCCACCAACGTGGCGGAGATGGCCATCTACACTGCGCGGGGCGAGGACGTCCGCCACGTTCCTCGCGGATAGCCCGTCCTAGACCATCGAGCGCAGGAACTGCGAGCGCGCGAAAATTCTGCGCGTGCGCGGGTGGTGCGGCTACCCGGGTTCGCTTCGAACTGCCGAGCCCCGTGCTCCGGCACGCCGCGTGCAGTCGCTCGTGCCCAGCACAGCACGCCCGCTGGAGAACCCCATGAAGACCTTCAAGCACATCCTCGTCGCGACCGACTTCGGAAAGGCGACCGCTGCCGCGCTCGAGACGGCGGCCTCCTTGGCGTTGACCTGCGACGCCAAGCTGACCGTGCTGCACGTTTGGGAAGTTCCCATCTATCCTTACATGGACTTCATGCTCAACTCCGAAGTCATCACTCGCGTGGAGGACGCCGCCGTCAATCACTTGGCCGAGGCCCTGGAGAGCGCGCGGAAGATCGTGCCGGGCGCGCAGTCGATGCTCAAGACGGGCGTGCCCTGGGCCGGGATCATGGACGCCATCGAAGAAACGAAGCCTGACCTCGTGGTGATGGGGACGCATGGCCGTCACGGCGTCGAGCGTGTCATGCTGGGCAGCGTCGCCGAAAAGCTGGTGCGGCTGAGCCCGGTGCCGGTTCTCACCGTGCGCGGCTCCCAAGCATCTTGACCTGCTCGCCCAGCTCCGGCGTCCGCTTCGGCGCGAGCGCCAACCGGCGGATCCGCATCGCCACGACTATCCACGCGCCACTCATCACCACGTTGACGAGAGCGTAATGACCTATGCCTAGCCCGAGTAAGGCACCGACGAACACTACTGCCGTCGAGCCCAAGTCTCCGAGCCGCACGAACAACGTATCGATGGCGGCTTTGGCCTTGTACTTGGCGTCACGTGGCGTAGGCAGAAAGAGCGCCTGTTGGACGGTATTTTGGAGCGAGTAGTCAGCGCTGTTCTCGATCACCTTCACGGTCGCGACCAGTCCGAGCAGCGGTGCCGCAGCGGACGCCGCGTAGCCCGTTAGCGCGAACAGCGGCAAGAACAGCAGCGCGCTTCCGACGCCAATCGACTTGAACGCGCGCGCGACGAACAGAATCTGCACGGCGGCCGCGACTAGGCTGATGAGCGTTTGGAAGTTGCCGTAGAAGCTTGCAATGTAGTGCTGACGCTCGGCTTGCGGCAACGACTCTGCAGTAGTCCTGACCAGCTGAGCCAAGACGAAATCTCCCGTGGTGTTCACGAAGTTCAGGAGCAACACCGATAGCGCGATCAGGAACAAGTAACGGTCTTGAACGACCAACGTGAAGCCTCCGCGGTCATCCCATTCTTGCGCACGACTGTTGGGGACCCGGCGGTGCGTCGCGGCCACGTCGTAGGTCATGTGCGTGAGTAGGGCACAGCTTACGAGGATCGCAGCAGCAACGAGCATCAGCTGGTTGGGGTGACCGTCAATCAAGCGCGCTGCGACCTGCGAACCAAAGATACCGCCCAAGGTTCCGCCGGCTGCGATCAGCGGAAACAGCCGCTTGCCTTCGGTCTCTGTCATCACGTCGGTCGCCAAGGACCAGAACTGAGCGACCGCCAGCGTGCTGAACATGCCGAGCCACACGAAGAACGCGAACCCCACGTGCAGGCCTAGCTCACCGAGAAACACGAAGCCGCCCACGCACAATACGAATACGCCCATGACCCACTTCACGAGCTTGGCGGGCTCGTAGCGATTCGCTAGCAGGCCGTAGATCGGTAAGAACAAGACGAGCAACAGGGCCTGCAAGCCTCGCGCGTAGCTGCGCTCGACTGCCCCGCCTTCGAGCAGGATCAGCGGCTCACGAATGACCTTGAGGATGTAATAGGCCGCGAGCAGCAGAAATAGGTTCGCAAAGAACAACAGCACCAGGTGCCACTCGCCAGGCCGAACCTCGGCGCCGATGAGTCGTTCCACGGTGCGGCCGGCTCTTTGAAGAATCCGTGGCATGGCTGGTCTCAAAAGAGTCCGGCGACGTTGAAGGTGGCGCCCGAGCCAGCGGTGCTCGGCGCGAGGGTTACGGTGACACCGGGCTTCCTTCGCGCGTAATGCAGCAGCACGGGCACCCCGTAGCCAAAACCAAAGCCCACCCCCAACCCCATGATCACGTCGGTGGCGTAGTGTCGATCCGCTGCTAGCCGAGTAACGCCTGTCACCAGCGCGCCCGTCGCCGCGAGCGCACAGGCGCTGACATCGGCCGCTGGGCTACCCCAAAGCGGCATGTACTGGTGACTGGCGCAGACCAAACCCGCCGAGGCCGCCGCAATCGAGGTGTGCCCGCTCCAAAACGCCTCGGTATCGAACTCGCAGCCGGCCCCGTCGGGATGCTGCCGGAGACACTCGGTGGTGTCGGGCCTCTCTCGGACCGAGATTCGCGTGGACACGAACGACAGCAGCCCTGCGTAGCTGAAGGCTTCGAGTCCCACCAACTCAAGGTTGAGCGCCGCGCGGCGATCTCCGCGCGCGGCGAGCGAAGCCACCAGCGGGTCTATGATCAAGGGGAGCAGGGGGGCGGCGTAGTAGGTCACGTCACCCACGCGGCGGGCCAGGTGACGGTCGCTCGCGGACTCCAAGCGCAGGCGCTGGCGCACTGCCGTATCGAACAAGATGCCGCTTCGCCAGCGCGCCTCCTGCGGCGGCGGGCGCAGGGCGAGCACGGCCGTGAGCACTCCCGCTGAGACCGTTGCAACGCCCTCCGGCCAGGAGAACGTCGGCATCGACTCGTGCCACAGCGAGCTCGCCGACGTCTTGGGACCGGCCGGTCTCGCAGGCCCTTCAGCGCGACACACGACCGGCGTCAGCACCAAGGCAACGAGCAAAGGCAGCGTCCTCACGCCGCGCTACCCGGGGCGCTGGAGGTCAACCCTGCCCCAGGCTGACGTGGCTCGGCCGCGAGTGCGTCCTCGCCTTCTTCGCTGCGGCGCGAATGTTCTCGGCCGATTACCACGACGAACGCCAGCCATACGACAGCCAGAGCGACGTTGATGCCGGCAAACGTGGCGATCGACCAGCCGGCGCGGGAGCCGAAGTAGACGGTCACGGCCGACATGATGGCGCCCATGCGAACCGCGACCGTATCCACGGCTGTCTTGCCGACGAACTTCTCCACTCGCGACGTCATCAAAAACAGAGCGTTGCGGGTGGTGTCTTGCAGCGAGTACTGGATGCTATTTTCGCCGATCTTGACCAGCCGCATGACGGCCAGCACCGGCAGAAACATGGCTGAACCGTAGGCGAGCAGCGCGAACCCCGGTAAGACGAACAGGGCCTTGCGGACGCCCACCAGCTTCAAGATACGCGACACCCCGAACAGCTGGAGCGTGAGGCCCAGCAGGTTGTACCAGGCGAAGTAGTCCGCCTTGAAGGTACCCACGAAGACTTGGGGGTCGCTACCAACGGCGGCCTTGGCAGCGACCAGCAGCGCGCGGTCTAGCAAGTACTCGCCCGAGCTGTTCACCCAGTTCAGAAAGATGACCATGCCGGCGATCAGCAGCAGGTACTTGTCTCGAGACAGCAGCCGAAACGCGCCCTCTTGAGCCAGCGGTGCGGACGCTTCGGGCGCGGCTTGCTTGCTGGCAGTTGAAAGCGGGCGTCGCCCCGCCACCATCATCAACGACGCGCACAAGAGCAAGATCACGATGGCGACGCCCATCAGCGCCTGTGGTCCGAGCGGCACCAGGGACTTGGCGAGCCTGGCACCCGCAACGGCGCCGAGCGAGCTACCGGCGCCGATGATCGGGAACAGCCGCTTGCCCTGCTCTTCGCTGCATAGATCTGCGGCCAGGCCCCAGAACTGGGCCACGATGGTGTAGCTGAACACGCCCACCCAAAGAAAGAACGCCAGGCCTATCTGTATCGGTGAGCCTGCCAGGACGGCGAAGACGAGCAGGTTCGAAATGAAGAACAGAAAGACGATGCCGAGGAGCTTCGTTCGCCCGACGCTGCGTGCCAGCTCCCCATAGAAGTGAACGAACACGGCCATCAGCAGCGCCTGCCCGGCTCGCGCGTAGAGCTTCACCTCCGCACCGCCCTGCAGCAAAATCAGCGGCTCGCGCACCGTTTTCAGGAGGTAGTACGCGGTCAGTAGCAAGAAAGCCGTGAACGTGAGGATTGAAACGGTCAGCACCTCTCCTGGCTCGACCTTGCTGAACGGTCGGAACAGCGCGGCCAAGATGCGTTCTCGAGGACTACCTTTGTTGCTGGCTGTATCGGGCGGGCTGGTCACGAGGGCTGGCTCAGCAGCAAACGTGCCAGGCACCTCGGCTCCGGCGCGGCGCCGCCCACGGAGCCCCTGACGGCGAGCCTCGCCTCGCTTCGCGTCTGCTTGGCCGCAGAGCTTGCGCGGCGCGCAAGCTCTGCGTCTTCACTTCACGCGCCGAGCGCGCGTGTGGACAGGCTAGTCCTCGGGCCGTGGTTGCTCGGAGCCGACGAAGCTGGTCTGGAGCTGGCGTGACTCGCGCTCCACGCGCTGCTTGACGCCCAGGAGCATTCGACGATCCATCGCGAAGCCGATGGGTTCCAGCAGGCTCGGACCCAATGCGAGCCGATTCGCGAAGTCGCGCGAGCAGTCGACCCGGTATCGGCTGATGAGCCGCGTACGATTTTGGGGCAGATCTTGAAGCTCGAACAGCCAGCTGGCCACGGCCCACGGTTTGCCGGATGCCCGCGCCGCCTCATCCATCGGTGCATACGCGACGAGATGCCGACCTGGCTCGAGCTGCACGATCGCCAACGGAGGGACTTTGGGATGGAGCACGAGGGTGTCGCCCAGCTCGAGCTCCCACTCCTGGTGCACCGCGTCTGCGTTGCGGATTCCGCAACCAACGAGGTTCTCTAGCCATTGATAGCTGTAGAAGCCGGCCCGATCGGCCCCCAGCTGCGAGACCCAGCGCCAGACGCGGTCACGTGGCGCGTCGATCTCGACGCCATGCGTCCAGGCCCATAGCGGAGCCGGCACGAGGTGATCACCGACGTGGGGTGCATTGGCCTCGGTCTCACTGACCCCCCAGTGACAGCGTGCGTGCCGCAAGAAGGGGGTGAGCAGCGCTGCCAGCATCAACGCGGCTCCGCCGACGCCAGCCAGGACGTCCCGGTAGTCGTCCCGAGGCAGGCGCTGCTCCACGCGCGCAGCGAGGTGCTCGAGCATTCGTCGCTGCATGAAATGATGCACGGGTCGCAGCCAGCTCGCGTGAACGATACCGGTCTCGGGGAACGCAGCTCGCCCCCTGACATGAAGCCGCGTCGTGTCGGCGTTGAGCGGCTCGAGCACGAACGCCCACGTGACTTGCCAGTAATGCTCGGGTCGCGTGGCCGTGAACTTCAATTGCTGCGAGGTGTCGACATCGTACAAGCCGCCGAGCACCAGCACGTGAGGCGCCTCGAGCCGCAGGACCTCGAAGCCGTCGTCGCCCTCGGGCGTGGCGGGTATGATTTGCCCTACCGCCAGATGCAACAGCTCGGGGACGAGCTCCCGGCTGCTGCGGGCTCCGCCGTTGTCGAGCCAATCGACGCTATAGAACCCAGCCCGGCGGCAGCCCATCTGCAGCAGCCAGGGCCATATTTGCTCGGGTGTGGCGGCGATGTTGATGCCGCCCGTGGCCTCGGCTCCGGCTGCGGGCAAGAGCTCGTCGCCCGCAAGGGGGCGCTGTTTTTCGGCCAACTCCGGCGTACCCAGCTCGCGCGCCAAGCTCGCGAACAAGGTCCGCCGAATGAAGTGCGAACCAGGGCCGATCAGCCGGAAATAGCGCTCGAACTTGTGCCAGGCAGGCTCGTCCGTCGCGTCGACCCGCACCTCGAGCTCCAGGCGAGTGTCCTTCTCGCCCAGAGGTAAGACGCGGATGCACCAGGCTACCTTGACGAAATCCTCTTCGCAGAAGGCGGCAAATTCTGCAGCGTCCCGAACGTAAACGAATGGGATGTCCGCGTGCCAAACCTTGCCGATCGCGCCGACGGCGAAGCCATGGGGGGGGGCGTCGAGCAACAGCGAGAAGCCGGGGCGCTCGGGCGTCGAGCGCATGTCGTCGATGAGGAGTGACGCCAACGCCGGCTTGCCTGCCAAGCGCTCCGGCAGCGTCCTTACCGCGAAGAGCGCCCGAACGAGCGGCGACAGCGCGAGATCGCCGTGCCGCACCAGGTCCCAGACCTGCTGGGGAGGAGCGGCGAGGTCGACGTGATCGACCTCCACGAGCCGAGGCGCTGGAATCAGAGCGTCGAGCAAGCGGACCTCATTCGGCTGCGTTGATGTGCTGGGCGTCGACCGGCCCAGCAGCAAGGATGGTGCAGACTGCCGGCAAGGCGTCGCTCGTGACGGAGATCGAGTCGATGCCGATGTCCGCCAGGAACTTGGCGAACTCCGGGTGGTCGCTGGGAGCTTGCCCGCAAATGCCCACCTTGCAGCCGTGGCGGTGCGCCGCTTGGACGACGTGCTCCAGCGACTTGAGCACCGCTGGATTTTGCTCGTCGAAGAGCGGCGCCAGCGTGGCCGAATCGCGGTCGATACCGAGCGTCAACTGTGTCAAGTCGTTGGAGCCAATCGAGAATCCGTCGAACAGTTGCGCGAAATCGTCGGCGAGGATCACGTTGCTGGGGATCTCGCACATCACGTAAATCTCGAGGCCTTGGTCTCCGCGGCGTAGCCCGTTGCGTGCCATCTCGTCGAGCACGTGGCGAGCTTCTTGGATGGTGCGACAGAACGGCACCATCACCTTGACGTTGCGCAGGCCCATCAGGTTGCGCACACGATCGATGGCCTGGCACTCGAGGGCAAACCCTTCGCGGTAGCGCTCGTGGTAGTAGCGCGAGGCGCCGCGAAAGCCGATCATCGGGTTTTCCTCGTGGGGCTCGAAGGCCGAGCCGCCGAGCAAGCCCGCGTACTCGTTGGTCTTGAAATCCGAGAAGCGCACGATGACGTCCCTGGGGTAGAAGGCAGCAGCGATCTGCGCCACGCCGAGCGCCATGCGTTCCACGAAGTAGCGGGTGGGGTCTTTCACCGCGCCGATTCGGTCCAAGATCGCTTGGCGCTCGTTGGCATCGTTGACGCGATCCGGGTGAACCAGCGCCATGGGGTGGATGCCAATCTGGCTTTGGACCATGAACTCCACGCGCAAGAGCCCCACCCCGGCGCTGGGCAGCTGGCCCAACTGAAACGCGGTCTCGGGGTTGGCGACGTTGAGCATCACCGGCACGCGGGGCGTTGGCAGAGCTGCCGCGTCGACCTCGCGGCGCTCGAACGGCAGTGCGCCTGCGTAGACGTGGCCTTCGTCGCCCTCCGCGCAACAGACCGTGACTTGCTGCCCGGGCTTTAGCGACGTCGTGCCGTCGTGCGTGCCCACCACGCACGGAATGCCCAACTCCCGAGAGATGATCGCGGCGTGGCAGGTGCGCCCGCCCTGGTCCGTCACCACGGCGGCGGCTTTGCGCAACACGGGCTCCCAGTCGGGGTCGGTCATGGGCGCCACCAGCACCTCACCAGGCTGGAACACCGACAGCTCCGAGACGTCGTGGATGACTCTGACCGCGCCTACGCCAATCTTGGCGCCGACGCTCTTGCCGCGCGCCAGCAGCTCTCCGGTGCCCCGTAGCTGGAACGACTCGAGGCTGGAAGTACGCTGCGCATGCACGGTCTCGGGGCGGGCTTGCACGATGAACAGCTCACCGCTCCGTCCGTCGCGGGCCCACTCGATGTCCATGGGCGTGGCTCGCCCGGCGCTTGCCGAATAGTGCCGTTCGATGGCTAGCGCCCAGCGAGCCAGCGTGAGCACGTCTGCGTCTTGCAGGCTCAGCACGCTCGACAGGTTCGCCGGGGTGTTCTGCTCGAGGGTGCTGCCGTCGGGACCGTAGACGAGCGTCACTCGCTTGTCCCCGACGTCGCGCCGAATGATCGGCGCGAAGCCTTGCTCGAAGGTGGGCTTGTGAACCCAAAACTCGTCCGGGTTGACCCGCCCCTTGACGACGCTCTCACCCAAGCCCCAAGAGCTGGTGACGAGCACCACCTCTCTGGACCCGCTTTCGGTGTCGAGGGTGAAGATTACCCCTGCGGAGCCCAGATCGCTCCGCACCATCTTTTGGACTCCGACCGATAGCGCCACCTTGCGGTGGTCGAAGCCGCGCTCGGCGCGGTAGGCGATCGCCCGATCGGTGAAGAGCGAGGCCATGCAGTCTCGCACCGCCTCGGCGAGGGCAGCGGGACCGCGCACGTTCAAGTAGGACTCCTGCTGTCCGGCGAAGGATGCGGTCGGCAGGTCCTCGGCGGTGGCGCTGGAGCGCACCGCGACGTCGGTCTCGCTCTCGCCGTAGCTCCTCGAGAGTTCCCCGTACGCTCGAGTTAGATCGCGCACGATCTCCGCGGGCAGCGGCGCCTGGCGAATCTGCTGGCGAATGGCGGCGGCGAGCTTGGCGAGGTCGGCGACGTTGCTCGAATCCCACTTCTCGAGCGCGGCGTAGATGGGGTCTGTCAGGCCCGCCTGCAGCAGGTGCTCGCGAAAAGCTTGGGCCGTGAGCGCGAACCCGCGCGGCACCGCCACGCCCTGCGGCACGAGCGCTTTGGTGAGCTCGCCCAGCGATGCGTTCTTGCCGCCGACTTCGGCGATGTCTTTCAACTCTACCTGCTCGAACGGGATCGTGTAGCGCATGCTTCGCCTTCCGGAGCCCGCGCGTTGCATCGAGCATGCCGCCCGCAACGAACAGGAAATGCGCAGCTAGCCGCCGTCGGTCGACGCAGATTATGCGCGCCCCGGCGCACCGACTGCGGACGAGACTGCGCGTGCTCCCTGCCGTGGGGCTGGCGTTGCTCCTGCGTTGGTTGGCATACACATTGCGTCGGGGCAGGGGGTGCGCCTGCCATCATTCCTCGCGGCAGCTTTGGTCGTCGTCGCCGGTGCGGCACCTGCTCGCAGCAAGCCTGCCGAGCTGATGCCCGTCCTCGACTTGAACGTGGGTTTGGCGCAAAACGTCGAGCAGCCAAGGCGCAACCTCTGGCAGGGCGTCGGCCAGGCCGGCATCGTTCAACTGCATCAGGGCCAGGTTCGGGGGGTTCTCACGCGATTTACTGCGGGGGCCGGCGAAGGTTCGTCGGCGCAGCTCGCGGTTCGGTTTGCGCGCTTTCGGAGCGCTATGGCGAGCACGCAAGCCTTCGATGCGCTCGGCTGCTCGCCCGCGCCTGCGCGCGTGTCGACCTGGTTCGAGTTGCAGGCGCCCGCGATGTTGGCGGCCGAGCCGGACGAGGTGCTCGCATGGACAGCGCGCGGCATTCGGGTGTTTGGTTTCGCGGGCAGGCTCGATAGCGCGCTCGCGAGCTCCGCGTTCCCGAGCGGGCCAGAGCGCGTGTCCGGGCTGACGCCGGTTGGACGCCGCGTTGCCGAGACGGTCATGCGCGCGGGCGCCTTGGTGGACGTCGCCAACCTGTCGGACGTTGCCATTCTGGAGGTGGTCGAGCTCGCCAAGCAGCTGGGAACGCCGGTAATAGACACGCGCGGAAGCTCCCGCACCGTGCGCGCTCGGCCGGGCAGTCTGGCGGACTGGCAGCTTCGCGCGATCGCACAGACTGGCGGTGTCGTCGGCCTATCGCTGGACCGCGAGGTGCTCGGCGACGGCGCGCAGTCGGACACTTCGGACGTGCTCCGTCAGCTCCAACACCTGATCCGGGTTGCGGGTGCCGACGCCGTCGCGCTGGCTTCCGGGTTCGAGACCGGAGCCATTCCACCACTCGGCATCGACAGCGCTGCTCGCTTTCCGCGCTTGGTGGAAGCCCTTGCTGAAAGCGGCGTGCCTCGCGACGTCATCCGCAAGATCTTCCGAGACAACGCGCTACGCGTGCTGTGCGGACACGAACGTCAGGGCTCGGCGGAGCCGCGTCCGTAGCGCTCGAACAACGCGCCCCACTCCGTCGACCTCTGCCAGGCCTCGAAGGTGCGAGCGTCCTTGAAGGGCCAGCGGTAGTAGTCGTGGTACGCCTCACTGCCAGCTGCGAATAGATGCACGAGGGGCGTGTGAAAGAGCAGCTTCTGCAGCCCTTTGAGGCGCCCAAACCACAGCGCATCTCCGACTCGGCTCGCCGCGTTATCGCCAACGGAAAATCCCCAGCTTTCTTGGGAAATGTCGGCGCCAACGACCTCGATCTCGCGCGGGTCACCCGTGCCCAGGCCAGCCTGGTGCGCGAGGTGGATGTACTCGATCGACATGGGGTCGAAGCCCATCATCTTGGCCGCCACGGCGTCGATGGCCACCTGATCGGCGCTGGCCAGCATGCAGTTCTTCACGACGGGAATCATGGTGCGGGGCCCCGGCCCGTTGCCCGCCGTGGTGCCATCCATGATCGCGAACAGACCGGCGTGGATCTCCTGCTGAATCGCCAGCAGGTCGACCAGCGTTTGGTGAATCCAGCTGTGCGTGTAGTGCCTTTTGGTGTCGAGGAGCCCACCAAAAGCGTTCTTCATGGCGCCGGTAGTGGTGGTGTAGATGTGACATTTGACCGTCGGTAAGTGCACGACGTTCTTGCCGAAGAAATAATCGGGCAGGCGGAGCCCGTCCGGGAAGATTCGCTGTAGCACGCGCATTCGGGCGCGCGGTCGGTACTCCACCCACTTCATGTCGCTTTCTTTGAAGTTGTAGAGCACGGGCACGCCGTGTCGCCCGAGCACCGGAAGGTAGTGGTTCAGGTCCTCGCCCTTGAAGGCGTTGGTGACGACCGTCTTGTTCTGGACGCAACTGAGGTCCCGAAATCCCGCCGCCCTGAGCGCCAAGATCGCGCCCTCCAGTTGCCAGGGAGTCGTGTTGGCGCCCGGAAATGGGTAGTGCCAAGAGATGTTGTCCTTCAGGATGGTACCGGCGGCGTGGTCGAGCGCTGCGCTCATGCCAGCGAGCTCGCACAACTGCTCGATGTCGCGCAGGACGGTAGCCGACGTTACCCGCATCACCGCGACTTTGCTTTTCGTCATGTCGAGCTCGCGCAAGCGCAGGAAGCCACTACGCCGTCCGGTTCCGTTGGTTTCAATTGCCAGGAGCCGTCCACCCCGAGCTCCAGCACCTGCGCATGGTACTTGCCGAGCTCGGGCCGATGCGCGACGCTGACGAGCGTGGCGTCCGTTGCGTGCAGCAGCTCGTACAGCGCCTGTTCGTTGATGGCGTCGAGCGCGCTCGTCGCTTCGTCGAGCATCACGTAGCGCGGCTTGCTCAGCAGCACGCGCGCGATGGCCAGCCGTTGTTGCTCGCCGATCGAGAGCAGCTTGCCGAAGTCCAGCTCCACGTCGAAGCCGCCGCAGCGCTCGACCAGCTCTGGCAGGTTCACGGACTCGAGCACCCGTCGCAGCTCGGCCTCGCTGGGCTCGCGCGTCGCCTTGGGGTACAGCAATTGGTGGCGTAGGGTTCCCAGTATCATGTAGGGCCGCTGCGGCAGGAACAGCATGTCGTCCAAATCAGGGCGTAATATCGTGCCGCTCCCGCAGTCCCACAGCCCCGCCAAAGCACGCAAGAGCGAGCTTTTGCCGCAGCCGCTCGGACCTACGATCAGCAATCCCCGTCCTGCTTCGACACGCAACGACACTTCATGGATGAGCAGCCTCAGCGAGTCCGGGGTGCGCAGCGTAAGCTGCCGAAGCTCCAGCACCGGCTGCTCCAGCCGCTGTAGAGTAGCCGCTGGATCACGCCCGCGCTCGACGTTGAGCGCGTGGTCGAAGGCGTGCAGGCGATCGATACCCGCGGCGAAGCTGCTCAGCAGCTCGAAGTTGTCGACGAAGATGGTCAGCGAGCCCAGCATGGCCGCAAAGGCCCCAGCCGCCTGCACCACGCGGCCCACTTCCAGCTCGCCCGAAAGGATTTGGGGAGCGACGATGATGCTGGGCAAGATGTACGTGAGGAACGTGTACGCATACTGAAACACGTTGAGGCCCAGCGTGCGCTTGAGCAGCTTGGCGTAGTTGCCGAAGAGCAGCTCGAAACGCCGCCTGACTTGCGTGGCCTCGGCGCCTTCGCCCCGATAGAAGGCGATGGCTTCTGCGTTCTCGCGGGCCCGCATCAGTCCGAAGCGAAAGTCTGCTTCTCTGCGCAGTTGCTGGAAGTTCAGAGCGATCAGCGGCTTGCCGAAGACGCCGAAGGTGATGAGCGTTCCGAGCACGGCGTACAGCACCAAGAACCACACTAGCGTCTTCGAGATTGACCAGAGTAGTCCGCTGAACGCAACCAGTTGCAGCACGGCGCCCACGACCTCGACCAGAAACTTGATGGATTTT